>CALUZQ010000004.1 GCA_944325225.1 uncultured Elusimicrobiales bacterium
ATCCGGCGATGTGGTTAAACGCGGGGACCGTATCGCTACGTGGGGATCCAGCGGCCGTTCTACCGGTACGCATTTGCATTACGAAGTGTGGAAAGACGGGCAGGCCGTTAATCCAAGGGACTATTTTAAATAATTTAGGAGGACTGTATGGGATTTTTGAAAAAAGATTCGGATTTTTCTTCCGGCGAACATTTTTCCGTCGTCAGTGCGGAATGCTATTTCCAGGGCACGCTGAGCGTGCAGGGCTCTTTGCGCGTGGACGGTACGCTGGAAGGGTCGGTGGATAATGCCCGCCATGTGATTGTGGGAACCGAAGGGAAAATAGTGGGCGATGTAACGGCGGAAATTGTCGTTTGCGGCGGGGTGATTGAAGGGAATGTATGCGCGGAAATGCTGGAAGTATTGGCGGAGGCCTCTATTAAAGGGGATATCCGCGCCAAAAAAATGATTGTGGAAGAAGGCGGCCGCATCGCCGGACAATGCGTCATTGGCGACGCCGAAAAAGAACCCGCCAAAGAAAAAAAGGAAAAAAACGAAAATAAATAATACGGGAGCTTTTGCATATGATTTCGTTTCTGATTAAATACAAAAAAACCATTCTTATCATTACGCTGGCTTTCTTCTTGGGCAGTATCGTGTATTTAGGGGCCGACGCATACCGCCGCGGTAACTTCAGCAATACCGTAGCCCAGGTCGGTTCGGCCGATATCACTTACCGCGAACTTTACCGCGTAACCGAAGAACGCGCCCGGGTGCTTCGCAACCAAGGGGTGGATGTGGACGAAAATATGCTCAAATTCCTGCAACAGCAGTTTTTGGCCGCGTTAATCAGCGAAGAAGTGTTAAACCAAGCCGCCCGGCAGGCCGGGTTGGAAGTGTCGGACTATGAAGTGGCGTATGATATTCAAACTTCGCCGATTTTCTCCCAAAACGGACAGTTTAACAAAACCGCTTATGAATATGCGTTAAAACGCGCGGTGGGAATGACTCCGGCAGAGTTTGAAAAACAGCTGCGCAAAGGCAAATTGGCGGATCGTTTCCGCGGAGTGCTGTATTCTTACTATAAACTCACGCCGGAAGAAATTAAATACGGTTATAAAATGCAGCACGGCAATTTGAAAAATTTTGACGAAAACAAAGCCGACTTCGCCGATCAGTTGCTGGATACTAAAATGGAAACCGCTCAACAAGGGTTCTTTGACCAGTTTAACAGTGAAGTGGAAATTAAAACTTTCTTACAGGATTAGTTTGTGAAAAACGAAGTATTAGTAGTAGGATCCGTCGCGTTTGATACGATTGAAAATGCCAACGGCAGCGTGCAGCGTGTGCTGGGCGGTGCCGCCAGCTATGCTTCTTTGTGTGCCAGTTATTTTGCCAAGCCGTCGGTGGTGGCCGTGGTGGGAACGGATTTTTCCGACCGGGACCGCGCTCCGTTCGTCCGCCGCGGGGTTGATTTGGAAGGATTGCAAATCAAAGAAGGAAAAACTTTTCATTGGGGGGGCTGTTATGATAAGGATTTCAATACGGCCGTTACCCGGTTTACCGAATTGAATGTTTTTCAGGATTTTAATCCGGTCTTAACCGAACGCCAAAAAAAAGCCAAAGCCGTTTTCCTGGCGAATATAGATCCGGAATTGCAGCTGGCTGTTTTGAATCAAGTGAAAAATCCAAAAATTGTAGCGTGCGATACGATGAATTATTGGATTTCGTCCAAAAAAGAAACCCTGCTGGAAGTTATCAAGCGGATTGATGTGCTGTTTTTAAACGAAAGTGAAGCCCGCCAACTGACGGGAGAATATAACCTGATTAAAGCGGGCCGGCTTTTATTGGAACAAGGGGTAAAATATGTAGTAATTAAGCTGGGTTCCAACGGGGCCATGCTGGTAAGCCGTGTGGGAATTGCCCAACTGCCGCCTTATATTTTGGAACATGTGCACGATACTACCGGCGCCGGCGATACTTTCGGCGGCGGTTTTACCGGGTATTTGGCCAGTTTGCGCAAGTGGGACCGGCTGACCGCCATTAAGCGCGCTATGATGATTGGCAATGTGATGGCTTCGTTTACGATAGAGTCTTTTAGTGTGGACCGGCTGGCCGGGCTGACGCAGACGGATATTGATAAACGCTTGAAAGAATATACTTCTATGCTGAAATTCTAATAAAATTATTCTGCCGGGACGCCAGTCCCTCGGGTAGTGCGGACCGAAAAGCCAGAAAGAATTTTATTTTAACTAAAAATTTGCTAGAATAAATAAGTAGTCGTTATGCCGGGGTGCTGGAATTGGTATACAGGATGGTCTCAAAAACCATTGCCCTTTCGGGCTTAAGGGTTCAAGTCCCTTCCCCGGTAAGATTTAAAACATTAAACCCTTTGACTGGTTTGTCAAAGGGTTTTGCTTTTTATAAAGGAGCGGAAAATTTTTAATTGGAAGTTGCTGTAAAATCGGAAAAAATATATAATTTTCTATCTTATAGTAAGGAGATAGTATGAAAAGAATACTGGTTGCACTTGCGTTGTGCCTGCTGGCTTTACCCAGTTTTGCTCAGCTTTCGGCAACGGATCCCTTTTTTATGTTGCAAAAAGAAGCGATGTTGTTGGATAGCGAATTGTCCTATAACAACAATTATCAAGGCGGGGACGGGGCTAAACAGTGGCTGTTGAAAGAAACTTTCCGCTACGGGCTGGACCCGCGCTGGGAAGTGTATGGTTCGCTGGGATTGGCTAACTTGAAAATGGACGGCGGCTACAGCGAAACGGCTTTGACGGACCCGGATTTCGGGGTGAAATATCGGGCTTCGGAGAATTTGGCCAACCGCGATTTATTGTTGGATTTAAGCGCTCATTTCAGCCCTTCGCTGTTTGATTCTCCGTGGGATAACCATCCGGACGGGGTAGCCAAAGGTTCTACTGATTTCGGTGTACAAGCGATGGTCGGGCGCGAAGCCCGTTCTTACGAAGAATGGACTTGGGGCGGTTTCGCCGCGATTGATTTCATCGGCAGTACCGATCAAGGAAAGAGCGCCACGGATTTTTATTTAGGCGGAGTGGGTAAATACTATATGGACGATTTAAACTCCATTGATGCCCAAGCCAGTCTGGGGTTCTTAGGCAAACGGTTTTCTGGGGGGGACAGCGATACCACCCTGCGCCTGGCCGGCGGTTACAGCCGGGTAATGGCTCCCGATTTGGATTTAAGCGGTTTATTGGGTTTTGCCACCCACAGTGCAGATGGTTCCAAAACCGAAATCTTCCTGGCGGCTCGCTTACGCTGGCGGATTTAATTGCAATAACGAACAACCAATATCCCCCGGATTTTCCGGGGGATATTTATTTTAGGGGTTTGTGTTATTTTTGTAATTTTTGCTGCAATAGATGCTGAAAAATTTGAGTATAGAAATCCGATTTTTGATATGGCGCTAAATGGGTGTCCGGCCGGAAAAAAGAAAGAATTTCCTGGTAGGATTTACCCTGCCGGGCCATTTTCATCATTGTTTCCTGGCAGATAACGCCTTTGGGCAGCGGCTGTGCGGCGCAAGTATTATATTGCACGCGGGCCAATTTATTATTTTTCAGCAGCACTTCGTCGGCTGTTTCTTTTACGGCCTGGCGGACCAATGCGTTTGGAGGTTCCCGGTCGTTGGCGCGTTTGCGGCAGTTGTAGGCCTGGTCAACCGGGGTGGCGAACAGCTGGAAATAGGCCCAGTTTTGATTGCCTTTTTCCAAGGCCAATAGCCGCAGTTGGGTAATGTACAGGGCAAAAGTGCGCACCAATACGCTCTGGGCTTTAAGAGCGGCTAAGGTCTTTTCGCCGCCTAATTCACAATTGACAACTTGGGTTACATATTCGTCCAGCGTTACGCTTTCCACCACATTGACGCCGCTTTTGGCAAATAGCGTCAGCGGCCCGCTGTAAGTAATATCGCCACCGTAGGTGGGTTGGCGAAAAGTAACAAATTTCGGGAGAGGGGAATTCTCCTCAGCAGCCGGACGGACGGCTGTGGGTTTAATTTCTATGGCCGCGGAGAAAACACCTAGTTTTTGGGGTTGCTCATTGGCTGATTTGGATACGAAAAGAGCCACTCCCCCGGCCACCGTTTTTGCCGTCAGCCGATCTTGCACAGTAAGTGACGCGCGGGCCTTCCCTTCCGAAAATACGGTATAGGGCTGCCAAAAAGAGAAATGAACTTCGGGCGCGCGCCGCAGAATCAACACATTTAAGCCACTGCCGTAAAGCAACCCCGGCCCGAGCCCTAAAATCAGCAGACTGATAAGATACTTGCGCATATATATAGTATATATCCTATATAGGGGTAAGCCAAGGGTCTTTAGGCCCAGTTACACCTGGGTCCCGGAAAAGGCAGGAAACTCCGTGCGGCGTTGCCGCGGTCGGTTTGACAGCGGGTGACAGGCGGAACCGGGAAGAAAGACGGGGCGGCTTCGGACGGACTTTCGGATTTAACGCTGCAAAATAACTGTATTGCATTATTTATGCCGGGGAAGCATCTTGTTACAATATTACATATGAAGCGTTTGCTGGTTGTTATCGGTTGGGTCATTTTTTCTTGTTGTCCTTCTTTTGGTCAAATTTACCGCGCTCAGGAATATCACACAGAAGAAAAATCCTTGGCAAATTTTCCCCGGTGGGAAGCGGCGCTGTCGGCGGCGGCTTCCACTTTATCCATGCAGGACTTTAACGGGAAAACGGTTTCCTCGGGCGAGTGGAGTGCCGGAGCCCAGGTGCTGTATTCTGTGACCCGTTGGTTTTCTTTCGGGCCCGAAGGGAAAGTATTGTTTCCGGGGCAATCGTCCGGTGCTTTTAAATTTCATCAAGGATTTCGTTTGGGAGCGGCTGCTAAGTTTACCCTTACGCCGCGCAGCAGTACCCGTGTCTATATGTTGTTAGGGGCGGGGCAGGTGTCGCGGGAAATATTGTATGTGCAGAAATTTAAAAGGTCGTCGGACTCTCTTTACTTGTCGGCGGGAATGGGCCTGGAGACGGATCTAAACGATTGGTGGTTTATCGGGGCAGAAGTGCTGGCGGTTTATGAGAAAGATCCCCAAATATCCTCTTTCTTTTATGCGTCGCATCATTGGTCGGCCGGCGTGCAGCTTCGCAGCGGCGTACGGTTTTAGCGGATGCCGCTTGCGGCGGATATCAGTGAAAGGTTCGCCCCGGTTTTTGAAAAGCGTTTCGCCGGTTGGACTTCTTTTTAACCTCTGTTTTGACCCCGTAAAAATTTAAAATTCCTTCGTACAAGGCCTGTACCAGCGGGGCTCTGCCTTCGGGGGTTTTGGCCATTTCTTCTTGTTCGGGCAAAATAAGGTAAGCGTTCTCCACCAGGATACTGGGCATTTGCGGAATACGCGGAATGAACAGCACATCGTTGGCAATCATTCCGTTGTCCGGCAGGGGTACATAACGGGTAAAAGCGTCATAAACGGACTGGGCTAGCTGAAAACTGTGCGGATAATTGTAATAGACCGAATAGCCGCGCGCGCGGGTGAGCGGATTGATGGTTTCCGGCAGGGCGTTGTAATGCAAGCTGACGAAAATATGCGCTTTTTCTTTTAAAGCCAGCTGATAACGGTTTTGCAAGCTCATGCGGTTATTTCCTTGGCGGGTCATAATCACAGTGGCGCCGGCTTTTTCCAGTAAGGGTTTGAGTTCTTGCGCCAAAGCCAGGTTGGCTTCGTATTCCAGGTAGCCGGTCGGGCCGACGGCGCCGTCGTAGGGAACGGATCGTTTGGGGCTGTGCCCGGCGTCTAACAGAATGCGGGCGCCTTTAAGCGGTTCTTTTTCCGTAGAGTGCAGAGCCGGCCGGTGCATGAGATCAATGATTAAATCGTTGCCGTTAAAATCGTAGGCGTGGCCCCAAAGGGCGGTGTCTTTTTTAAAGTAAATTTTAAAAAACAGCGTATCGCGGGCCGGTTGGGACCAGACGATATTGTCTATCAGCGGGCTGGTGGTGTCAAAACTGTAATTTTCGTCAAATCCTTCCGTGTAGTACAGGGTCAGTTCCAGCCGGTCGTTAAATTCGTGTATGCTGATGGGCATGCTTCTTTGGCCGGAAAAGATAAGCCGTGTTTTATCGGCCGAGGCGGCAGTTTTAAGCTGCGCAATGCGGTTGGGCGCATAGCCCGAAAAAAAGGCCGTTTTTAATTTATTCTCCTCCAGCCAGGCAGATTCATTTTCATTGAGGAAAATGCGGTACTGTCCATTCATGCGGCCGTTGATAAGGACTTCCCCATAAGCCCGGTAAAACGGGTATAAGTTTTCGCGCGGGGTGGGAATTTTGCGGAGTTTTACCCCGGGGGAAAGCACTTCCGCGCGGGTGAAGGGATCGTCCGGATCCAGCACTTTTATTCGGGCCGGCGCGGTAATTTTGGCTTCACTTCCGCCGGGGCCTTTTTCCATTTTATAAGTTACTTTGGCATTTCTCGGTTTTTGGTGGACATCAATCAAGTACTTTGCCCGGTACATGCCGGGGGCCGATACATCTTCTTTCATCGGCACATTTTTGGCGTCTTTCAATCCGGACAGCGTAAAAGATACTTCCGCACCGGGCGTACCCCGTACATACAGCCCCACTACATCGCCCGGCAGCAGCTCGGTGGGGGTTTGCGGGAAAACTTCTTCCGGGTCAAATTCGGCCCGGGCGGAAAAGTCTTTAATATCCGCGCCGGGTACGAAAATCCGTCGGACGGCTTGTGCCGTTTGCTGGGGGGATTGGGCCGTCAGTACGAAGGTGAATTCTCCGCTTTGTACGGGTAAAAAAGCCAGAAAAGTACCGTTGGAGTGAACCGGTACTTCTTCGCCGTTGATATCCAGCGAAACGGGAGCCGGCAGGTTGATTTTTCCAAATAGAAAAATGTTGGCCGCGCCGCGCGTTACCGTCATTTTTTCATAGGGAAACTGTACCGTAATGGGGCTGGAACCGCTTTGCGCCGGCAAATAGGGTGCGGTGGGGAGATTTTCCCCCGGGGCCGGCAAGCAAAATAAGAAGAGAAAAAGCAGCAAAAAAAGGGTTCTTTTCATTCTTATAAAATGATAACATAATTCTATGGTAAATTGCGCAGATGTCATTCGCTTTTTGGATACTTATCTGAACATAGCCCAAATCCCCGATGCCAGCCGCAACGGCCTGCAAGTGGAAGGGACGCCGCGCGTCGGTAAAATTGTGTTTGGCGTTTCGGCTTCCTTGGAGTTATTCCGCAAAGCCAAAGTGGCCGGGGCTGATTTGGTGGTGGTGCATCACGGCTTGTTGTGGGGCCAGGAACAGCCGTTGACGGGTATGTTCCGCGAGCGGGTGGCGTTTTTGCTGAAGAACGATTTAAATTTAGCCGGATATCATCTGCCGCTGGATATGCACCCGGTGGTGGGGCACAATGCCTGTTTGATGCGTGCCCTGCGGGCTCAGCGGCTCAAACCGTTTGGGGAATATCACGGCAATCTAATCGGTTTTTCCGGGGTAATAGCCCCGACCGATTTGTCCACGGTTACCGGCGTGCTGGAAGCATATTGCGGCGCCAAAGCGCAAGTGCTGGCTTATGGGCCCAAACGCATTGAAACGGTGGGGGTTGTGAGCGGCGGGGCATACAGTATGATTCCGCAGGCCATCAGCCAACAGTTGGATTTGTATGTTACCGGGGCTTTGGACGAGCCGGCGCAGGAATGGTGCCGGGAAGGCAAGTTAAATTGCCTGGCGCTGGGGCATTATAATTCCGAAAAACCCGGTGTGCTGGCGCTGATGGAGTTGGTATCCAAGCGTTTTGAAGTGCAAACCGAATTTATTGATGTGGCAAATCCGCTTTAATTCGGCGGACGGAGGCAAACATGGAAAAAGAATTATTTAAAAAAATAGATTCCTATAAGCAAACGGTCATTGATTTGCAAACCCATATGATTGGCTGTCCGGCGGTTTCTCCGCACAATGGAGGCGAAGGCGAAAATGCCAAAGCCGCGTATTTGCTGTCTGTCTTAAAACAGATGAAGTTTGATGAAATTTCTGTCATTAATATCAAAGACGCCAAGGCCAAAGACGGCGTGCGCCCCAATATCGTAGCCAAGTATTACGGGCAGAATAAAAAGAAAACCCTTTGGGTTATGGCGCATATGGACATCGTGCCGCCCGGGGATTTATCCCTGTGGAAAACCGACCCTTTTAAAGCCGTCGTAAAAGGCGATAAAATTTATGGCCGCGGCTCCGAAGATAACCAACAGGGGCTGATATCGGGTTTGCTGGCGGTAAAAGCCATGATGGACGGCGGTATCCGGCCGCCGTGCAATTATGCGCTCCTGCTGAATGCCGATGAAGAAATCGGCAGCACCTACGGTATTGACGCCATTCTTAAAAAACACGCCAAAACTTTTGCCAAAGACGACGCTTTCCTGGTGCCGGACGGCGGCAACCCCGAAGGTACCATGGTGGAAATTGCCGAGAAAAATATGCTGTGGGTTAAGTTTACCGTTTCCGGCAAACAGACGCACGCTTCCACTCCCGGCTGTGGGGTAAATGCCCACCGGGCGGCGGCACATTTGGTGGTAAAATTGGGCGAATTGTATAAAAAATTTAATAAGAAAGATAAACTGTTCGCTCCGGAAAGCGGAAGCACTTTTGAGCCGACCAAACGCGAAGCCAATGTGCCGAATGTAAATACCATTCCAGGAACCGATGTGTTTTATTTGGATTGCCGCGTCCTGCCTTGTTACAAAAATGCGGCGGTGCTGGCGGAAATTGCCAAAATAGCTAAATCCGTTGAAAAACAGCTGAAAGTAAAAATTAAAATAGAAGCCGTTATCAATGAAAGCTCTAAACCGACGGATAAAAATGCCGAAGTTGTGAAACTGACTCAAGCTGCGGTCAAAGCCGTTTATAAAAATACACCCCGTGCGATGGGGGTGGGCGGCGGTACCGTAGGCGCCTACTTGCGTAATGCGGGTTATCCGGCGGTGGTTTATTCCAAATTGGACGAATTGGCCCACCAGCCCAACGAGTATTCCAGCATCAAAAATACCTTGGGCGATGCCAAAGTGTTTGCGCTGATTTCGCTGAATTTTAAGTAGAGGTGCGTATGAAAAAAGGATTTACGGTAACGGAAATTCTAATTACGGTAGTGGTGTTTGCCTTGCTGTTGGGGTTTACCGTGCCGAAATTCATGATTTTAGTGCATAAAGCACAGGAAGGAAGCACGAAACATAAACTGGTTAAAGTGCGAAGCGCCATCGCCGCCTATTACGGCGAACACCAGGGCACTTATCCAACGGACGACTTGTCCAGCTTGGTGCCGGCTTATATAGAGAAAATTCCGCAGGCCACCGTGCCGGGCTATCCGCCTTCGGCTCATGTGTCGGTGGGAAATTATGAAGAGTGTTTCACTAAAACCGGCGGCTGGGCGTATGTGAATGATCCGGCGGATCCGCGCTACGGCGACTTTTTTGTAAATACCGACCAAGAAGACAGCTACGGAAAGCCCTGGAATACGCATTGATTGCTCCCCCGCTTTTTGGGCGGGGGATTTTTATGTTTTAGTTGACTGTAAGGAGTGTTATGGACGCCTTTGTATTGTGTTTTGCCGCTGTGTTCGGCTTGTTGTTTGGAAGTTTTTTAAATGTATGTATTTACCGCATTCCGCGGGAAAAATCCATCGTATGGCCGCCCTCTTCCTGCCCGGGGTGCGGGGCGCGCATTAAATGGTACGACAATATCCCGCTGTTTAGTTATCTGTGGCTGCGCGGCAAATGCCGGAATTGCAAACAGCCCATTTCTATCCAGTATCCGGTGGTAGAATTGCTGACGGGGTTGCTGACGCTGTTATTCGTTTGGCGGTTGGGGATCAGCGTGTGGACTTTTGTTGTGTTGTCGGCGGTGTATGCGCTGATTATACTGTCGGTCATTGATTTAGAAATAATGATTATTCCAGACCGCTTTTCCCTGGGGCTTATTGTACTGGGGCTGGTGTTTGCGTGGGCGAATCCTAATTTTTCCGGAGTGTGGTGGCAGAAAGAAGCAACTTCGCTGATTGGCGCGGCGGTGGGGCTGTTCGGCGTGCTGGCTATTGCGCTTTTGGGAACCTGGATGTTTAAGAAAGAAGCCATGGGCGGCGGCGATGTGAAACTGATGGGCGGTGTCGGCGCGTTGATTGGCTGGGAAGGGGTGATTACTACGATTGTATTGGCTTCCTTTTTCGGGTTGGTTTATGCCGTATTTCTGATGATTTTTAAGGGGAAAAAAGGCAGCGATGCAATTCCTTTCGGACCGTTTTTAAGTTTGGGCGCTCTGATTAACTTATTCTATTTAATCAAACCCGCTATGTTGGTCATAGAATTTTAGGCGGAACCCTTCTATAAAAAACCCCGGCCATAACCGGGGTTTTTTAGGGGCAGAAAAGGCATAAGTACAGGGCAGAAGCCCGTTCCCGTTTCGGCGGCAACGGGGAATTCCTGCAGATAAAAACCCCCGGTCCAGCCGGGGGTTTTAGCAATTATTTCCTGTTTTTAAGCAAAACCAAATGGTCGGCCAATTTTTTAAACGCTTTGGCGCGGTGGCTGATTTTATTTTTTTCTTTTTCAGTCATTTCAGCCAGTGTTTTTTGAGTATCCCCAACCAGGAAAATTGGATCGTATCCAAAGCCGTTTTCGCCGCGGTAGCCAAAACCGATATAGCCGTCCAGCGTGCCGTCAAAGGTTTGCACGCGTCCCTGCGGGGTAGCCAAACAGGCCACCGTGCGGAAACTGGCGGCCCGGTCCGGCAATAATTGGCCTTCCAGTGCGGCTAAGAGTTTGCGGTTGTTATCGTCTGCGTCGGCGTGTTCTCCCGCATAGCGGGCAGTGTGCACGCCCGGCGCTCCGTGCAGAAATTTTACTTCCAGCCCGGTATCGTCCGACACGGCCGGCAGACCGCTTTCCCGGGCGGCGTAGATGGCCTTGATTTCGGCGTTGTCTTCCAGCGTGTTGCCGGTTTCCGGCGGCAGCGACAGCCCTTTAAAATCGGCCATGCTGACATACTCAATCGGCGTTCCGTTTTTTAGTTTCGCGGGCAAAATATGAACGAGCTCTTTAAATTTATGCGGATTGCCCGTGGCTATTAAAATCTTCATCGGTTGGTATTAATTACCTCATCATTACAATTTCATCCGCTAGGTTCAGCGCCACCAGGTAGGCCTTGTACATATCTTCTTCGCTGAGCCATTCGGTAAAAGCGTGCGGATTGTTCTGCCCCGTAAATAAGGTATAAGCGCCGTTGCCCAGCTTGAGCATTAACATAGAGGCCGTAGTGCCGGCGCGTTCTTCTTTAAAATCAGGCGTAATGCCGGCATTTTGCAGGGCGTTGGTAACCACTTGGCGCGCCTGCGGGTGAATGCTTTCGGCCACATTGCCGTATTGCTTGTACACTTCACGTTCAATTTTTACGCCAAACTGATCGCTGATTTTGTTTGCGACGCTGTCGGCATAAACTTTCCAGGCATCAATGTTCTTCTGGCTGAAGTCGCGCAGGCGGAAATCCAGTTCGGCCACATTGGCTTTTCCTTCGCTCATATTCATATGGTGCAATTCCACATATCCCTGCTTGCCGGTGCTGTTGTTAGGCAGCCATTTTTCCTGTGCACAGGCCGCGCCCAGTTCGCAGGCGGGCTTCCAGGCGTTGCGGTAGCCGTTTTCGGCGGCCATGGACTGGTGCCCGTTGACGCCGTGTACTTTGTAAATCACTTTTTCGGCGTTGAAGTTGCCTACTACTACTTCGCCGTTTACACCGCCGTCAAAATCAAAAGCAATGTCCGGGTTATAGGGGGTTTCTTCAATAAAGTCAGCCGAGCGGCCTACATCTTCGTTGGGCGTAATAACAATTTGAATTTTGCCGTGTTTTTTGGACGGATTTTCCGCCAGGGTTTGAATGAAAGTAACCAATACGGACACCCCGGCTTTGTCGTCGGCAGAGAGCATGGTGGTCCCGTCCGAAGTAACGATGGTTTTGCCAATCATATTTTTTAAATACGGGTCCGTTTCGGTGCTGAGGATATGCCCGTTTTTCAGTTGAATCGGTTTGCCGTCGTATTTTTCAATTTTTTGGGCTTTAATGCCTTTTCCTATAATATCCGGCGTGGTATCATAGTGGCAGCTGAATCCCAGGGTGGGGGTTTTCCAGGCCACATTGGACGGGATTTCTACATAGATGTAATAGTTTTTGGTCAGTTCTGTTTTAAAACCGAACTTCTGGATTTCGGCATACAATTTTTTAGCGGTTTCAATCTGTTCGGGAGTAATGGCTACGGCGTCGTTGCTTTGGCTGTCGTAGGTAGTATAGGTCATAAACCGGTTCAGCATAGCGGCGCGGTATTTGGCGGCCAGCTTGGCATTTTGTTGGCCAATGTTTTTCCGGGCGGAAGATTTGATAAAGGTTCGTTCGTACGGAGTGGACGGAAAAGTGGCCGCAGCATATGCTTGGCTGGCAAAAGAGGCGCCAAACATAAATACGGATAATACGGCAAACAGCTTTTTCATATTCATAAGGGCTCCTTGGTTTAATTAAATAACAATGATTTATTTTATTGTATTATTCTGCGGGCAAAATCCGCAAGGGCCAAAGGACCTAGGGGCAGGTTAGGCCTTGGCTGGCTGAAATATTTTGTGGGGAAATTAAAAACCCGCCTGTTTAGGGGCGGGTTTAGAAAAGTTATTGGGCATCGCTTGGCGCGGCGTTTTGCATATTCCACAAACTAATCAGCCGCAAAATCGTTCGCAGCGATGCTTCCATTACATCGGCGTCGGCATATTCACGCGGGCTGTGAATGTTGTATTGGCCGGCGAAGATATCTGGGGTTGGCAATCCCATAAACGACAGCGAGGACCCGTCCGTCCCGCCGCGGGCCGCCGTGAGTACGGGGGTAATATCTTCGTTTTTCATCGCCAGCTGGGCCAGGGAAATCATTTTTTCCGGAATGGCGGCTTTCATATTTTTATATTGTTCGTGAAATGTCAGTTCAAAATTCTTTCCCTTGTAGTTCATGGTTTTAACCGTATTAAAAGCGCGGGTAACTTCGTTGACCAGTTCCTGCATTTCTTCTTCGGAGAAAGCCCGAATAATTCCCGTTACTTCGGTTTTATCCCCTTCGGTGGAAATGGTATCCACCAGGATAAATCCGCGGCGGCCGGCGGTAGTTTCGGGGCGGCGGTGGCGGGGCAGCAGGGTGTGAAAATCCGACGCCATGAGCACATTGTCCGAGAAAGCGGAATTCATCGCTTCGCCCGGGTGTACGGCGCGCATTCCTTCAAACACAGCCCGGAACGATTTGGCGTTGAAAGTTTCGTTGGTCAGCTCTCCCAGGTCGCCGCCGTCTAAAGTATAGGCATAGTCGGCCCCAAAGGACGCCACATCAAATTTTTCAATACCGGTGCCGATTTCTTCGTCCGGGGTAAAAGCAATTTTAATGGTGCCGTGGGACATTTCCGGGTGGTCGTAGAGGTATTGGGCCATCGTCATAATAATAGCGATACCGGTTTTATCGTCCGCCCCCAAAAGCGTTCCGCCCGAAGCGGTGATAATGTCGTGCCCGCGGGCCCGGGAAAGATGGGGGGAATTTGCCGGATTAATGATTAATTGCTGGGCCGCATTGATGATAATATCGCCCCCTTGGTAATTTTTATGCACCTGGGGTTTTACTTCTTTGCCGGAAGCTTCCAAGGCGGTATCCATATGGGCTAAAAACGCTATAACGGGCGCATTTGAATCGGAATTAGCCGGAATTTCCGCCGTAACGATGCCGTTTTTATCCACTTTTACATTTTCCGCCCCGTTCTTTTTTAATTCTTTAGCCAGGGCTTTGGCCAGTTTGGTCTGCCCGGGCGTGCTGGGGACTTTGTCCGTTTGATCACTGGACTGCGTGTCAAAAGTAACATAGTTGGTAAAGCGGTCCGTCAGTTGTTTTTTTGCTTCCGCTTTGTCGTAACGGGTAACAGACTTCCAGTCCATATCCTGCGCACCCGCCGCAAGCGGCAGGCATACAGCGGCCGCCAAGGCGATGCTTGAAAACAGTTTATTCATTGTCCAAATCCTCCAACGAAGCCGTTGCCTGTGCCAACGCCACTTTGGCGGCGGCCAGTTCGTTTTTCGTTTTTTCAATTTGTTCTTTGGGCGCGTGTTTGATGAAATTTTCCTGCGCCAGCCGCGCTTCGCGCGCGGCAATGTTGGCTTGAGCGGCGGCCCGATCTTTTTCCAGCCGTTTCTTTTCTTTCTCAAAGTCAATCAGCCCCGTCAGCGGTACATAGACGGCGATATTTTCAAACACGGCGGTAGCCGTTTGTTTGGGTTTGGCCAGGTTGACGCCAATTTGCAGGCGGTCCGTTTTGGCCATCAGTTTGATATATCCTTCGTATGCTTTAACCACAGCCAGTTCGGCTTCGTCCTGCGCGGAAAGTACGGCGGTAATCTTTAATCCGGGCGGCACATTGAACTGGGCGCGGATCGTGCGGATTTCGCGCGTGACGCCTTGGATAATTTCCATCTTCCGCACCGCTTCTTTATTGCACAGGGCGGTGTTAAATTCCGGGTACGGCTGTTCCAGTAAGAATTCGCCCTTTTCCGCCACATACGGCCGCAGCGACGAGGCGATTTCTTCGGTAATATACGGAATCAGCGGGTGGAGCGCTTTTAAAGTTTCGTACAGAATATTGACGCACAGCGCCATTACTTTTTCTTTTTCGTCGGTTTGGAAGCGCTGTTTGGCCAGTTCCACATACCAGTCGCAAAAGTCGCCCCACAGGAAGTGGTAAAGCGTGTTTGCCGTTAGGGCCAGGTTATATTTTTCAATGCCTTCGCGGGCGGTTTTAATGGCGTTGGTAAAACGGTCCAAAATCCATTTATCGGCCAGTTCGGTTACTTCGGCGGGCATAGCCAGCGGTCCTTGGATCCCTTCCATATTCATCAAGATAAAGCGCGAGGCATTATAGATTTTGTTGCAAAAGTTGCGGGCGCCGGTAATGCTTTCCTCGGAATAGGGGATATCTTTGCCGGGTACGGCCTGCATTAAAAGCGAGAAACGCACCGCGTCCGTGCCGTATTTGGCCGTCATATCCAGCGGGTCAATTACATTGCCTAACGATTTGGACATTTTTTTGCCCGTCCGGTCGCGTACAATTCCGTTTAAAAACACATCGGTAAACGGCAGTTTGCCCGTAAATTCCAGCCCCATCATCACCATACGGGCTACCCACAGGTACAAAATTTCGTACCCGGTAACCATGGTGCTGGTGGGATAGAAGTATTTGAAATCTTCGGTTTCTTCCGGCCAGCCGAAAACGGACATCGGCCACAGCGCCGAAGAAAACCAAGTATCCAGCACATCGGGATCCTGCACCAAGTCGTGCCCGCCGCAGACGGGGCATTTTTCCGGCTTGTGGAAAGATACAATCGGCTGGGCGCCGGCTTCAAAAGATACTTTGGTTAATTGTTCGTGCCCTTGTTGGTCGGTGGCAAAAGTGAGGCCTTTTTCGCTGCAGTGGTGGCAATACCAAACCGGAATGCGGTGCCCCCACCAAATCTGGCGCGAAATACACCAATCCTGCAGGTTTTTAAGCCAGTTTACAAACGGTGTTTTCCAGGATTCGGGGTGGAATTTTAAGGCGCCCGATTCGGCGGCTTCAATGGCGGGTTTGGCCAGTTCGTCCATTTTCACAAACCACTGCTCGCTTAAATACGGTTCAATGGCGTTGTGGCAGCGGTAACAGGTGGAAACGGCGTTGTTGTATTTTTCTTCTTTAACCAACAGGCCGGCGGCGTCTAAATCTTTAACGGTTTCTTTGCGGCAGAGTTCGCGGTCCATGCCCAGGTATTTTTCGGGGCAGTTGATCATTTTGCCTTTGTCGGAAATAACCACGAGCGTTTCCAGGTTGTGGCGCTGGCCGACTTCATAGTCGGTCGGGTCGTGCGCGGGGGTGATTTTTAAAGCGCCGGTACCAAATTCCATTTCTACCGCCTCGTCGGCAATAACGGGAATGGCGCGGCCCGAAAGCGGAATAATTACTTTTTTGCCCAAGATGTTTTTATAGCGTTCGTCTTTGGGGTTGACGGCGATAGCGGCGTCGGCGTAAATAGTTTCGGGGCGGGTGGTGGCGATAACGATCCCGTCGGATCCGTCCTCCCCTTTGTAGCGCAGGTGCCACAGTTTGCCGGCGTGCTGCTCGTGTTCTACTTCAATGTCGGACAGCGCCGTAGAACAGCGCACGCACCAGTTAATCATGCGTTTGCCGCGGTAGATATATTTCTTTTCCCACAGCCGGCGGAAACATTCATAAACGGATTGGGCGCGTTTATCGTCCATGGTAAAGCGGATATTTTGCGGGTCCAGGTCCAAGCTCCAGCCCATTTTTTTGAATTGGTTGAAAATGGCGTTGCCGCATTCGTTGTACCAGTTCCAGACGGTTTTGACGAATTCTTCCCGTCCTAAATCGTGGCGGGATTTGTGTTCTTCTTTGGCCAATTTCTTTTCAATGACATTCTGCGTGGCGATACCGCCGTGATCGGTGCCCGGCACCCAGAACGCTTCCTGCCCAAACATGCGGTGGGAGCGGATTAAAGCGTCCTGCAGGGTATTGTTGAGCGCGTGGCCCATATGCAAAGCGCCCGTGATGTTGGGCGGCGGAATAACAATAACAAAGGGTTTTTTGGTTTTATCGGCTTTGGCGGCGAACAGTCTGGCTTTTTGCCATTTGTCCGCGAGTTTTTGTTCTACTTCCTGCGGTTCGTACGCTTTGGGTAACATGGGTAAGTCCTCTTTTGTTAGTTTCTTCGCGTAATGTAACTTTACGCGCTTATTTCTATTCTACCAATTTAAGAGGAGTAAAAACAGACGCCCCGGTTTTGGGTCCGGGGCGTCAATAAACCGGCGGAAGAGAGCGTCAAGCGCCCAGTTGGTCGGCTACTTTCAAAGCGGCAAATACGGCGTCCGGCGTAACGGCAAAGGGCATATTGTGTATGGTTTCGCCGGCGGCGCAGCTGGCGGCGGCCACTTGGCGCAGGGCGTCGTCCGACGCGTCTTTAAGCCCCAGCGCGGCCAAGTTTGTAGGAAGCCCGACTTGCTGGCAGAACGAAAGCACCTCGTCAAATTCGGCTTGCGGGGCGTTTTCCAGCGCCAACTGGGCCAGCAGGCCAAAGGCCACTTTCTCCCCGTGCATGGCGCCGTGCGTTTGCGGCAAGACGGTCAGCCCGTTGTGAATGGCGTGCGCCGCGGCCAGCCCGCCGCTTTCAAACCCTATTCCGCTCATATAAGTATTGGTTTCTACAATATCGTCCAGCGCCGAAGAAACGGTTTTGGCTTCCGGCGCCAGTTTGGCGCGCAGCCCGTTTTTAAATAAACTGTCGCGGCAGGCGCGTGCAATCGCCAAGGCCGACAGGGAGGACCTCCCTCCCGCTGTAGTGGCTTTGCCCGAAGCAAAACAGGCCCGCGCTTCATAATAGGTGGCTAATGCATCGCCCATGCCGGCTGCCAACATTCGTACCGGAGATTGGGCGATGATGGCGGTGTCCACCAATACCACTTCGGGATTATTGCGTAAAATCAGATAACTTTCAAAAGCTCCTTCTTCCGTATAAATGACCGACAGCGCGCTGCAGGGGGCGTCCGTAGAAGCGATAGACGGCGCGATAAGAACCGGTACTTTGGCGTAAAAAGCGGCCGCTTTGGCGGTGTCCAACGCTTTGCCGCCGCCGATGCCGATCACGACTCCGCAGTTTTTTTCGTGAATTTCGTTGACGATTCGTTTGATTTCCGCCATACAACATTCCCTGGAAAAAGGGTGGGCATACAGCGGAAGGTTTTTATCTTTAAAATTTTTTTCTATCGCCGGCCAATAGTGTTTGAGTATATGCGGCCCGGCTACCGCATAGGCCCCTTTGGGGCTAAGCGCTCCGGCATATTCCGCCAGCCGGTTCCAGGCGCCGGGACCTTGAATGTATTTCATCGGTGAAAAAATAATTCGTTCCATAATACCCCCTTGTAGTTTCTTTTATTGTAACTGTTTATTGCGTGAAAACAAGCGAATAAAAAGGATTAGTCCTGTTTTTTTATGGGCAACCGGCGCGCATTATGCCATAATATATATATGGAAGAAAAAGACATCGTCCAAACCGAAGAGGTAATAGAGCCCGAAATTTTAGACGAGCACGGCCGTCCCATTCACCCGGAACCGTTCCGGGATTCCGCCCGCCCCAAAGGCGACACGGGCGGACTGTTAGGCGGCGTGTTCGTGCTGGCGTTTGGATTTATTGTTACCTTGTTCGTTGCCGTTTTTAGTATTTGTATTTTATTGCCGCTGATGTTACTGGGGCGGCTTCTTGGTATGCAGGTAAAAACTTTCCGGCGTTAGTAAATCCTGTTAGAAAATTGCCATAAATTAGCAAGTGCGTCCGGCACCCGAGTCCGCAGAAAAAGGAATATATGCGTAAAATCAACATTATGGATTTATTTGCAGGCGTAGGCGGTTTAAGCTACGGGTTTTCGGTATTAAAGGAGTTTCATATCGTGGCCGCTAACGAGATAGAAAAAGATATCGCGGCGGCGTATTCCTTAAATCACCAATCCGTAAAAATGATTAACGCCGATATCAAGGATTTGACGCCGAAATCCCTGCAAAAAATAATCGGACATACGCCGATAGATTTTATCGTGGGCGGGCCGCCATGTCAGTCTTATTCCACCCTGGGAAAGCGAAGATTGGACGACCGGGCGAATCTTTTTATGCAATATAAGCGGGTTTTGTCTTTTATCCAGCCCCGGGGCTTTGTGTTTGAAAATGTGGTGGGGCTGCTGAGTATGGATAAAGGACGCCTTTTTAAAAGAATCCAAACGGAATTTGCACAATTAGGATATGTCCTTAAATATCAAGTATTAGATGCGGTGGATTATGGCGTCCCGCAACACCGGGAAAGAGTGTTTTTGGTCGGGTTTAAGGGGGAAAACCTGTTTGAATATCCCCAGCCCACCCACGGGCCCGGGCGGTTGCCTTATGTAACGCTGGCTGATGCGCTGGGGGATTTGCCGGTTTTGAAAAGCGGGCAGACCCAGCTTCAGTATGGGGCAAAACCCAACAATGATTTTTTGCGTTTCGTTCGGAAAAACGATACGACCGTTTTAACGGAACATACCGCTCCCCACAACGGCGCGCATTTAATTAAAATTATGGAAGCCCTGAAAGACGGCCAAAGCAAAGACGATCTGCCGGACGCCTTGAAACCGAACAGCGGCTACGGCAATACTTACGCCAAATTGTGGTGGCGCAAACCGGCTACTACCATCACGCGCAATTTTGCGTGTCCGTCTTCTTCCCGGTGCATTCATCCGCGCGATTCCCGGGCGATGTCTATCCGGGAAGGGGCCCGGCTTCAAAGTTTCCCCGACGATTATCAGTTTTACGGTTCCAATGGTATGAAACGGCTGGAAATCGGCAACGCCGTTCCGCCTCTTTTATCGCTGGCTATTGCCAAAGAAGTACTCAAAGCCATAAAGCGCTAAAACGGGCTTTTGGCTGCTAACAGCGGGCGGATTAATAAATAAGATCCTTAAATGCCGGGGGTGTTTGCTGTAATTTGTAGCGGAATGCTTCGGGCGGAATGGAAAAAACAATTTGCCCTTCAAAGCGGCTGTTGGCTTTATAATTTAGGTTTCGGTCGTCAATTTCGGAAATGTCCACCACGGCCGCTTTTCCATTAAATAAATCAAAGTGAATGACATACGACCGGATTCCTTGCCGCTTAAAAACGCGTTTTCCTTCTTCTACTTTATGCTTTTTGATATCATTCGTTCCGGTGTAGCCGGATTGTACCTCAAATCTTATTTTAGAACTATCGGATAAGGAAACTTCAATGTCGGCCATGGGCGATTGGGAAAATGTTTCCAGATGGTCCAGATCGTCCATTCCAATTTGATGAATAGCAGATTGCCGGATATTGAGCATAACGGCTATGGCCTTGGTGAAATAAGCGGCGGCGCAGTAACCGCGCATCCAGTTATAATAGACATTTTCCGGCGTTCGGCCAAAATTGTTTAATCTGGGCAAAAAATCGTTCTTCCTGATTTTCTGGTAAGCAATGTCTATGGTTTGCAGAAAACTATTAAAATCCTCGGGTTGTATGGAGGGGTGGACGGTGTGGTGAATGCGGGTAAAGAGGTCTTTTAACCGCCGGTTCAGCATGTTTATTTTTGGCCAGTTGATGGAAACACAATCGGTCGCTTTAAAAAATTCTTTGACATCCGATTGGTTGGTAAATCCCAGCGCTTTACGAAAATCTTTTTCATAGGTTTTTGTCATTTTTACCTCAGCAGCTCCAACAGGCGGAAGTAATTGTGATGAAACTGCATGCTGCCGGGAATAATCTTACGGGGGCTGTGCCATTGAACAAACCCAAAAGGCAGCTGTATGGTGCTGCCGCCGTTCTTGGTGCCGTACTCGGCTGTAGGCGAAATGCGGGCGGACATATCCGGCAAATAAATCAGTGTGTCAAAAGCGTTTTCGCCCACCATATTCTTATACCATACCAAGTGGGCCCAGTCTTGGGAATGCAGAGCAAGTCCTTTGGCAAAGCAAAAATCAAACAGGTGGGCGATGTGGGTATTAAACCATTGGAGTAATTCGCCGTATAGTTGGGAGTTATATTCTCTTAAGGTATTCCCGACCAGCCGGTGCTTGCGGAGTTCCAACGCTTTGGTGACGGGATTGCCGAAGCGGTTAATAATTTCCAAAGTATCTTCGGCGGATCCAAAATAAAGGGACAGCGCCCGTTTAACGGACGAATCAATGACTTGATGATACTGTGCTTCAAAACCCTGGATAAAACGGTCAATGCCAATAAGAAAAACCTGCCCGCCCGTGTCTTTTTTAATAGAAACATTCAGCCGGGTTCCGTCGGATAATTCCAGCCACATATCCGTCTTGGATTTAGTTTTTCCGCCCAGGACGGAGTCCACATCGGTTTCGCACAGCCCCCCATATTCTATGCTTTGAATCGTGCAATGGGGCTTATGGGCGGCTTGAAGCAGCCGCTGTTGGACGGACGGATTTTGCTGGGTCCATTCGGCTAGGAGTGCTTCGTTGGCGTGGCCGGTTCGTTTGGCGTGCTGCCAACCTTCGGAACGGTTGCGTTGAGTCGGCATAAGATGCTCCCTTTCCAAGATGATGTCTGGTTTGAAAGATATTTTATAACTTTTCTAGAAGAAATGTATGGAACTTTTGGAGAAGGGGAGATAAGGAGAAATATTCCTTAAATTGCTTGTATTGTAAGAAGTTTTTCCATTCATTTCAGGCGTGTATCCAAGGGTTTCTATCAAATTAGATTGGAGATTAAAGATATAGAATTTTGAATCCAAGCATTAATTCCCAGTCGTAGGAGTATTTGTTACCTGCTAAACGCCAGCCCCCGCGTACATACATAGAGGAGCCAACATTGACCATGGTTCCTAATTCAAATTCTCCAATCAGCTCGGCTTCTCCTGGGTTTTTGTAATCCACCGTGTAGCGAGGATCAAATTCAAACCACCAGCCGTCCGGGCCGATGATTCCAAAAATCATACGATAACGGCTTTCATTAATATCTTCCCGGCTGCTGCTTCCCGCAAAGGAAAAAAATATGGCGATATTCTGCCTCTATGAAGAAAGAAGGATGCAGCTTCCAGACGGTAAAAATCTCCGGTTCGGCAATCCATTTTCCGTCCCCCCAGTTGTTGGCTGGTAGCAGTTGGAGCGGTCAGTTCCATCGCCAGTCCGTACGAGAAAATTTTATTGGGCGTATAATCTACATAACTGCTTGACAGCATTATGTCTCCCAGCCCTTTGGCGGAAGAAGTATCATTTCCTATGCGGGAAAGCGGAATTTCAGCACCAAATTTCCAATGCCGGTTTAGTTTGAAAGAAGGTTTAATTTCAATGGTGGAAGAAATATCATTCGTGCGGTCATTTTTTGCTTTAAAACGCGGTTTAATTTCCAGCGAAGTGATATTTTCTGTAGGGAGAATACCCAGCACTTGCAAATTCTCCTGCAGTTGGGCTTGAATTGGCAATGCCCCGAAAAGGATACAAAGAATCAGCGTATATTTAAACATGGGAAAGCGCTCCACTTGAAAAATACCCGTAAAAAAGCCCCGGACGGGGGCTTTTGAAATGGCGGAGAGCTGAATTTCCCTAGCCAAATGCTCTTTTAGTTGTTACTCTTTCTCCCTGCATAACAGGGAGAAACAGGGAATAAGGATATCGTATTTTCTCTAATTTTGTATATTATAAATATGAGATTAAATAGAAATAACATTTTTTGCGGGTCTTCTTTTTCTCCAAGGACAAATTTACCACAAAAGTTCCAACAGACAAATCGAGAAGAAATTTTTGTTAATTCTTTTCTAAAAGCATATATTAAAACTATTCGTTCTTCTTCTATATTTATAAAAGAAACAGCAATACCTGGTCTAGGTATTGCTGATGTACTACACTGTGCGGGTGTAGAAAAGAACAAAAGAGTTATTACACGTATTCGTGGAATTATCGCTTTCGAGATGAAAATAGGAAAATGGAAACAGGCTCTTACACAATCTCATAAATATTCTTATTTTGCAGATAAAGTAGTCGTGGTCCTTCCTGCTAACAAAACCCATGCAGCCTTACAGAATATACAATGGTTTAAAGATCTAAAAATATCTCTATGGAGTTTTGATTCTAGTACTTCAAAGATAACTAAGATTTTTGATCTAAGAAGAAACACTGCATCCTCTATTAGGGAACGCAAACGAGTTGTTGAAAAAATAAAACAAATTACAACTCCACCAACTCCTTCAAATTAATAATTGCTTGTTTCATATTTTCCAATATAGAAAAATTTAAAGGGTCTTCTAATCGTTGGTTATATTTTTTAATTAAAGCAATAGAGTTATCCAATCTAGCACTCATATTTGATATATTAGAGGAAATGTCGTTTGTTAAAAATTGGTTAGATAAATACTGTAATGTTTCCCATGTTTGTAAAGATTCGTTGGCAGGATCTTCTAGTTCTGGAGATCCTTTACGATACAAAATATCTGTTTGGGAAAATCCATTCATAACTTCAATATCAGAAAAAAAACTTCTTAAAATATTCAGATCAGTAATTTTCAGTCTTAATTGAAGTTTAGAACTTAAATATCGGTGCACCCTCTTTCCCCCACCTTTTCGTACTGTTGGTTGGAATGTGCTTAAAGAAAAACGTTTTTGACTTGAAAATAAACCGGTCGCCCCGCCATATGCCCCTACCATAGCAAATAATGGAATATAAATATCTGCGTAGCCAATAATCACATTAAATTCTGCATTTTGGAGCACATATATTAGATACAGCAAATTGGTAAGTTGCTTGGCAGAAAAAAATACATCTTCTCCGGTCTTACAATTAAAATTAACAACAATATAGATTCCATTAACCTTGGGTTCTTGATTTAAAATCTCAGAAATGAATTTTTTTATTTCTGGTAAAGAATCAAGCGCTTCTATAGAAACTGCCAGGGTCGCAAATAACTGTTGGTTTTCATATCTTTTCTGCTGCCAGATTTCCCCAGATATGGCTATAAAGTTTGCTGCCTTTCCAGCTGAGGTAGAATCAAAACTAGATTTTACAAAAATATTAGGAGCCAGCAGCGTAGTAAATCCTTTATCCAGTTCATAATCAATAACTTCATTAATGCAAGCTTCAATATTTCGTTCTCGAGAGAATTCTTTTTCATCGTGCTTGCAAAAATAAGGATAATTTATCAGGTTTTTAAGTCTCCAATCTGGCTCAATGGGACACGTACTAACATAAACTTGTGGATCAAATAAAAAAATCTTATTAGTAGATAAAAAATGTCCTTTAACTTCATCCAGTACTTCATCTTTGATATCTCGGGGACTAAAAATAACTCCATCAATAAAATTCTTTTGCATAGCGGTAAGCGTCTTCTTTGCCGTAGCATCCCCATATCCATGTTGAGCAAATATTTTCATAAGGATTTTAGCTCCTCTTTCAATTTTGTTATATTCCCTGAACGTAAATTTGAATCTTTTTTCAACAATCGAGCAAGAAAACAAGAAAACTTTTCGCTAATATCAGTTCTTAATGTACATAATAGCGGACATCTGTTAGGTCCCAGCAGTTCATTAATATTTTTAAAATAAGGCTCGCCAAGAGCATATGAGAAAACAGTATATGCAGCGCAGTATAAATCAGTTCGATAAGTAACAATTTGATGGTAATCAACTGCAAATAATTCTGGAGCAGCATAGGCATTAGTTCTTGGAGACATCATCCCTGTTGCAGTCAAAGAAGAAAGATTGGGATCTGTTGTTAATGCAATACTAAAATCGATTAACACAAAAGTTCGTGGTGAAATGTTTTTTATAACATTTCCAGGTTTAATATCACGATGTACCAAGTGAGACAATGAGGTTTCTTCAATTGCATTTAGCAAACAATTTAAAAGATTTTTTAATTCTTCTTCTGAAGGGACATAGCGTTCTTGCATTAAATCCTGTAAAGATTTTCCTGGCAGATACTCCTCTGAATAAATCAAAAATTCTACATCATTAATTTTTTTGACATGAGGCTCTATTTGTCCTAACTTAACAATATAGGGAGAAGTCAGCTTAGTGAGAGAATCTATTTCTCTAAAAGCTCGCAATCTAATAGAATCGTCCTGTTGTAATAAGTTTAAGTGGCATACTTTTATTGCTTCCCAACGTCCATTCACTAGGGCCTTATACACAAATTTAGATCCGCCCCAAGAAATTTTCGACAGATTACTAATAACGGGGAGAAGATTTGGTAATTGAGAAAATACAGTCTCAAACCACATATTTAAAAAATTACTATTTACCATATAAAAATTTTATAATTATATCAATATAATTAATTATACAATTATAGTCTCAGAGAAAAATATTTAATTGTATTATGCAAATTAAATTCCTATTGAAGCGTTTGCGGGGAGTAAATATTCATACCCATCCGCCATATAAAGTGGTCACCAGCGGGCGGACATTGGAAAATTATCCTGCTGGATACAGAAAAGTATCGTCGGAATTAATCTTTTTGGCCCGGGCAATTGTTCTTAACCAAGATTTTGTCCAATTTGTAAGAAACTTCCGTCAAAAACATGGCTTACCACCTGAAGGATTTGAAGCAGGCCCCTGTCATTTCATACTTAGAGATAAAAAACACAAAAAACTCGCTAAATTAGCCCAACAAGTACAATGGGATTTAATTGCCAGTAAAGTACATGGAGATTATTCTGTCCATCCGCTTCTAAAACCCCATTTTTTCTCTATTGTATGGTGTAATACCATTGAACACCATATAGAACCGATTTCTATCTACTACGCCACGTCTGAGGACCCTCAGCTAGAAATCCACATTACCCACGATGTCAAATTTTCAGAACTAATTGGATTTCTCCGCGCCAAGAAAGCAAATATTGAAGACAATTTAAAAGAATTATCCTCAAAATATTTCACAAGAACCAACCTGGAAAATATTCGTTTACTTAGTTTACAAACTAAACGGATGACAGAAACAGATTTATTTGAAAGAGCTCAAAAAGACAAAGTATTAAGGAAATTAATCCCAAATTTAACCACTGATGCCTTCCACAAAAGATGTGGCCGGGCTAGAAAACTCGTTAAAAATCTCTTCATAACCAAAAGGACATAGTTTGCCTCTTTTCGTGTCCTCGTAAGGTACCTCTGTTATCGCTATACTGTGTTATATTCCAATAACGGAGGTAAATATGAAAATTGAAAATATCCCTGTCGAAAGACTTAAAGCTTATTCTCGCAACACACGCATACATTCGCCCAAACAAATAGAACTATTAGCACGAAGTATTAAAGTCTTTGGGTTCAACAATCCCGTATTAATTGATAAAAACAATGTTATTTTGGCAGGACATGGCCGCGTCCTAGCAGCCCGGAAATTAAACTTAAAATCAGTTCCCACGGTAAAAATTGAACATCTCACCCCGCTTGAACTAAAAGCGTTTCGGATAGCGGACAACCGAATTGCCGAGCAAAGCAGCTGGGATAAGGCCTCCCTAAAACTGGAATTTCAAGAGTTAGCCTCATGCCAGGATGAAATGGATATCAATTTAACGGGTTTTTCCACCCCGGATATTGATTTGCTTTTCCTGTCCGAAATAAATACTTCAAAAGAAGAAACTTTGGACATTCCCCTTGATATCCCAAAGCGCGTCAAACCGGGCGATTTATGGAGTTTAGGCAGGCACCGCCTTTTTTGCGGCAATGCGCTGGAATCCAGTAGTTACCGAGAGCTCTTGGGCAATCAAAAGGCCGATATGGTATTTACTGATGCCCCCTTTAATGTAAAAACAGACGGACATATCTGCGGAAACGGAAAATATAAGCATAAAGACTTTGCCATGGCTCATGGAGAGATGACTCCGCAAGAATTTACCAATTTTCTCTCGCAAACATTCAAAAACTTGATTCAATTTTCAAAAGACGGATCGCTCCATTTTGTATGCATGGATTGGCGGCATATTTCCGAAATATCCACAGCAGGCAAGGCCTATACTGCTCTTAAAAACATCTGCGTATGGGATAAACAATGCGGCGGAATGGGCTCTCTGTATCGCTCCCAACATGAATTTTTCTTCCTGTTCAAAAATGGTAACGCCACCCACATTAATCATATCGATTTGGGGAAATATGGACGGAACAGAACAAATGTATGGAGTTATCCCGGCGTGAGGGTTTCCAATCCCGTAAACCGAAACGACTTAAAATTCCATCCAACCGTTAAACCCGTAGGAATGATCGCCGATGCCATTTTGGACGTTAGTAACATTGGAGACATCGTTCTTGATTGCTTTGCAGGGAGCGGATCCACATTGCTCGCCTGTGAAAAGACGAATCGCAAGGGCTATATGATGGAAATCGAGCCGCACTACTGCGACGTTATTCTATATCGCTTTGAACAATTAACAGGCCTAAAAGCCAAATTTGAGGAGGTACTCGCATGACATTACGTATCAAATATAGACCTTATAAAGTGGGACCAGGACATCCGCCAAAAGAATTTCAGTTCAAACCCGGACAATCGGGTAATCCCAAGGGGCGGCCAGCAAACAGCCGAACGATGTATTCTCTTATGAAAGAAGAGTTCGGACGTATGGTAACAGTAAGCGACGGAAAACAAAAAAGCGAAATTGCAGCCAAACAAGCCCTGGCTCGTAAATGGCTGCATGACGCTTTGCGAGGCGACATCAAAGCTTCAGAAATCGTACTGAAATTTTTAACACGGGAAATGGACTCAGATCACACCTCCTTGCCAATTTAAGGAATATGGGATCCTTAAACTCATTATTCGGACAGAAATTTGTCGTTTCTGTCCGAATTTGTTTTAATAGAATTGTAGTATCAAATTTGTATGACTCGTTTTGGAGCCGTAAAGGCAACGATTTAGACGAATTTATCGTCTAAGTGGTGATCAAACCAAGATGAGGTCATGGTTTTGCTGTGCCCAACCGGGTACGGCGGCGATGACCCATTTCTGAGCGTTTGATCACCCTCAAAGTGCGGTCGTCGCTTTTTTATACCCTCTTTTTGATAAAAACGACCAACCTTTGTCGCTGAATAGAGTTATAGTATAACTAGCTCAACAGGAGGGTTCATGATTACAAAAGCGAAGTTAGACAATCTGGAACAAGATTCAAAATTTCAAAAACTGCATACTATTCAGAATCGCTTCAATATCTTCTCTACCTTAAACATTGAACATTTTGAAATCCGCCACTCAAACGTATTGGCCTGGCTGTTAAATCCAACAGAAACACATCAACTTCAAAATCAACCTTTATGCCTGTTTTTAGATATTCTGAGGGAAATGCATATTGATGTCGCTCCGACTTGCTCTGCTCTTGTAAAACGGGAAAAGAAGCTTTCCAAGACCAATCAAATTGACTTATTACTGTACCTAGACAGCGGGGAAATTATCGCTATTGAAAATAAAGTAAAGTCCGGAGAGGGACATAATCAGCTCAAACGATACAGAGAATCTCTGGAGAAACTATATCCTCATACAAAAATACATTATTTGTTTTTGACCCCGGCCGGAGACTCCCCCAAAACAGATGACGAAGATAAGTGGAAGTTTGGAAGTTATGATATTGTCACTAAAATGTTAACCAGTTTACTAGAGAAACAAGACTTATCGGTGGACAGCAGAGTATTTTTAGAACATTACTTAGAAACAGTTAAAAGAGAGGTCCTTATGGATAGAAAAGAAACAGAAGAATTATGCACGCAATTATACGCAAAATATCCAGAAGTATTTGATGCTGTTATGGAATATAAGCAAGACATTCAAACTCAAATTAAGTGTTTTTTAGAAACTGCTCTAAAAAATACTTGGAATCAAGAGTTTATATTAGACCGAGCATTCAAGAACAGTATCACATTCTATATTCGAGATTTTGAAAATTTTGCGTGCTTACAAATTGATGAAAATGTAGATTATGGGGGTTGGAAACAACCCAAAAACGCGCTTACTTTTGAGTTTAAAGTCCAAAATGGAAATTTAATACTAAAATTAATGATTTTGGCCTCTAAAAAAATTGGATTTAAAGAATTCTTATTAACAAAAATTCAAAAGAATCCTCTATTTGAAAAAGGTAAACAAGGAAATAAATGGGAACGCCTCGTAGAAAAAACTGTTTTGGAAAAAGAAAAATATGATAATGTGGTAAATATCCAGTATTTAACAGATTGTATTGAAAAATTTATGGAAAACTTTCTCCAAGGTGCATATATACAAATAAAGGAAGATTTGTTACAAATCTGCCAAGACTATGAAAGAGAAAACGCTCAATAAATTAACCCGTACCATTTACCTGCTTAACGTATTGGACAGCGGGAATATTGATATTCCCCGCGAAGCGGAAGAACTCGGCGTAACGGTGCGGACGATTCAACGGGATATTCTTAATTTGGAAGCGGCCGGAATCCCGCTCTATAAAGTTAAACCGGGAACTTATAGTTTTACGGAAGGCTTTTCCCTAAAAAAATTACAATTATCCAAGGAAGAACTTTCCGCGCTCGTGTTACTTTTAGAATTGGCCAGGCCGTTTGGCTCTAAATTTGAAAATTTAATCTCTAATTTAAACCAACGGCTTATATGTCCTCTAGAGGAATCCCCGTATTATTTCCAAATCGCCTCTTCGGCTTATGAGAAATCCGCCGTCACGCAGGCGCTGGAACAAGCAATCCATACCCATACGGCAGTATATTTAACATTTGCGGCGGATCCCACTAAAAAATTAAATTATTATCTGCAGCCGCTCAAATTACTGCATTCTGGCGGATTTTGGTATGTGTTCGGTTTAAACGACCGGAAACAAATTAAAACTTTGCGTTTGGACCGTATTTTGGAGATAAAAAACACGCAAGATGCTTTTACCCCCTCCAAAACAGCCTTAGACGCCTTAAAAGCAAGTACCAGCGTATTCTTTAACGAACGAGTAAAAAACCGCGTAATTTTGAAAATTGAGACAAATATTGCCTCTTATTTTGAAAAACGGAACTATTTTCCAAGACAAAAAATCGTAACCAAACATTCGGACGGAAGCCTAACGCTTGAAACAACCATATCCCAAGACGAAGAAGTCTTGCTGCCCCTAATGCCTTGGTTGCCGCATATCCATATTGTAGAACCCATCTCTTTAAAGCATACACTGCACAACACGCTAAAGAAATATCTTCAGCAAGATTAGCTTGACTATCCCTCCCTACGTAAGCGGTAATATACGTGGGAGGGAATATGAAAACACCCCATACGCTGACAAATAAACAATTATGCAAAGCTTGGGCTATGTACGTCAAAAAACCAATGCCCAAGCTGCGCAGATCTTTGCTGGTTAGATATATTGCCTGGTATAAACAAGCGTACGAAGACAAAATCAATATTAAACACTTCTTCCGGCAACTCACTCAAACACAAGAAAATATAAATCAATACAAACAAAAACAACCAAAGGAAAAGACTTTTTCCGAGGGAACCTGTTTCATACGCTCTTATAATGGAAGCCAATACAAAGTGGAAGTCATTCCAAACGGGTATTTGTATAGCGGACAAACCTACAAGAGCTTATCCGCCGTCGCACGCAAAATAACAGGCAAGCAATGGAATGGAAAAGTCTTTTTCGGGGTAAAAAATGCAAGATAAACCTATTCGCTGCGCCATTTATACGCGGAAATCCTCAGAGGAGGGGCTGGAACAAGATTTTAACAGCCTTCAAGCCCAGCGAGAAGCTTGTGAAGCTTATATTAAAAGCCAAAAATCAGAGCATTGGGTCCTGATTTCCACGCCCTACGATGATGGCGGATATTCCGGAGGGACGCTGGAACGCCCCGCTCTTCAAAAACTCCTACAAGATGTCCGGTTGGGACAAGTTGATATTATCGTTGTCTATAAAATTGACCGATTGACACGCAGTTTAATGGATTTCAGTAAAATCATAGAGGTATTAGACGCCAGCCAAGCATCTTTCGTATCCATTACCCAACACTTCAATACCACGACCAGTATGGGCCGATTGACGCTTAATATGCTTCTGTCTTTTGCGCAATTTGAACGGGAAGTAACTGCCGAACGGATCCGGGATAAATACGCCGCCAGTAAAAAGAAAGGTATGTGGATGGGCGGTTATCCACCTTTTGGATATGAACGCAAAGATAAAAAGCTCTTTCCTCATCCGCAGCAGGCCGCCGTATTAATCTCGTTGTTCAAACAATACTATGCGTTAAAAAGCGTCGGAAAACTGTTAGATTGGGTACGCGCTAACAACATCCAAACCTCTTTAGGGAAACCCTTTACCAAAATTAATTTGCATCGTATTTTATCCAATCGGGTCTATATCGGAGAAGTGGGCCATAAAGGAATATGGTACCCGGGATTACATCAGGCATTAGTGGATAGGGAGTTATTTAACTCTGTTCAAGACATTATTACGGAACACCAAGTCAAACGCACCTATCACGACACCCACCCCAGTTTTTTAGCCGGAAAACTGTTTGATGATAAAGGTAATCGGATGAGCCCCAAAGCAAGCGGTTCCGGCAACAAGAAACGGCGATATTACACGAGCCAAGCTATGATTAAGCAAGAAAGGGAAAAACTGGGCGCTATTACGCAAGTTCCGGCAGGAGAACTGGAAAATTTTGTTACCCAGCGCTTAAAAGAAATCTTAAATGCTCCCTCATTTTTAACCCCGCTTCTCTCGGATTACCATATATCCCTACAACAAGATGTAATAGCAAAAATTCCTCAGCTTTCCATATCCACAGAAATAAGAAAATTACTTCTGGTAAGAGTTGATTTGACCCCTAATACGTTAAAACTGACCATATCCCCAGCCCAACTAAAAGAATTTTTGCTTTCTATGGCAGAAAATAGACCTTGCAAAACGCTTACATATGACAAAAATACCCTGCAAACCTTTGAATACCCTTTCCAAATTAGAAGGGCCTGCAAAGGAAAAAAGATTATTTTAGGAACTGAAAATCCTATCCCTAATTATCCCAAAGAACCATTAGTTAGAATTATTTGTCAAAGTTATACTTTGCGGGAAAAACTCTTCTCCGGCAGGGCTTCCTCTATTTTAGAGTTGGCAAAACAAGAGGGTTGCACAGACAGTTATATGTCCCGGCTTTTAGAAATATCCTTCTTACCCGCTAAAACCATTTTGGATATCCTATCCGGTACTTCAAAAGAGGTTTTAAGCGTTAAAGATTTACTTAAGTTAAAAAACGACCGAAGGCTGTCGCAACGCTTATCTAAACTATAGAAAAGGAGAAAATATGACTATATACAACCATTTTGTCCCCACAGGGATTAAATCATTAGATGCTGAAATCGGCGGTTTAGAAATAGGAAAACTCACTTTCGTAACCGCCACACCACGCCAAGGGAAAACGGCCTTTATCGCAAATGTAATAGCAAATACGGCAGTTTCCCAACACATTCCAACAGCGTTTTTCTCCATAGAAATAGGGAAAAACAGTTTATTTGAACGACTAGCAGAAAAATTCTGCAATATTAAAATTGCACAGTTAAAAGAGGGATATTTCTCCAAGGAACAATACCAGAAGATCATTCAACCAACATTAGAGAAATTACAAAAATCCGCCTTGTATATTGATGATACTCCTGCCATTGACATAGAAGAAATTTGCCGAAAAACCCGCCGGCTGCATAAAGAATTGACTCAAACAGATATAAATCTTAAATTACTAGCCATAGATTATTTTCAGTTAATTAAAGGGGCCCAAAAAGACACAAATCATATATTGGGCAAATTGCGCGAACTGGCCCAAGAATTACAAATTGCCGTATTAATATCGGTACAATGCAAACAACAATTTACAGGGAGTCCCTCTAATTTATTAGATTTACTTCCTGCTTCAATGCAAATATTTTCTAATGAGTTATTGATCTTTATCCAGAAAACTCAACGAGAAAACGAATTACATATCGTGTTCCATAGTAAATGTTCTATACGCACACAACTAAATGTACACTTCAACCAAGAATGCGGAATAATTACCGACAAATAGGATATTATTATGTGTGATTCTATCCAAAATATCATCCAAGAATACAATCAAAAACTACAAAACACATGGCACCCTGTTGAACACAAACAAGGAGGAATCCCTTGCCCCAGCCAGAAATTAAAAGAGTTTTTTGTGGAGTTTGTTCCCGGGGAGTGTTATATCTTTATAGGAAGCCGCCACTATATGGCGCTTGAACACTTTCGGACGTGGCTTTTATGGCATTTTATACATCAGTCCATAAGCATTGGAATACGAAGCACCCATATAACCCCTCAAAAAGATTTTCAGTGGTTATTGTCTTTAGAAAGCGGATATTCCTTTCAAAGTCTTTCTTCTCTGGAAAAAGCTGATATTACACAACAGGAAAATATCCATAAAGCCATACAAACATTATCTACAAGCAGATTAGAGTGGTGTAGTGCCAAAACGCCTATTTATAACAATATGCATGACATTTATTTCTTTTCTCTGTCATTACAAGAATGGAAGGAAGAGCATTGTTTTATCTTGCCAAAATTGGCTAAACGCTTACAAAAACCGATTTTTGTATTTGTATATATGGATAAACAAAGAAATAATGCTTTAGGTAATCCATATTACCTAAATATAGATGATTTATACGATGAAAACAACTACCGTTTTTCTTCAGAATATGGGGATTATATTGGATTCGTATATCCAAGCTGGCCTATGTGGAAGCACTCTTGGTTGGAAGACAATACTTCTGACATCACTCTTAACATCCAAGATTTAAGGAAAATCCGTCAAAGACTTTGTGTGTTTCAAATAGATAATATGCAAAGGTTGGTAGATTACAATATATAGAGAACAAATTTTATAAGTATGGTTCTGACGGCCTAACAGATTATGTACTCACAAATAATATCGCCCAAATATCAGACGATACCCAAAAGACTTTATTTACCGCAGATGCGATTACCTGCGCTAAAAACAAATTTCTCCAACAATGGCTAAATGGCTGATGCTGATTGCGCAAGCGCAAACACTTGCACATCTACCCCCCACTGATAAGGCATTTAAATTGTTGGGACAAGGTTGGGTGGCGGAGGAAACGCTGGCAATCGCCGTTTATTGCGCTCTCAAATACAGCAACGATTTTGAAAAAGGCGTTTTAACCGCCGTTAATCACTCCGGCGACAGCGATTCTACCGGCAGCGTAACCGGACAAATTCTGGGAGCGTATTTGGGTTTTGAAGCAATTCCTCAAAAATATATTGAACCACTGGAGTTAAAAGAAATAATTTTAAAAACGACTGATAATCTAACAAGAAAGTAAAAATAACCCTCTCTATTTCGTTTGATATAGAATGCGCTAGTTTATAGTTTATTTTCTTCCTTTAGCTTACTAACATGTTTTTGCAAGCAACCCTCTATTTGAAGATAGCGTAAAACAGCTGATTTACTCAAATCATAACTAATATTGGAAGCGTATTCCTTTAACTGGTTAATAGCGGCTAGATAATGCTCATTCACCACCAATTCGAGCAGGATTTGAAGTTCTCTTTGCAACTGCAGTTGAACATCCTTTACGGCTTGCAGGGCATTATATTTCGCTCCTGTTCTAGATACTTTTACTACCGGACTCCACAACATATAATTTTTTTAAAAATGAGGAAAATGTTTATCAATATAGTCTTTATCTTTTTTAAACTTTTGAATAAATTTATTTGCTGTATTGGGCTGACTAGTTTTTGTGTTTACATATTGTAAACCTTGAACATGCGCTGCCACTTCACAAACATATATAGTATTTTCAGCCATTTTCAGACCGATAACGTCTATTTCAGTTTGATGAGGGCCCTTCACGTTATATTCCACAAAATTGCATCCTTTAATATAACGTAACCATTCTCCAGTTATTTCTTCTGCTACATTATGCATAATTAATTTTTCCTAATCAGTTTAGCAATAGTCATCTATTCCATCAGATCCTTGCCAGACTAAGCCTCTATCAAGAGTCACTGTTTTTTCAGCTCCATTTCTTTCAAAAAAAGAACCTAATGATATATGAACAAACCCCTTATCAAATATAATTTTTGATGCTGACCACGGTTTCATATTTGTCTCATTGAAACAAATAATCCAAATAGTATTATTATCCTTTGATATAATAAAATCTTCTAAAATAGACTCATAATGTTTATTTTTACAGAAAACCTTACCCTTTTGGAGATTTTGAGCATAACCTAATAATGGATTCTCCCTTTCCACATTCATAGGACAAAGAGGAAATTCCGAAGGGATGTGCCAATCCTTTTGAAAAGCTCCTGGCGTTAAAGAAACTATTCGAGAGTCTATTACTTGAGGTTGTTGCTCCTTTAGGTCTTTAAAAATCCAATCCCCCATAGTTCCTTTTGGAGTAGTATGTTCTTTAACTCGCCAACGTTCCATATTGTGCAAGCAATTAGCGGCCTCTTCCCTCGTTACTGTTCGCATCCAATTGAAATTAGAGTCTTCTTTACTTAGAGGCAATAACTTTGGATTTTCTAAAAACGCCTCTATGCTACCACAAAGATATTCTATTTTTTTACATGTATAAGGATTTTTAAGTACATTTTCCAACCGGCTCAACCATCGAAGGTTCTCGGGGCGATTATTGCGCCGATTTGTATCTATATGATCAACTACATCTTCCTTATTGCGAGGAACTCCATGAAAGGCAGTAGCAACAATTCTGTGAACTCGAACAGAAACTATTTCCATATAACCTGTTAAGGCATTTGGCCTTCCAAAAGTCCATTGATTATCTAGAGGGCGCACACGTTTTCCTGGTCGGGCATGACGCATTACAGCGCCATTATCCCGCACCGAATAATGCTCGCCTTCATATATACATTCTGCTTCTTCACAAAAATCATCTACACTTACGCGGCTCATAATGCTCATTGTATATCAAATATATAATACAAGCAACAAATTTCCACTTCTTTTTTGGCAAACAGAGCATCATAAGCGCTTTTTACCATTGTACCGCCTCTAAACCGTCATTTAGAGCAGACTTTAGTGGAATAACGCAAAATACCCCGACGAAAGAATTTTCCGTCGGGGTATTTGCTCTAAAGGTTATAAAAAAGATACGGAGAGGGAGAGATTCGAACTCTCGATACGGTTTCCCGTATGCAGTCTTTCCAGGACTGTGCCTTAAACCGCTCGGCCACCTCTCCAAAAGGTTGTGCGGACTAAGTACCTATTTATTATAGCAAATTAATTTTTAGCTTGTATATTTTCCGACGATAAAATAAAAACGCTCCGGAGCGGAGCGTTTTTATTTTTAAAACATATTGGCCAGCATTAAAATCAGCAGTCCTAAAAATACACAGCAGAGCAAAAATTTAGAAAGCCCCAAATGATTTTTTAACCAATTGTTAAATGTGGCGGATTCTTTCCCGCACAGCGTCAGTACAAATATCAATACTAACGGCAGTACAAACATAAGGTTGTACATAATTAAGTATTCGGCCGCTTTCCAGGATTGGCTGCCGGCTTCTTTTAAGATGACCACGCAGGTAGGCAAATAGACCTGCCCCGTGCAGACCGCTTCCACGCCCGACACCACAAAACCCACCGCAAACGCCGCTAACAACAGCCGCCACATGGAGCTGTGTTTGTCCTTTAAGAAGAAACGCATCACTTTATGGATATATTCTTTGTAACTTTTCGGCAGCTGCAAAAGCATTTTTTCGGATTTTTTGGTGCGCTGGTAGATGATGAAATCATAAGCGCTTAATGCCAGGAAGATTACACATAATCCAATCGTGCCCCATTGTACGGCCCAGGTAACATAACGGAACCCTTTCATGGCATACAGCGCATGAAAGGCGCCCAGCCCCATTAAAAGATACGCCAAAAAGACGGACGCGCAATAGGCCGTCCCCACAATAATAATTTCTTTTTTGGTATATTTATAAGCCGCCAAAAACGATACGAAAAATACAATTACAGCAAAGGCGCATGGGTTGATTCCGTCGGCCAGCCCGGCGCCGATAATGGCCCAAAGCGTAATTTGGCTGAAAAGCGTTTCATGCGCTTGCAGCTGGGAGTCCTTTGCGTTGGTAGGAGAAGCCAGCGGCTGGGGATCAAGCGGCTGTTGGGCTTGGACCGGCTGCACTTCGGCCGCCGCCGGCGCGGTGGGCGAATTCGGAGCGGGAGAATCCGGCTGATCCGCTGCCGCATCGGAAGCGCCGTCCGCCGCGGACGGTTTGGTTTCGGTTTGTTTTTCGGCGGATTTCAAATTGGGAATAGCCGTTTTTTCTTTGGCGTTAAAAGCTTTTTGGACGGCCTGGTCCGATTCGGTGGCAATTTGGGCCGGGTACCCCTGCAAGACGGTTTTGCCAACGACCAGCATGGGGATTCCGGCGGAATCCACTCCGTAAGTTTGCAAGGTTTGGTAGAACAGCACATTGTTGGCTTCTTCGGTTAAATCGCATTCAATCAGTTCAACTTTGCCGGCGTATTTTTGTCTAAACTGTTCGGGAAATCCGTCTTGCTTTAAGTGGCGGCAGTGCGGGCAGTACGGCGAGGTAAACAGTACGGCTTGTACGGGCTCAGCCCCGACGGCCGGCCCCAGACCCAGCAGGGAAACGGCAACCAACAGCGTTTGGATAAAGCGTTTAATCGACATGAAACAAACTCCTAACATTGATTTTGGCAGGACAGCAAATCCTGCGTATTTTGCTGAATATCTTTCTCCCACAGGTTCCAAGGATCCTGCGGATTAAAATCAGCCGGTGCCGGCGTATTGCGGCAGGTTTTACGGGTTACCCGGGTTACCGGGTGTTCATCGCAGACGGTTACTGTTTTGGTGCAGGAACAGTCCTTCCCGTTGCATTCCAGTTGGGTGGAGATTAAAAACCGCCCGTCTGCTTTTTTACATTGGGCATTTTGAAGCGGGAAAATCACTTCGGCCGACTGCGCCGGACAATGTAAATACCCGCTCCAGCGCATACCTATCCAGCTTCCAGCCGCAAGCAGCAGGGCCGCACACGCGCCCCAGGCCAGGGGTCTAATCCAGGCGCGGGGGGCGGCTGGCCGTTGCTGCAGCCGCGCCCATACGCGGCGCTGGGCGTGGCCGCCCGGGTCAAAATCCAAGTGGGAAACTTTTTCCACAAAATCTTTGTTTTCGTTCATAAAGGCCCCATCAAACGGCGCATTTTGTGCAAGGCACGGTATAAAACCGTACCGACATTGCTTTCGCTTAATTTTGTTACGGCTGCAATCTGACGGTTGTTCAGCCCCGAATAAAATTTAAGCGCTACCAAGTCCCGCTCTTTTGCGGACAATTTTCCCACGGCTCTTAACACGCGTTCTCGCAGATTTTTTTCCTCGGTTTGTTCGGCCGGGGTTTTATCTGTACCGGGGAACAACTCGTCCGGGGTATCGGTCAGCGAAAAAATATGCGTTACCCAAAACAGCCGCCAGTACATATTGGTTTCATTCCGGGCGATGGTAAAAAGCCATTGGGAGAATGTACCTTTGGCCGGGTCATACGAAGCCAGGTTTTCGTAACATTTCTGCCAGGTATTGGCGGATATATCCTCGGCCGCGGCCGCATTGCGCACCCGGGCCAGGATATAGGCGTAAACCGGTTTGAAATACTGATTATACTGGGCTTCAAATGACACCATGCTACTTATACTATGCGGCTGCGGAAAAAGTATCACACTTTTATTATTGTAGCTTTTATGGAAAGATCTTGCTTCTCCGCTTGCGGCCGAGGTGCTTTAAGACAGGGAATTCAGCCACGCAATAATTTTATTTTCTACCGCGTTGTCATATTGCGGCCCCAGGTTGTTGAAGGATTCCCCTTTTAATAAGCGGGCGTTTTGGGCGCGGGCGGCGAAATCTTCAAAAAAGGTGCCGTAATTGCTTCCCTGCGTGGAGAAGGGAACTACTTTTTTGTTTTTAAAATCCATTTCCCGCAAAAACTGCAGCACGGGCGTAGCGGCGGTGTACCACCAAATGGGGGAACCCACAAACAGGGTATCGTAGGCGGAAATATCCGGCAGGGGTTTTTGGAGCGCAGGATAGTTGCCGGTGGAAAGCTGGCGTTTGAGGGTGAGGTAAACCCACGGAGTAAAAGACAGGGGTTTTTCCAGCTCAATGCGGTATAGATCCGCCTGGGTATATTTTTGAATGCGCTGGGCGATATCCTGGGTATGGCCGGACCACGAATAATAAATAATTAATGTTTTGCCCAGATTGGCCGTATAGCGGATAGGCGCTGCTTGAAACGGGGCCATTTCTTTTTTGTTGCGCTGGGCTACGCGCAGCAAATGGATACCGCCGACGGCGCCTCCCAATAACCCGGCGGCTAAAAGAACAAGCAGAATCATTTTAAGCATGTGTGTTTTCTCCCGAAACGGCTTTCGGGGCAGAAAGCCAGTTTATAAACAAATGTGCGCCCGCGGCCGCCAGAAAAAGAATGGCCAGATGGCCCGCCAGAAACGAGAACAGCGCCCGCCCTCTTGGAATATGTACAAACGAGGTAATCCCCAGGTGCGAAAATACTTTCCAATAGAAAAGGGCGTAAATCCCGTAAAATGCGGCCGCCCAGGCGGCGATTCGGCCGGGCCATACCGTCCAGGCCGGAGCCAGCCGCTGTATCAGCGGCATGAAGAGTCCGCCGTGTAATCCTAAGTGTATGGCGGACAATAAAAAACCCCAATAGGCAAAGAACGGGTGCCAGCGTCTGGCTGCCCACGAACCTTCCAATTGTAAAAAGCTGAACACTTTTCTGGAAAGGAGAATGCTGCTTAGGGCCAGCCCAATCATAACAAGCAACAACAACAAATTGACCAGCGTCAGTACGGTGCGCCGGGCATTGTAATTCCCGCGCAGCAATCCCTTATACCAACCGGCATTGAGTAGGTTGTGCAGGATAAAACAAACTAGCAGCGCCGCACCCAGCAGTTCATGCGGTAGGTTACCCGTAAACGGGTAGGCCAACGATAAAAGAAAGAGGACGGTCATTGTAAAATCCAGCCCTAATTTGAGGGAAATTTTCAGCTTCATACCGTCCTCCTTTTATTATTATAGCGTTTCTGCGGCCGCTTTTTCCAACCAGTTTTGCAAATCGGCCGGCTTCGCGCCGGAACTTCGGCCGGGGAAAGTTGCCGCCGGCAGGAAGGACGCCGCGGGGAGCTGTTGGTGCATGTCGCTTTCACAATGCTGCATACCGCCTCCCCCGTGGGTAAAAAATGGGACAAGGCGTTTGCCGGAAAAATCGTACTGCGCCAAAAAAGTTTTTACCGCCGGGGCATAAGTGCCCCACCAGTTGGGGGATCCGACGAAAATTAAATCGTACTGTTCCCAGCCGGATACTTTCTTTTTCAATTCGGGCCTAAAACCCGCATTAATTTCTTTTTTGGCTTGGGCGGTTAATTGGTTATAAGCAGAAGGATAAGTTTGTACCGTTTCCAGAGCGAATAAATCTGCGCCGGTAATTTGGGCAATTTGCCGGGCTACGGCCTGGGTATTGCCGGAATGGGAGTAATAGGCCACTAAGATTTTTTGGCCGGGGAAAGGGTTTTGGGGTATAACGGCGGCGCTTCCGGCTTCGCCGGTATCGGTATTGCAGGCGGCGGCCGTTAAAAAAAGCAGGCCGGAACAAAGGTATCGGGTAATTTTTTGCATACAGTTTCTCCTATTTATATTCTGAATCGGCTACGGGGTCCAGCCAATCGGTCTTTCCGTTTTGGCCGGCGTTCGTTTCTAAAGAGAGGTGCACAAACCAGCTGTTTGGTGCGGCTCCGTGCCAGTGAATAACACCCGGGGCGATGCGGACAATTTCTCCTTTTTGCAGTACGCGGATTTCTTTCCCTTTTTCTTGGTAGCGCCCTTCTCCATTTAAAACCAGCAGGATTTGTCCGCCGCCGTGCTTGTGCCAATGGGTGCGGGCACCGGGCTCAAAAGTTACATTTCCAATGGGGGCATTGAAAATATGCTCTTTTTCGCTAAGCATAGTCAGGTAAGTTTGACCGGTAAAAAATTTACTGTAGGGGTTAGGTTCTCCTTGCGGAAATATCGTATCTATGGGTGCTTTTTGCATAAGAGGGTGCTCCTTTTGAGGTGTTTTGGGGGACATCGCCGCCGTAAATAAGAAGGCGGCTGCCACACAGCAAAGAATCGTTTTATAGTGTGTCATAAATTATCCTTTTGCATTTGTCTGTCGGCTTTGAAGAACGGCCTGCAGGGTGTTCAATCCTTGTTGGGCGATTTTACGGTCGTTAGTTTTTTGGATAACGCCCATAATGCCTGCCAACTGTTCCGGGGTTACGCCCACATTCAAAGCCATCGCAATATGGGCTTGCAGTTGGGGGGTTACATCGCCCAATGCCGCCAGCGCCGCCACGGTGGCCATTTCGCGCTCCGAAAAAGGGAGCACCCCGCGGGCGAAAATATCAGCAAACAAATGTTCTTTTAAAAAAGTATCCGTTGCCTGGATAAATACCGGCGGATGACTGGGAAGCGGCGCGGCAAGCAATACTTCCAAGTTTTTTTTGCCCAGTTCATATTTATCGGTGCCAGCGGGAATCGGCCGGGGCTGCGGCCCGGTAATATCCGGCCGTCCTTCGGCTTGTCGTTTGGCCAGCACGCTTTCCAACACCCCGGCGGCATTTAAGCAGCGCGGAAAGCCGGTATAAGCGTATAACTGCAGGATGATCTCTTTCAATTCGTTTACGCTGAGTTCGTTCTCCAGGGCTTGGTTAAAGGATTTCTCCAGTTTATCTAAACGGCCCACCGCCGCCAGTGCGGCAGTTTGGGCGATGGACTGCTGGCGGGCGGTCAGATTTTTCCGGGCTTGTTTCCAGTCATAGGCCTGCAAAGCGGCGGTGCCCAGAAAACCGGCCGCCAGCAAACTGGTAATGCGTTTTTGTGTAAAAGTCATAAACCCTCCTGTTTTTAGTATAAACCTTGGAGTTGACTCCAAGTCAAGCCCCTTTTTAAAAAACAGTATGAGGGGTGCAAGCCGGGTAAATAGATCCCCCGGCTGGGCCGGGGGCTGAGGCAGAACGGTGCGCAAACGGCGGGACCGTTTCAATGAGAAGAGATATTAGCAGTTTTTTCCGGCCCGGTAGGCCGCTTCAAAGGCGGGGGTGTCTTTAATTTCCCCTTTTTGCCAGGCGCCCGTTCCGTAGATGACGGCTTTTTCGCGGGCTCCTTCCAAGCAGTCTTCGGTAAATCCGCGCAGGGCTTCTACGGTGCGGGCGAGATTCTTTTTTTGCGTATCTGCGGCGGCCAGGAGGAAGTAAAAATCCTTATTGCTTATTTCCGTATAACGGGGGACGGTACGGTCTATAAAAGTTTTCAGCTGTCCGTCCATGGAATAGAAATAAACAGGGGTGGCCAGCACAATAACATCGGCTTGCACCATTTTCTCCAGCAGGAGGGCCATATCGTCTGGCTGTACGCAGCGGTGGGTGGCGTTGCAAACGCCGCAGCCCGTGCAGTAATGGATTTTCTGTTCGGACAGACGAATTTTCTCCACCCGGTGTCCGGCCTCTTGGGCGCCTTTTAAAAACTGGTCGCAAAGCAGATCGGAATTGCCGCCCCGGCGGGGGCTGGAAGAAATAATCAGTACATTTTTCATATTTGGTTTACCTCATTTTAACAGTTTCTTTTCACTGCTTGGAAGCCAAAGCATTAATTTCTTGAATTTGGTTTACCTCATTTTAACAGTTTCTTTTCACAGGCCACTATTCTTTCTTCATACACCGAAATTTTATAATTCAGCCGTTTTAGGGTTTGCTGCATTTTGTGAATGCGTGCTTTTAACCGGTCCCGTTCGGTTATTAATAAATCCTTGCGTTTCTGCAGGGTACGGTTGCCTTTGGCGTAAAGAGCAATATATTGCGTAAGCATTTCAATAGACAGCCCGGCTTCCCGCATACATTTAATAAATTCCACCCAGCCGCAGTCCGTTTCCGTATAATCGCGGATTCCGTTTTCCTTGCGGTTGACCGGCGGAATGAGCCCGGCTTTTTCATAATAACGCAGGGTATCGGCGCTGATGCCGTATTTTTGGCTGACTTCGGATATGGTCATATCGGTTCCTCCCGGCTGATTTCTTATATTGTAATACTTGGAGTTGGCTCCAAGTCAAGCCGTTTAAAAAAGGAACTTGATTGGCAAGTTCCTTTTGGGCGAGAGTCATGCGGTTAAATTTCGTTTTGAAGGCAGGCCGCAGGTTCTTTTGGGTGCAGAGCGATGAGCCCGCATATACAGGAGCCCACTGCACAGCAAATAAATGTAATGCCGGTGGAAATTAAGATATTCCCCAACCCCACCAACGGAGAAACAATACTGCCAAATAAAAACCCGGCTGCGCCCAATAAAGCCGAACCCGTCCCGGCTTGCTCGCGGGCATTTTCCATCGCCAGGGTAGTTCCGGCCGTAAAAGTAAGCCCCAGCGTGAAAAGCAGCAACAGCAACAATCCTTCAAATATCCATACAGACGCCTGGGCCGCCAAGGCCATACATACCAGCACGCTGAGCAATAACATGCCCCCGCAGCTGATGAAAATACATGTTTCCTGCCGCTTAAATTTAACCGAAATGCCGGCCCCCGTTACAATAGCCAGCGAATTTAAGCCAAAAAATAAACTAAATGCAAAAGGACTGAACCCGTAATGCTGCTGCAGAATAAACGGAGAGGACGCAATATAACCAAACAGAATGGCTTGGGCAAAAGCCATTTGCAATACGCAGAAGGTATATTTACGCTTTTTTATTACTTCTTTAAACAAGCCCAAGGTATGTATTATTTTTTCTTTGGAGCGCTTTGTGTGGGAGAGGGATTCGTTAAAATGTACACAGGCCGCACTTAAAAACAGACCCAGTGTAAAAAGAATCCAGAAGATTCCCTGCCAGCTCGTTATTTTTAATACACTCCCGCCCAGTACCGGGGCCGCCACCGGCGCGATACCGTTGATGGCGCCAATAATAGCCAGGGCTTTGGCTAAGTTGTTTCCTTTGAATTTATCGGTAGCAATAGAACGCGAAATAACAATTCCGCCGGCGCCGGCAATCCCTTGAATAAACCGCAGGGCAATAAATACTTTTATATTGGGAGCAAAAATACAGGCCAGCGTGGACAGCAAAAACAGTCCCATAGAAATAAGAAGCGGCAGCCGCCGGCCGAATTTATCACTGAGCGGCCCGAACAAAATCTGGCCCGCCGCTAAGCCCAGCATGGAGAAAGTCAGCCCCAGCTGTACTTCAGACGCGCTGGCGTGAAAAAAGTCCGTCATCGCCGGCAAACTGGGTAAATACATATCGGTTACGAACGGGCCGAAAGCCGTCAGCATACCCAGGAATACAAATAAAAAAAAGGCCGAATTGTGCCTTTTTGCGGAGAATCCCTGCCAGGTTTTTTGGTGTTGTTTCATTTTAAATATTGTATCTTTTTCCCTGGTAAAGTTTCAAATGACGGGCCGTAAAAAGCCGGGTTCCCGGTTGCCTGGTTTCCCCGGAAACAGGTACAATATATAAATGAGTCATATATTCCGTTTTTGTTTGCTTTTGCCGGTTGTGCTGGGGGGATTTCCCCAGGTGTGTGCGGCCCAGAAAACGCCGGCAGCGGCGGTGCGTTCGCTGGTAAAAAATCCGGCTGGATTTACGGCCGGCTTAGACCGCCAAACCCGTTTTTTAGGCGTTTTGCCTCCCGCCGCATGGACCGGTGCAGCCCCTATACGGAATGCTCTAAAGTCGGATTTAAAAGTGCCGGCCGGGCTGCTTGAACAATGGATAAAGCCGCAGCTTTCCGCCGGCGGGAAAATGGCCGTATTCCCCGGCAGACAAACCGTGGACGCCGTAATTTTTGATTTGGACGGTACTTTGCTGGATTCTTTAAACGCATGGGATAAGGCGGCCGTTTATTACCTGCGCGGGCTGGGTATAGAGCCCCCGCCGGAATTTGATCAGATTGTGGCGCATCTTCCGTTAATGGAAGGAGCGTTGCTGGCAAAAAGGCAATTTAATTTGCCGCTAACGCCGGAAGAAATTTTGGAAGCCACCCTCGCCCCTGTGCGCAAACGCTATTTGACCGATATCCCCGCCAAGCCCGGCGTACCGGCTATGATTCGTTTTTTGCACGCACAGGGCATCAAACTGTGCATTGCCACCGCATCGGACGGAGCCATGGCCGAAGCCGCTTTAAAACGGCTGGGGCTGTGGGAATACTTTGATTTTTTGATTACCTGTGATGAAGTAGGGGTTGGAAAAAATCAGCCCGCCGTCTATGAAGCGGCCTTGGCCCGGCTGGGCACTCAAAAAGCCCGTACTTTGGTGGTGGAGGACGCCCTGCACGCCCTGCAGACGGCCAAGCGGGCCGGGTTTCGGACGGCCGCCATCGCCGATGAATACTATGAACCAAAAAGCCAAGTGCTTTTAATGCGCGAAGCCGATTATTATATTCCTGCTTTTGACCGCTGCCGTTTTGAACGGTAGTTTTTTCGTGCGGCGGCGTTGCCGCCGGTTTATGCAAAAGGAATAGATATTTTCTGGGGGGAAATTGTGAAAACTGCCGCTAAAAGTTGGGTAGTTACGGGAGGAGCCGGATTTATCGGCTCGCATATTGTAAAAGCGCTGGTTGCCGCGAAACAGCGGGTAACCGTGGTGGATAATTTCTCGTCCGGTTTTGCCGAAAATTTAATCGGTGTGGAAAAATCCATTCGGCTGGTGCAGGCGGATATTTGCCGTCTGCCGGAACTGCTGGACGCATTTTCCGGCGCGGATTTTGTGTTGCATCATGCGGCATTGGTTTCAGTGCCGCGCTCCCTGGAAGAACCCGAAGCCACCTGGCAGATTAATGTGCAGGGCACAGCAAATGTGTTGGAAGCGGCCCGCCGGTGCCGTGTAAAGCGGGTGGTGTTTGCGTCCTCGTGCAGTGTGTATGGTTCCTGCTTGAAACCGTGCCGGGAAAACAGCCCTTTGCGTTCCGGTTCGCCGTATGCCCTTTCCAAGCAATTGGGGGAGGAACTCTGCCGGTTCTATACCCAAGTGTATGGCTTGGAAACGGTCATTCTTCGTTATTTTAATGTGTATGGCGAAGGGCAAAATCCGCATGCGCCGTATTCGGCGGTTATTGCCAAATTTGTAGAGGCGGCCCGCCGCGGCGAAACCCTGCAGCTGGATTGGGACGGCCGCCAAAGCCGGGATTTTATTGCCGTGCAGGATATCGCCCGCGCCAATCTGCTGGCCGCCCGCAAAGCCAAATCCGGCGAAGTTTATAATGTAGCCAGCGGGCAAACCCATTCGCTGCTGGCGCTGATCCGATTAATAGAACAAGCCGCCGGGCACCGCATTCCCCGCGTATTGCGGCCGAAGCGGTTGGGCGATGTGCGTAAATCGGCGGCGGATATTTCCAAAATTATGCGGCTGGGGTTTCGCCCGAAAATCACGCTTAAAACCGGTATCCTGCGGCTGTGGGAACAAGCAAATTTACTTCCTAAAAAATGACCGTTTCCCAACGCGCTCCAATATGGTATAGTAAAGGGGAAGAAGTACCATATTCAGGAGGGGAAATTATGTGGGAAAAAGATATTAATATCCATGAAGTACGCGAAATTCGCAGCCGGACGCTGGTATATTTCGGCGTGGGGGCGATTGCGAAAATTTCGGATATCTGCAAAGATTTAAAAGCCCGGGGCATTACCAAGCTGATTGTAATGACCGGCCGCGGTGCGTATAAGAAAACCGGCGCGTGGGATTATGTGACCAAAGCGTTTGAGGAGAATGGGATTACCTATGTCCACTACGACAAAGTAACCCCCAACCCGAATACGCACCATGTGAATGAAGCGGCTAAAATGGCGGCCGATTTCGGCGCCCAGGCGATGTTGGCCATCGGCGGCGGCTCGGCCATTGACGCCGGCAAAAGCGTGGCTATTTTGATGAAGAACCCCGGCAAAACCGCCGAAGAACTTTACGAATTTAAATTCGCGCCCACCGAAGCGGCCCCGATTATTGCCATCAACCTTACGCACGGTACCGGCTCCGAAGCCAACCGCTTTGCGGTGGTCAGCATTGAAGAAAAGAATTTTAAACCCGCCATTGCTTACGACTGCATCTATCCGCTCTATTCCATTGACGACCCGGCCTTAATGGCTGGCTTGGCCGAAAACCAGACCCGCTATGTGTCTATTGACGCCGTCAACCATGTGGTAGAAGCTTCTACGACCAAAGCCACTTCGCCCTATGCGATTGATTTGGCTGTTTCGGTGGTAAAACTGGTGGCGGAATATCTGCCGGTGGCGCTGAAAGATCCGTCCAACCTGGAAGCGCGCTATTTCCTGGCGTATGCGGCCTTGATTGCCGGTATCAGCTTTGATAACGGGCTTTTGCACTATACGCACGCGTTGGAACATCCGCTTTCCGGTGTGAACCCGAACTTGACGCACGGGCTGGGGCTGGCGATGTTGCTGCCGGCGGTGGTCAAGAATATCTATGCGGCTAAACCCGCAACGCTGGCCGATGTATTGGCCCCGATCGTGCCCGGTTTGACCGGTTGCTCCTGCGAAGCCGAACAAGTGGCCCAGGGCGTGGAAAAATGGCTCTTCTCCGTGGGGGCTACGCATAAATTGGAAGACGAAGGATTCAAAGCCGCCGATGTGGACAAATTGGTGGATTTGGCTTTCAATACGCCTTCTTTGGGCGGCTTGTTGGGTATCGCCCCGACGGAAGCTACCCCGGAATCGGTCCGCGCGATTTATACCGAATCGCTTAAACCGTACAACAAATAGCTATTGGTGTTACTGTAAAAACCCCGGCCTAAGGCCGGGGTTTTTTATGATAAGTATATATTTTAATGTCGGGGGCGGTTGCCGCGGACATATTCAAAAAATTGTTTTACGCGGCTGTCGCACAGCACATCTTTTACCGAAATATCTTTCTTTAAATGCACGCCGCTTAGCGTGCGGCAGCGGCTAAGCGCTACATAAGTTTGCCCGGGAGCAAAGGCCCCCCGGCCGATATCCAGGTAAATGCTGTCAAAGGTCAACCCTTGGGATTTGTGTATCGTAATGGCCCAGGCCAGCTTCAGCGGGTACTGCTTGAAAAAACCCTTTACTTTCGGTTGCAGTTTTTGAAGCAGTGGATTAAATTCATACCGTACATCTTCCCAAACATGCGGCTCCACTTGATACACCGCGCCTTTTAATTCTACCTGAATAAAATCTTTGCCTAAATCATAAACCGTTCCAATGTCGCCGTTGACCCAGTTGTCGTCGTTGACCAACATCATAATTTTGGCGCCTTTTTTAAGCCGCAGCGTCGGATCGGCCGGCGGGGTTTTGGTTTGAAAGGAATCATCGGCGGTGGCGGTGTAAGTAAATTCCCGCCCCGGCAGCTGGGAAAGATAGTGCGCATTACGCCAGCCGGCGTCGCGGTTGGTGGGGGCGAGAATAATGCTGTTTTCAAATTTTTCCGGCAATTCAAAAGTTTTGCGGGTATTAAGCAGGGCGTCCAATTCGGGCTGGGTAACCGTCCCTTCGCGAATGAGATTTAACAAATGGGTAAAGTCCCGGTCCTCTTGCTGGCGGAAGATGCGGCGCAGTTCAAATATCTCGGTCGGCAGACGGCGCAGGACATGGGCTTCAAAAAAGTACGGGCTGGAATAGTTGGAACGGAAATAATCAAACAGCCCGCCGGAGGGTTGTTCTTCCACCGGAGGCAGTTGGAACAGATCGCCGAAGAGTACCATTTTTTTGCCGCCAAACGGTTCTTGGCTATGGGTGGAAATTTGCAGGATATAATCTATGGCGTCCAGCAAGTCCGCCCGCAGCATAGAGGCCTCATCTATGATGATGGTATCCACGGCGTCCACCGTTTTGCGCGGGAGCCGTTTTAAGTTGCTTTTATCCAGCAGGTTCCCGGGTTTGAGCCGAAAGAAAGAATGAACCGTTTGTCCCCGCACATGGATAGCGGCCAGGCCGGTGGTAGCTAGTACGACTGTATTTTGAGCGGTATGTTGGGCAAAATAACGCAGCAGAGTGGTTTTGCCTGTGCCGGCGCGTCCCGTGATAAAAATCAAGGGTTTTATCGGAGATTTGGCTTCTAACAAAGCCAGGGCGTCTTTAAATTCGTCGGTTAGGAGAATGTCGGGTTTTCCTGCGGGCATACCCTTATTATAGCAATTCGGGCTTGGAGGCACAAAAGCCGGGGAGGAAATAAGCGATTTTCGTGTGAAACGGTGCTGTGGCTGTTGATAATTAGCTGGTATAGAAGGCCGCGGCGGATCGGGAGCGTTTTGATAGGGCGCGGTATGGCGGAAACCGTGTGGCTCAACCGAGTCGTGTTAACGGGTCTGGAATGGGGCGGGGCGGCTCGCTTTTGCAGAAATATCCCTAACTCGTTGTTCCCTTTTTGCGTAAGCACCGTAATTAGCAAAACCCTGTTCAAGGCAGAATCCCCCGGCCTGGAAGGCCCTTGACTCGGTTTTTTTTTTTTGATACAGTGGGGATTGAACCGAGGATAATCCCCGTCGTGTGGCCGTTTTAAAACTGCTTCTAAAAAGGGATTAACCCGGTTATTGGCTGTGATAATAAGGAGCAGGGTATGAAACAAATTTTAACGGTATTTTTTTGTTTGTTAGCAAGTATAACCGGCTACGCAGAAAACAAAATTAAAATGCTAACTTACTTTCCGGTGCCGTATGTAGCGTATAGCAAGGTAAATGTAACCAAGCAGTTAGATGTGGGATTAACAAGTGCCTGTAGTATGAACTTGGGCTGTACGGAGAGCGGGAATGCGGGATTAAGACCATTAAATGTAACGAACGGGGTGGTTCAGAAAGGGCGGTTGGATTTAAATACAGCCACAGCGGTAAGAGGGAGTACTGCAAGTATAGGGAGCGGTAGCGGAAGCGGGAGTATGAATTTCAGCAGTAATTTACGGGTGAATAGGCTCAATGACGGGGTAAGTGTAGAGGCGAACAATATCACGGTAGATACTTTAAAATTATTTCCGAACCGGATTACGACGGATTTTCCGAGTTGTGCGAGTACGGGAGCGCCTGGGACGCCGAACATTTCGTGGCAGAAGTTAAAATTAAAAGACAAAGAAGAAGTGTATTTGATGTGCGGAAATGCCAAAGACGCGGCACCGGAAGTGGATTGCACAGATGCTTCCTATAAACAGTCGCATAAATCGGAATGCTGCCCCAAAGCAAGTACTTCTGATACGGCATGCTATATACCCTGTAATTGCAGCCCACAAGTTTCGGCGACAAGTCCCCAAACAGTACGACAAGAACAAGCGGTTTGCAAAAAAGTATCGGGTACTTGTAAATGGACGCATCGTCAAAGTTATAAAACACAACCGGAATGTTATAATTATGTTCTAAGTCAAGTCTCTCTGCCACAAGGTGGTTCTGTATCCTGTACTTTTGTTAACAACCCCTTAAACACCAGCATGTATCCCCCTGCAGCGACTGGTTGTATGGAGAGTGGAGGTAGTTGTTATGTGAAATCTCTGTTTACTCCTCCTTCTTATTCTGTAGAGAAAAGTACTTTTATGGTTTCTTTGTCATGTCAGCGTTGTAAAAACGGTTGGTAACTAAATCCATAAATGAAATATGCCCCGGCCGCAAAAGCCGGGGCATTTGTGTTCATCAGAAAATTAATTGATTTCTTTGATTTCCACATCAAAGGTTAATTCTTTGCCGGCCAGCGGGTGGTTGAAATCCAGCACGACTTCCTTATCGGTAATTTCTTTTACGACCGCCCGGAATGTATGCCCTTCGTTGCTGGCGCCTACCATATCGCCTACTTTTAAGCTTTCCGCCCCGCCAATGGCTTCTTTCGGTACGCGGCGAATTGCTTCCGGCAATACTTTGCCGTATCCTTTTTCCGGCGCTACTTTCACGGTTTTTTTGTCGCCTACTTTCATGCCCGTCAGTTCTTCTTCCAAACCGGGGATAATATGTCCCGCCCCGTGTACATATTCCAGCGGGCCGCGTCCTGCGGAGGTATCGGCGGTTTTTCCGTCCACCGTAAGGGTATAGTCAAATTTGACTTTGGAACCTTCTTTAATCATTGTTTTCTCCTTTTGCCGCAGGGGTCCTGGGCGAGTGTATGCTACATTGTAGCGTTTTTAGTTATAGATTGTCTAAAGAATCTGTTTCGGCGTCTTAAATCCGCCCGGGAAAATAAAAACGCGCCCGAAGGCGCGTTTTTAAAATATCCAGCCGGATTATTCGTTGCCAAAAATGGTATTCAGCTGGCGGTTCACCCGGTAGAAGGTGGCGCATTTGGGCATATCTTTCAGCCGCTTGGCGCCAATGTAAGTCATACAGCTGCGAATGCCGCCCAAAATGGCCAGCAGGGTATGTTCAATCGGGCCGCGGAACGGAATTTCCACCACTTTGCCTTCGCTGGCCCGGTATTTTTTCATGCCGCCGTAGTGTTTGTCCTGGGCGTATTCGGAGCTCATACCGTAGAATTTTTTGTATTGTTTTTCTTCAATGCGCATGGCGCAGGTTTTATCGTCAATCATTTGTACTTCGCCGGTCTGGAACGATTTGGTGCACATTTCACCGCCGCTTTCCGCATGCCCGGCCAAAAGTCCGCCCAGCATGACAAAGTCCGCCCCGGCGCATAAACTTTTGCATACATCGCCGGGTACGGTGCAGCCGCCGTCGGCGCAAATCATACCGCCTACGCCGTGTGCCGCATCGGCGCATTCTATAACGGTGGAAAACTGCGGGCGCCCCACACCGGTCAGTTTGCGGGTGGTGCATACAGAGCCCGGCCCAATGCCTACTTTAACAATGTCGGCCCCGTTTAAAATCAAATCTTCGCACATATCTCCCGTAACCACATTGCCCGCCATAATTAATGCGTCCGGCCATTCCTGGCGAACTTTGCGGATATAGTTAATTAAATAGGGGGAATACCCGTTGGCTACATCTACGCAAATGTTGGAAACTAAATTTTCCGCCATTACTTGTTTGAGTTTTTCAAAATCGGCATCGGATACGCCGGAACTGACGAAAATTAAATCGTTATTCCCAAATTCTTTGGCGTTTTCTTTCAGAAATCCAATTAATTCCTGCGCGGTGTAATGTTTGTGCAAAGCGCTCATCAGCCGCAATTTTTGCATTTCCCGGGCAATTTCAAAAGTACCGGTGGTGGCCATATTGGCCGCCACGATACCCGTCCCGTTAATGGTGCGGGAGCACCATTTGAAAGTGTATTCGCGTTCTACAATTACTTCCGAGCGGGAAGCTAAGGTGGAACGCTTGGGGCGCAGCAATACATCGCAGTAATCTAATTGGATATCATCGTAAATTCTCATTAATTTCTCCCGGGACTGAGGCAAACCCCGCAGCCCCTTTTTATATCATACAAAATTTGGCTTTTTCCAGCCGGCGCGCTCTTTGCAGGCGGAATGTTTTTTAGCTATAATGAAAAGGTAATTTGTTGCCAAAATATCTGATTACGGAGCCGTTATGAAAAAAGGTTTTACGCTGATAGAATTATTAGCCGTTGTGTTAATTATGGGTATTTTAACTGCTATTGCGCTGCCGCAGTATCGGCGCAGTGTGGAACGCACGCGGGTGGCGGAAGCGCTGCAGCTGATGCCTTCCATTTACGATGCGCGCGAGCGGCTGATGACCGAACGAAACTGGCGGTGGGGGAGTGGATCGTCCCCGGCGGTTTCTTTTGCTAAGCTGGATATTGATATGAAAGGGAAATCAACTTCCTCTACGGTATGGAAAACGGATAATTTTTCGTATAATTTAAAGGATTCTTGCGCCGGGACCAGCTGCACGACGGGTGAGCCGTGGGTGTCGGCCGAAATTTTGAAAGGCACTTACAAAGGAACGGAAATTTTTTACAAGGGGGGCAAATTCCTTTGTTGTCCAGGGAAAGCGGGGTCGGACGCGTGCTCGCGTTTGAATTTGGATCAGGCCTCCTGCGGCAGTTAACTGTTACTGCCGCGTTTAGCCAAACAATGAGGATATAACTATGAAAAAAGGTTTTACGCTGATTGAATTATTAACCGTGGTGTTAATTATTGCGATTTTGTCGGGGGTGGCTCTGCCGCAGTACCGCAAAGTGGTGGAAAAAGCCCGCGTTTCGGAGGCGCAGTCCATGTTGCGCACAATTTATGATTCAAGCGAACGCATGGCGGGCGAATTTGGGTATCGTTCGTATGCGGATTTGATTAACAAAAAAGGAGAAACCAACTATTCTTTTGCCCGTATGGATATGTTTGATGCGGATAATCTGCCCACCGGCTGCACGCTGACCCGGGCTAATTTGTTAACCTGCGAGGAGTTTTCTTACCGGGGCTATGTAACTGGTGGAAGCGTGCCGTATGTGGCGGCTAAAAAATTGAAGAATCCCTATCAAAACACATTGATTTTGTTTGATCGGAATGAACAGCAGCTTTATTGCCAGGAAGCTTCCGCCGGGGCGGACGCTTGTGATATTTTCGGGTTAGATGCCCGCAGCGGAGTAAGTTTTTAAGGAAGGTGTTTCTATGAAAAAAGGTTTTACGCTGGTGGAAATTTTGGTAGCGGTAATGATTGTAACGCTGTTAGTTACGATGGCGGTGCCGATGTATGATAAAACGGTGGAAAAATCCCGCATGGCGGAAGCCCGTACCTTGATGAAGAAAATTTTGGAATCCAAACTACGCACACTGGATATGATGGATAAAGAAAATTATGCCAGCGGTTTGTTTGGGTTTGAAAATTTAGATGTGTCCATTCCCTGTGTGAATGCTTCCACGGGGGCGCGTCTTTCGCGCTGTACGGGGGAGACGCTCTATACGAAAGATTTTAAATATACGCTTCTTCCCAGCGGGAGCGTGTCGGGTTCGGAAGCTAAAATTGTCAATGCTGTGTGCGCCGTGCGCCGCAAAGGCGACAATGCCGGGGTTAATTTCTTGTATTTAGGCGAATTGGAAACCAATTCGGATCGGGAGAGCTTTTTGTGCAACAACGGTTCCTCCGGCGGTTCTTGCGATTTGTATGGGTTGGATTCCACTGCCTCCGGCTGGTGCAGTTAAGCAAAATCTGAATGATAATGGCCGGGATACTTTTTAGTATCCCGGTTTTTTACACTTTTAGTATAGTATATTTATGGCACAATCTTTATTAACCGCTTTTACACTTAGTTTTTTAGCCGGTGCGGCTACCGCGGTGGGCGGGGCGCTGGCTTTTATTATTAAAAAGGAAAATCTGTCCGTCCTTTCTTTAGGGCTCGGGTTTTCCGCCGGGGTAATGATTTATGTCTCATTTATGGAAATCTTGCCCCAGGCCACCCAATCGCTGGCGGCACTGTATGGCCCACATCCGGGGGCTTGGGCCGCTACGGGATTATTCTTTTTGGGCATTGTGCTTGCCTGGCTGATTGACACCTTGCTCCCTTCCCACCATGTGGACGAACATACCTTGGATCAATCGGCCAAACTAAAACACCTGGGGCTGTTTACGGCCTTGGCGCTGGCGATACATAACTTCCCGGAGGGATTGGCTACTTTTATGGCGTCTATGCAGGAGCCGGCGTTGGGGGTTTCTATCGCGGTGGCGGTGGCTATTCACAATATCCCCGAAGGGGTCGCCGTGGCTTTGCCCGTCTATCACGCTACCGGAAACCGCCGGCAGGCGTTCTGGTATAGCGCCGGATCCGGCTTGGCCGAACCGGTGGGCGCGTTGTTGGGTTTCTTTTTGCTGCGCTCTTTTTTGCACGAAGCGGCTTTTGGCGTTTTGTTTGCGCTGATTGCCGGAATTATGGTGTATATCGCTTTGGACGAATTGCTTCCCACCGCCCATGAATACGGGGACGGACACCAAGTAATTTGGGGCGTAGTAGGCGGTATGATGATTATGGCGATTTCTTTGTTGTTGTTTTAAGGGCGGGTTATTTAGAATCGTTTGAGATAATAAACCCCCGGACTCGTTGCAAGGCCCGGGGGTTGCAGCTAGCATGCTGGAAATCAGAAAATAAGCGGCGCCAGCATAAACGAGAGAATCATTCCCAGTGAATAACTCGTTACATTGGTGGCGATGCTTAGCATAAAAGCGTCTTTAAGTGAAATTTTCCGCGGGTTCATCAGGCGCACCAGCAGGGTTTCCGCCAACAGGCAAAATACCCATAAGAAAGCCGTTTCGTTCACATATTTTACCAACAGCAGCCAGGAAATGGCCGTGGTAATTAAATTCGCTACGGCGACACTGTAGAGAACAGTAAAACTTTTCCCGCGGTAGGATAAATACGCCATCGCCGCCATTAATTCCAATACCAAAATAATAAGCAGCGAAATCCACGCGTCCTTCCGCGCCCAGGAACGGTTATCCGTTTTGGTGTCTGCCAGCGTTACCGTCAGTCCGTTGTCCTGCACATACACCGTAAAGTGTGCGCGTAGGGTTCCCGGTGCGGCAAAGATATTGCTCTGTTTTTGGGTTCCGTCGGCAAAAGTAATGATTAACTTCTGGAAATGGGCATAGTCGTAAGCAATGGAGAAACAAGCGTCTTTTTTACAGTACAATCGCTGCAAACCGTATATGCCCAGCGGTTTGCTTTCTATACACTGGTTGTCCTGGCATTGGAGCTGTTCGCTAAGCTGGGGATTGATGGCGGGTTGTTCCGCGGTTTGATAAACAAACGAAAACTCCATTTCCGGTTTTGGCGATACATTTCCCCACAGCGGAAAAAGCGGACACAAAAAGAGAATCAGCAAGAAAAGTTTTTTCATTTTTTATCTCGGCATTCTTTATTTTGTATTATAACATTAATGACGAAAAGGGGGAACAAAATGTTTTTTACAAAAGTGCAAAACGAAAAATACGCCGAAGTAATGATCTGGGCCCTGGAAACGGCGCGCCGGAACGGAAAATTTAAACGCTATGATACGATTTTGTTGCGCAGTGATCTATCGGCCTTGCCGCTGGCGCGAGCCATTTATGGCAAATTGCTTCTGCGCCGGTTCCAGGTTATTCTGCGGCTGAACGCGCCGGAGGACTTTTCAAAGGAATTTTATCAACGGGCGGACAATAAACAACTGTCTTTTATTGCCGCCGGCGAAAAAGAATTTCAGGGGGGAATCAACGGGCTGATTTCCCTGCGCGCACCGGAAGATTTGACGCATTTAAAGCAAGTGGACCCGGCCCGTATTGCCCAAAGCGCCGTGGCCCATAAACCGCTGCGTGAAATTTTAGATTTGCGGGAGCAAAAAGGGCTTTTCTCCTGGACTTTGTGTAATTATCCTACCGAGGAACTGGCCAAACGGGCCGGACTTTCTTTAAAGGAGTATGCCAATCAAGTGGCGCGTGCGTGTTTTTTAAACGAAAAAGATCCCGTCAAAAAATGGAAAGAAGTGACGAAGCAAATTACGGAGATCGGCCAATGGCTTTCCGCTTTGCCTATTCAAACGCTGCGGGTAGAGTCGGCGCATATGGATTTTGAAGTGCTCTTAGGGGAAAAACGCAAATTCATTGCCGGCGGCGGATGTAATGTGCCGTCGTTTGAAATTTTTACTTCGCCCGACTGGCGCGGCACGCGCGGCGTTTATTTTGCCGATTTATCTTCCTACCGAAGCGGCAATTATGTAAAAGGGGTACGGCTGGAGTTTGAAAAAGGACGGGCCGTGAAGGCCGATGCCGAACAAGGGGCGGAATTTGTGCGCAAAATGTTGGCGATGGATAGAGGAGCGGCGCAAATCGGCGAGTTTTCGCTGACGGACCGGAGATTCTCCAAAATCACCAAATTTATGGCCGATATCCTGTACGATGAAAATTTTGGCGGCAAATACGGCAACTGCCATGTGGCCGTAGGCGCCAGTTACGCGGATACTTTTTCCGGTCCGCAAAGCAAACTGGATAAGAAATTAAAGGAGAAACTCGGCTTTAACGATTCTTCCTTGCATTGGGACTTGATTAATACCGAGGATAAAACCGTTACCGCCCGCTTAAAAGACGGTACCCAGCAAGTGATTTATGAAAGAGGGCAGTTTTTATATTGAAGCTTGGTTCCTTCGTCAAAAACGGAACCGGTTTGTTTTCCGGTTCCGTTTTTCATGTGATTTTGGGCCCCAGCCAAATGGTTGATAGCCGAGCCGCCGGCTGCGTTTAAACATAAAAAAACCGGGCGGTAAAGCCCGGTTTGAGGTTCCACTAAACTTAAATCTCTTTATGGAGTACTTTTAGCGCGGCTTTCTCTTTGGCTACCGGCAGGCATTCCTGCACCCGGTAATTTTTACCGTTTACCAGCTGCGACAAAGAAGCAAGGTCCGCATCGGTAAGGACTTCTTTGTCGTAAGTGGTGCGAAATTCATATCCCAAACTGGAATTTCGGATCAAATCCATAGATTCCCTGAGCACAGACGGATTAAATTCCACTCCCGTGATGAGTGCATATTTCTCCAGCGGTGCTTTTAAATCCATGGCGATAAAATCCACCAGTTTTTGTTCAATTAACTGCTTGAGCATTTCCGGGCGGGTGCCGTTCGTATCTAATTTAACGGCATAGCCCAGGGCTTTTATTTTGGCTAAAAACTGGGGCAAATCATCATGCAGGGTGGGTTCCCCTCCGGAAACAACCACTCCCTCTAAGGTGCCTTGCCGGCGTTTTAAGAAAGCGTCTATTTCTTCTTCGGCAACGGGTTCCATGAACATATGCGGATACACTAACTCCGGGTTATGGCAGTAGCGGCAGCGAAAGTTACACCCTTGCGTGAATACTACCGCCGCCGGACGGCCCGGAAAGTCAATCAATGTAAATTTGATCAGTCCGCCTATCTTCATAAGAACCCGTTGCTAACAGATTTATTTGTCGCTTGCGCAGTCGCAGCCGCAGCCGACATGCATGGTTTTTCTCATGGCAAATTCTTCTTTTTTGCCTTTATTCCAGTTCTGTACCGGGCGCAGATAGCCCACTACTCTGGAGTAAACTTCGCATTTGGAACCGTGAACATCGTTCATTTCTTTTTTCAGTTCCGAAATTTTATTTTCTACGATTTGTTTTTCCTGTGCAGTCATGGTATGTCTCCTAGATAATTACCGTGTAAAAACGGGGCGGGGGCCCGTGAAAACCCTTCGCTTTATTATGGCACTTTGCCATGCCCGTTTCAACTGTTTTTTTGGGTTAGGTTTTGGTAAAAATCTAACCCAAAAAAGATAATTTGCGAAGAACTATTTGCTGTAAAGCTGTTCTTCCAAAAGCTTGACTTGGCGTTCCAACTCCTGCATGCGCTCGGCTTTGCATTTGGGGCATTCAAAATGTTCGCCTTCAATGTAGCCGCATTTGGGGCAGATGCTGAATGTCGGCGTGATAGAGAAATACGGAAGCGTGTATTTCTCGCACACGGTTTTGATGAATTTTTTCATCGCTTCCAAATCTTTAATTTTTTCGCCGGTAAAGATATGCTGTACCGTGCCGCCGGTGTATTTGGACTGAATGGTGCTTTGCAGATCCAGCATTTCAAACACATCATCGGTATAGTTTACCGGCAGCTGCGAAGAGTTGGTATAGAAGGGCTGATGGCCTTGTTTATACAGTTCTTCGTTGGCGCATATAATTTCCGGGTAGCGTTCTTTATCCAGCTTGGCCAAGCGGTAGGAAGTTCCTTCCGCCGGGGTGGCTTCCAAGTTATAGTTATTGCCGGTTTCTTCCTGGAATTTGACCAGCGTTTCGCGCATAAAGGTTAAAACTTTTTCGGCAAAGGCGCGGCCTTTTTCGGAGCCGATGTCCTCTCCAATTAAGTTGAGCGCGCATTCGTTGAGCCCCACTAAACCGATGGTGGAGAAGTGGTTTTTCCAGTATTCGTTAAACCGCTGACGAATGGAACGCAGGTAAAAGCTCATGTACGGATAGAGGTTGCCTTTGGTGAAGCGTTCAATGATTTTGCGTTTGATTTCCAAACTGGTTTTGGCTACTTCCATACGATCTTTTAAATTGGCGAAGAAATCTTCTTCGTTTTTAGACAAATAACCCAACCGCGGCAGGTTGATGGTTACTACGCCGATGGAACCCGTCAGCGGGGCCGAACCGAACAATCCGCCGCCGCGTTTTCGCAGTTCGCGGTTGTCAATGCGCAGCCGGCAGCACATGGAACGGGCGTCCTCGGGGTTCATATCGGAATTAATGAAGTTGGCAAAGTACGGGATTCCGTATTTGGCAGTCATTTCCCAAAGGGGCGTCAGCTTGGGGTTATTCCAGTCAAAATCTTTGGTAATGTTATAGGTCGGAATCGGGAAAGTAAATACGCGGCCTTTGGCGTCCCCCGCGAGCATGACTTCGCAGAAAGCGCGGTTGAACATATCCATTTCTTCCTGGAATTCGCCGTAGGTTTTATCCTGCAGTTTGCCGCCGATGATTACCGGCTGGTCCTTATAGTAAGAAGGGACAGTCAGGTCCAGCGTTAAGTTGGTAAACGGCGTTTGGAAACCCACGCGGGTGGGCACATTGACATTGAATAAAAATTCCTGCAGGGCCTGTTTTACTTCATCGTAGGACAGTTTATCGTAGTAGATAAACGGCGCAAGCAAAGTATCAAAGTTGGAAAATGCCTGCGCGCCGGCGCTTTCGCCTTGCAGTGTGTAGAAAAAGTTGACTACCTGCCCCAAAGCGGTGCGCAGGTGTTTCGCCGGTTTGCTTTCGGCTTTGCCGACTACGCCCGTAAAACCGCTTAACAATAAATCCTGCAAATCCCAGCCCACGCAGTAAGCGCCTAAGAGCCCTAAATCGTGCAGGTGAAAATCTCCTTCCGAGTGCATGCGGCGCACATTGTCCGGGTAGATTTTATTAAGCCAATATACTTTGCTGATTTCCGATGAAATATAGTTGTTCAGCCCCTGCAGCGAATAGCCCATATTGCTGTTTTCGTTTACCTGCCAATCTATTTTTTGCAGGTATTGATCTACCAGGTCCACATTAAATTTAGAAGAAATTTCACGCATCCGGGCGTGTTGGTCGCGGTACAAAATATAGGCCTTGGCCGTTTTGTGGTAGTTGGAAGTAAGCAGTACATCTTCCACAATATCCTGTACATTTTCCACATTGGGCACCGTGTCCGAGTACAGCTGTTGAATGATATTAATAGCGCGAATCGTCAGTTTTTTGGCGGTTTCCGCATCAAATTCACCCGTGGCTTCGGCTGCTTTGGAAATGGCTTTCGTTATTTTTTTAGAATCAAAGCGTTGGGTGGTTCCGTCTCTTTTGACGATGTGAGTAATTACTTCAGCGTTTTCCATAATTCTTAATCCTGGTAGAAATTAATTGGTTGTTAAAACTTACAACTTCTAAAATTTTGGCATAAACAAACTAAAATTGCAAATTCCGTCTAAACTTGCGTTCCAAAGCTCTTAAAAAAAACTTTTTTCCCGTCGGAAGCAGGCCAGTTTTTAGGAATAAAGAGGCAACTGCCAAAAAAACTTATTAGTAATTATTACTAATAAAGAGGGGCTTGTCAAACATTTTGAGGACCTATAAAAATATCTCCCTAAAAAATAAAGGAAAATGCCCCAAAGTCCCAGATGGCTGTTTGGAAAATTGGCAAAGGGAGGACAAATAATCTTTTTCGGGGCTTGACGGAAGCGGAGGAAGTGTCTAAAATAAGAAAAAGAGAAAAAGGGGGCGTTTATGGATTTTTACCAGTGGTGTGTGTTGGCGGCGGTAGTCGCTTTTATTGTATTTGTGGTTTTTGCGGTGCGGGCGTTTCTGCAAATTACGCGCACGGCCGAAGCGGTGGAGTATTTGGCTATTTCCACGGCGGAAAATGTGGATAAAGCCAAAAGTGCGTTTGATTTGATAGACAATGTTTCCACCTTGCTGGATTCCACTTTTTATAAAGCGATGAAGCTGGGTATGGATTTGGTAAAAAGATACCGCGTTAAATAAAGGAACGATTGTTGCCTAAAAAGCCCTCTGTTTAGAGGGCTTTTTTCGTGTGGGAGATAAGCTTTAGGCGTTTAACAGCCAAATGGCGGCATTGAGGTACCCGGCATAGACGAGCCAGATTCCGTACGGCAGCAACAGCCAGGCCGCTGCCCGGTTTTTTTGCCAAAATGCGCGCGCCAGCCAAATGCCTTGCGCCAGCATCGCCAGCAAAATGATAAATGCCGCGCCCGGGTTATGGCTGCCGAAAAACACCGGTGTCCACCACGCATTAAGCGCCAGCTGTATGATAAATAAAATAATCGGTTTGCGGTGGTGGGGGAGTCCTTGCCGGAAAACCAGAAAAGCGCTGATTCCCAACAGGATATACAGCACTCCCCACGCCATACCGAATATGGCATCCGGCGGCATAAGGGGGGGCATAGTCAGAGAATGGTACCAGCCCAGGTTGGGAGAAACGGCATTGGCCCCGGCCAGTCCCGGCAGCTGGCACACAGCCAGCCAAAACAGCAATTTTAAGCTTTCTATGAGGTATTTCATAACTCACCTTATCATTTTAAACGCGTTTTAGAAACTCCAAAAAAGGTTAGAATGCGGGCGAATACTGCTCTTTGGGCTCCAAAAATGGTAAAATAACCACAGAGTATTTTTAACCTTTTAATCCGAGGATATTATGGATACGAAACTGATTACGGAAGTAACCGATTGGCTCAAAACCACCGATTTGGCTGAATTTTGTTATGAAAAGGACGGCGACTGCATAGAAGTAAAAACGGCGGAATCCCTGCCGGAACCGGCCCATTTTTCCTGCTCGCTTACGGCCGTAACGGCGCCGGCAATCGGCATTTACCATGCCGCGGATAAAGGTAAGAATCTGGTGCTGAAAGAAGGCCAGTCCGTAAAAGAGGGCGACGCCCTGGGCGTGGTGGAAACGGTGTCCCAAAAGCATAAAATAGTGGCTCCGCTTTCCGGCAAGCTGCGGGTGGTTACGGCGCAGGAAGGCGCCCCGGTGGAATTTGGACTGCCGTTGTTTTTTATTGAGAAATAGGAGCACGCTATGTCCGCCAAAGTTACTGTTACCCCTTTCAAAAAAGTTTTAATTGCCAACCGCGGCGAAATTGCCCTGCGCGTCATTCGTACGCTGAAAGAAATGGGCATTAAATCCGTAGCGGTTTATTCCGAAGCGGACCGCAGCAGCTTGCATGTGCGCATGGCCGATGAAGCGGTGTGCATCGGGGCGGCTCCGTCGCCGGTGAGTTATTTAAACATTGACGCGATTGTTACCGCCGGTAAAATTACCGGGGCGGACGCGGTTCACCCCGGCTATGGCTTTTTGTCTGAAAATGCCGATTTTGCTTCGGCCGTTACCAAAGCCGGCATGACTTTTATCGGGCCGACTGCCCAAGCAATTGAAATGTTGGGTGTTAAATCCACTGCGCGTGAAATTGCCGTTAAAGCCGGCGTGCCGATTACGCCTGGTTCCGATGGCGTAGTAGGCAAAGACTTTCGCGAAGTGGCGCGCAAAATCGGCTTTCCGATTATGATTAAAGCTTCCTTGGGCGGCGGCGGCAAAGGGATGCGCGCATGCCTGAAAGAAGAAGATTTGGAACGCATGATGAAAACCGCGCAGGGCGAGGCCAAGGCCAACTTTGGCGACGACCGCGTTTATTTTGAAAAACTCGTTTTAAATCCGCGCCATATAGAAGTGCAGGTAGCGGGGGACAATTACGGCAATGTGGTTGCCTTTGCCGAGCGCGACTGCAGTATGCAGCGGCGCCATCAAAAGCTGGTGGAGGAATCGCCGTCGCCGTTTGTAGATGCGGTAACCCGCCAAAAACTGCAGGAAGCGGCGTGCAAACTCGTCAAAGCGGCCAAATACCGCGGGGTAGGCACCGTGGAATTTTTAATGGCGCAAAATAAAGAATTTTATTTTATGGAAGTAAACACCCGCCTGCAGGTGGAACATCCGGTAACGGAATCCGTGTGCGGGCAGGATTTGGTTAAAATGCAAATCCAAATCGCCCAAGGCGAACCGCTTCATATCACGCAGGAAGAAGCGTCCGTCATTAAATGCCACGCGATTGAACACCGCATTAACGCCGAGGACAGCGAAATGAATTTCACGCCTTGCCCCGGCACCATTGAGGAATGGATCCCGGCCGGCGGATTGGGCGTGCGGGTGGACAGCCATATGTACACCGGATACACCATTCCCAGCTATTACGACAGTTTGATTGCCAAACTGATTGTAACCGCGCCAGACCGCGAACATCTGCTTGCGCGCAGCCGCCGGTGTTTAAGCGAATTTTTGATTGGCGGCGTGAAAACGACGATTCCATTTCACCAGAAAATCGTTAATAACGAGGATTTTATCCGCGGGAATATGGATACCGGGCTGATTGAACGCATGATGGCCAAAGAGAAGGAAGCCAGTGAAAGCAAAAAATAAGATTTTAGGCCCGCGTGCGCTTAAAAAATTTTTGGAAGAAGCCCGCCGCCAAGGCCGGAAAATCGTGTTTACCAATGGCTGTTTTGATATTTTGCACGCGGGGCATGTAAGCGTGTTGGAATTTTCGCGTTCCAAAGGGGATTTACTGGTGGTGGGGCTGAACAGCGATGCTTCCGTGCGTCGCTTAAAAGGGCCGACTCGGCCGGTTAATTCCCAGCAGGACCGCGCCCTGGTGCTGGCGGGGCTGGAAAGCGTATCGGCAGTGAGCATTTTTGAGCAAGATACCCCGTATGAATTGATAAAGCTTGTCCGCCCGGATGTGCTGGTAAAAGGCGGCGATTACAAGACCGGCGAAATTGTCGGTCGCGAATTTGCAAAAAAGGTGGTTCGTTTTCCTTTATTAAAAGGCCGTTCCACTACGAATATAATTAAAAAGGTCAGTAAATAACCGCGGGCGTTCCCCGGGTTTGGGGGAGCGGCCGGGCGGTTTGTTGCGCCACGAGGATAAATATATGTCTGATATCTTTGAGAAATGCAGAAATTATAAGGACGCCAAACTAGCTATGCGTATGGGCATTTATGGCTATTTCCAGCCGATAGAGTCCGCGCAGGGGCCGGAAGTTATGCTGGACGGCAAAAAATACATCATGGCCGGTTCCAACAACTACTTGGGCTTGGCGGACGATCCCGAAATGAAAAAAGCCGCCAGCGAAGCGGCGCTGAAATACGGCACGGGCTGTGCCGGTTCGCGTTTTCTGAACGGGAATACCAAAGCCGCCGAAGAACTGGAAGCGCGGCTGGCCCGGTTTAAACGCAAAGAAGCGGGGCTTATTTTCTCTACTGGATATCAGATGAACCTGGGGGTTGTGTCGTGCCTGGTTAAAAAAGGCGATTATGCCATCGTGGATAAATTAGACCATGCCAGCATTTTGGACGGGGTAAAACTGTCCGAAGGGGAAATGGTCCGCTTTAAACACAACGACCCGGCGGATTTGGACCGTGTCCTGTCCAAACTGCCCGAAGAATCCGGTAAGCTGATTATTGTAGATGGCGTTTTTAGTATGGAAGGGGATATTTGCCCCTTGCCGGAAATCGTTAAAATTGCCAAAAAATACGGCGCCCGCGTAATGGTGGACGACGCCCACGCCACGGGAATCATCGGCAAGACCGGCCGCGGTACCTGCGAATACTTCGGATTGGAAAACGGCGAGGTGGACTTAGTCGTCGGTACCTGTTCTAAAACCTTTGCAACCGTGGGCGGATTTGTAGTAGGCGACGCGGATATTATCCATTATATCCGCCACAATGCCCGCAGCCAGATTTTTTCGGCGGCGCTGCCGCCGGCGTCGGTCGCTTCCATTACCAAAGCGCTGGAACTGATTGAAAACGATACTTCCCGCCGGGATAATTTGTTCCGGCTGACGGCCAAACTCAAAAAGGGCTTGGAAGAGTTGGGGTACGACTTGGGCACTAGCACCACCCCGGTACTGCCGGTACATGTAGGCAGCAACGAAAACTGCTTCAAAATGTGGCGCGCCTTGCACGAACTGGGGATTTTTTCCAACCCGGTAGTCAGCCCGGCGGTGCCGCCCGGCCGCGCCTTGATGCGGCTGACGCTGATGGCTACGCATACCGACGAACATGTAGCCAAAATCATTGAGGCATTTGCCCAGGCGGGCCGCGCTATCGGCATTATCAAATAGCATCTTTTAATTCCCCGTTCTGTAAGTAGTTTGGCAGAGCGGGGTTTTTCTTTGGGGAGGAATTTTTATGGCTCTGACCGTGCGGGAATTAACCGATCAAGAATTAAATGCGTTTATAGATTTTCCGTTTGAGCTGTATAAGGAAGATCCTTATTGGGTAGGGGAATTGAAGGCCGACACCCGGCACCTGCTGAAAAAGGAGCATATCTTTTGGACCCACGGCGAACGCGCCCTGTTTATGGTATACCAGGACGGAAAACCAGTCGGGCGGATTATGGCGCTGGTAAACCGGGCCCATAACGAATACCAAAAAGAAAACATCGGTTTTTTTGGGTTTTTTGATTGTATCAACAACCAGGAAGCGGCAAACGCTCTTTTTGAGCAGGCCGAAAAATGGTTGCGCGATCGGGGGGTAACGGCCGTGCGCGGGCCGGCTAATCCTTCCAGCAATCATGTATATGGCCTGCTGGTGGACGGGTTTGACCGTATGCCGGCTATTATGATGCCGTACAATTATCCTTATTATGCGCAGCTGATTGAAGGGGCCGGTTTTGAAAAAATTAAAGATTTGCTGGCTTTCCAGCGCAGTAAAGAAGATCAATTTTCCGAACGGTTTTTAAAAGTATGTGCCCGCTGTTCCCGGGGGAAAGGCATTACGCTTAGGCGGCTGAATTTAAAAAACATAACCCAAGAGGCGGAGATTATCCGTAAAATTTATAACGAGGCCTGGGCGGAAAATTGGGGATTTGTTCCCATGAGCGAGCCGGAAATGGCCGATGTAGTCAAAGAATTAAAATTGGTGGTGCGCAAGGAAGGTACTTGCGTGCTGGAAGTGGACGGCGTACCGGCCGGGTTCTATATTTTAATTCCGAATATGAACCACGCGTTGAAAGAATTAAAAGGGTCGCTTGTGAACCCGTGGCGGGTGTTAAAAGCGCTGTGGGCGTGGCATAAAATTAAGGACGCCCGAATGATTATGCTGGGGGTTTCTCCTCAGTTTAGGCAGCGGGGTATTGACTTAATTTTAATTAAACACATCATTGACCATGGGGTTGCGGTGTGGAACGAGGCGGAATTGTCGTGGGTATTGGAAGATAACGAAGGCATTATCCGCGGGATTGTAGAATGCGGCTGTCGCCCCAGCAAACGATACCGGCTGTATCAGAAACGCTTATAACGGATATTCTCCACCACGGTGGAGCCGGCAGCGGCTTCGCCGTTTTTATTTTAAGCCCCCAAAAAAGCCCTGTTTTCCCATAGAAACAGGACTTTTTTATTGCTTGTGTCCGAAGGAGCGAGTCCCCTCTCGCTTTTCAGACGGGTAAAAACGGGTGTTTGGGGCGTACGATCCGGGCAAAACGGCCAGTTGCTATACCTTAGCTGATTTGAAGCCCGCCGAAAAGGGGGAAAAATTAATTAGTTTTTTGAAAAACTGCCGGAGCTATAAGATATACCCCGGCGTATGCCGGGGTATAGTTTCAGAAGGGGTTATTTTTCAGGTTGGGTTACGCGCTGCCAGGCGGCCTGGAAATCCGGCGGGACGGGGGCCTCAAACTTCATTTTTTTACCGGTCAGCGGGTGTTTAAATTCTATGCGCCGGGCGTGCAGCATCAGCCGGTCCGCCGTGGCCCCGCGGTAGAGCCAATCGCCCAGCACCGGGTATCCCAGCCAGCTTAAGTGTACGCGCAGTTGGTTGGTGCGGCCCGTGCGCGGATACAGTTCAATATAGGTAAATCCGTTTTTGCGTTCCAGCACTTTGTAATCGGTTACGGCCTCGCGGCCCACATCGGACGCTTTAATCTTTCCGCCCGCCACACGCCCTATGGGCACATCAATCGTGCCTTCATCGTCCGGCACTTCGCCGCAGGCAATGGAATGGTAGGTTTTATGCACTTCGCGGTTGGCAAACAGCGCCACCATTTCCGTTTGAAACTCCGGCGTTTTGGCTACCAGCATTACGCCGCTGGTTTCGCGGTCTAAGCGGTGCACCAGCCCCGCGCGCGGCATAGCTGTATCAAACCCTTTGGGGGGATTGGCCAAGATAACGGAAACCAATGTTTCTTCCGACGAAAAAACCGCTTCGGGGTGTTCTTCCCATACCGGGCTTTGCGGGTGCACCAGCATTCCGGCGGGTTTAATCAGCACAAAAAAATCTTTCCCATCGTGAATGATTAAATCTTTTAGCTGGGTTTTGGCGTTGGCTTGGGCCATTTCAATTTCCACTACTTCGCCCGGGGTGAGCGGCCAGGACGGTTTTACCTTTTTCCCGTTAACCGTGATTTTGCCGTCTTTAATCATTTTTTGCACGATGGCGCGTGAAAAGTCGGCCAGTTCGTCGGCCGCGAACACATCTAACCGGCGGGAATATCCTTCAAAAATGATTTTTTTGTTCTCAGCCATGTTGTTTATCCTTCCTTAAATAGTACCATAATCCGGCTGCCACCGCCGCCGCAGCCAGCGAAATGGCCTGCGAGGGGGAAAGCCCTAAAATATAGGCCCCGCGGAAGTCCCCGCGGAAAAATTCAATTATAAAACGCATCATGCTGTAGCCCAGCACATATTCCGCCAATATCGTTCCAGCCCGGTGTGGTTTTTGGCTGGCCCGGTGCAGCAGAAAAAATAAAATGAAGTTGCCCGCCGCTTCATATAACTGCGTGGGGTGCAGCGGCAAGCCCAATAATTCCGGCGCAACCAGCGAGTGCGGATCCGTAAACGAAACCCCCCATGGCAAATCCGTCGGCCGTCCGTAACAGCACCCGGCCAAAAAACAACCAATCCGCCCAAACGCGTGCCCCAGCGGCAACCCGACAATTAAGAAATCAGCCGTTTTTAACAGCGGCAGTTTTTTCTTTCTGATGTACCAAACCAATGCCCCTACCGAGGCAATCATTCCCCCAAAAAAGACAAACCCATACCGAAAATCCCGTATAATATGGGTGAGTTTCTCGCTCAGCGTATCGCCCAGCTGCGGCCAGGAAACGATAATATACAACAGTTTGCTTCCGGCCAAGGCCCCCATAAAAGCAATAAAAATCAAATTCCAAAAAGTGTCTTTATCCAGCCCGGCTTTTTTAAGACGCGGCAATAAATAAAGTGAAGCGGCCACATACCCTAGCGCCGTCATCAGCCCGTAGCTGGCCAGTTCAAAGGAACCGATTTTGAATAGTACCGGGTGCATTATAACGAATCCTTATCCCGTATGGCATTTCGCATAAAGGGGTTTTTTAGCCGTTCATAGCCAATGGTGGAGCTGCATTTTCCGCCGTAGCTGTGGCCGGCAAAGATTTGGGTGTCCTCGGGCAGTTGGGAAAGTTTCAGCAAGCTTTTACGCATTTCCCGCGGATTGGAGGACGGCAAATCCACCCGTCCGCAGGCGCCGGGGAACAGCGTGTCCCCGGTGAAAACGGCGTTGCCGATTTTAATGCACACGCCGCCCGCCGTATGGCCGGGGGTGGGGATAATTTCCACTTCAAACGGGCCTATTTGCAGGTTTTGGGCTCCTTCGTAGGGGGCCAACATATGCGGGTCTATCCCCGTAAGCACGACATCTTTTTTTTCAATATACGCTTTTAAGTGGTGTTTTTCCAGCAGTTCTTGGGCAAATTTTACATGGTCAAAATGCCCGTGTGTGAAAAATACAGCCAATAAGTTTAATTTTTTTTCGGACAGCGTATGTTCCAAAAAATTCATATCCCAAGCCGGGTCAATCAGCAGGGCGTCGTTCCCTTCGCTTATCAGATAAGTACAATTATCCATCGGGCCCAGGTTGATTACATCTATATTCATAAAATCCTCTTATTTGACCAGCCGAAACTGTATTTCGCCGGGTTTGACCATATTGTACTGCGTGCGGGCGATTTCTTCAATATAGGCCAAGTCCTGCTTTTTCAGCCGGTCCATTTGACGGAGCAATTCTTTGTGTTGTTCGTCCAGGGCGGCGCTTTGTTGGGTGAGCTTGCGCATTTCCAGTTTGTTATGAATCAAACTTAAAAAACTGCCGCCTAAAAAAATAAAAACCACTACCGCTGCCCCGAGGGACAGCAGCAGTGGTTTTCGGTTGCGAATCAAAACTTGCTTAATTTCCTGCGTCATTATTTTTTAAATGCCGCCGCTTGGGCATAAACGGCTTTTTCACCCAATTCCGCTTCAATTTGCAGCAGCCGGTTGTATTTGGCGGTCCGTTCCGAGCGGGCCGGCGCGCCGGTTTTGATGGCGCCGGCGTTGGTGGCTACCGCTAAATCAGCGATGAAAGTGTCTTCCGTTTCGCCGGACCGGTGCGATACAATGCGCGAATAGCCGTTTTGCTTAGCCAGTTCCATCACATCAATCGTTTCCGACACGGTGCCGATTTGGTTTACCTTAATTAAAATGGAATTGGCGGCTTTTTCGGCGATGCCTTTTTCCAGCCGTTTTAAATTGGTAACGAACAAGTCGTCGCCCACGAGGTTGATTTTCTTTCCTAGTTTTTTGGTAATTAACTGCCAGCCGGACCAGTCGTCCTCTTGCAGCGGGTCCTCAATAGAGATAATCGGATAGTTTTTGCACCAGGCAGTGTAGATATCCGTCATCTGTTCGGCGGAGTACATTTTCCCTTCAAAACGGTAGGATCCTTCGTGGTAAAATTCGCTGGCGGCGCAGTCCATAGCCAACGAGATATCGGCATGGCCGGCTTTTTTGGCCGCGGCCAAAATGGTTTTTAAGACATCTTCGTGTTTAGAAATTTTGGGCGCAAAACCGCCTTCGTCGCCCACGGCAATCACCATACCTTCGGCTTTGAGCAAATTGCGCAAGGCGTGATAGGTTTCGCTGGCTTCGCGCAGGGCCTGGGCAAAAGTTTTGGGTGCGGTGGGAACAATCATAAATTCCTGCACATCCAGCCCGGAATCGGCGTGTTTGCCGCCGTTGATGATATTCAGCATCGGAGCGGGGAGTACATACGAATCATAATTTAGCCCGTAAACATTTCGGATATGCTGGTACAGCGGCAATTTGGCGCTGTGGCAGCCCGCGCGCAACACCGCCATAGAAACGGCCAACATCGCATTGGCGCCCAGGTTAGATTTATTTTCCGTACCGTCCAGCGCAATCATACTTTCATCTACCAGCCGGATATCAAACGGATCCATGCCGGCCAATTGTTGGGAAATGCGTTCCACATTTTTAACAGCATTTAAAACGCCTTTTCCATTATAGCGTTCACCGCCGTCGCGCAGTTCCAGGGCTTCGTGCGAACCGGTAGAAGCGCCGCTGGGCACCGCGGCGGTGCCGGTATTGCCGTCGTCCAAAGTAACATCTGCCGCAACGGTGGGATATCCGCGCGAATCTAAAATTTCCCGTGCCGTAATTCTTCTGATACGAACCATAAAAAACCCCCTCCGGCTGTGGTAAGCCGCAGTTTAAACGATACTGTCTATAATTTTTTTACCTTCTTTAATAAGCGCCGCCGGCAGTTTTTCGTCCTGCGCTTCGGCGTACATACGGATCAGCCGCTCGGTGCTGGACGGCCGAATCGCCAGCCAGCTGCCGCCTTTTAAAATAAACTTAAATCCGTCGGTGGAATCAATACGCCATACGGAAGTTTTATTGATGGAAAGCGGCGGCCGAATATCCAACCGTTCCATAATGCGGTTGATTTCCGTTTCCGTTTTGGGAATGCTGACTTTTTGGTCAAAAAGCTGTTTGTATTTTTTATAAAAGTCTTTTTTCAGCTGTTTGAAAGTTTTTCCTTCCACCGCCAGCATATCTACCACCAGCAAACACGCCAGGAGCCCGTCTTTATCCGGGATATGGCTGGCCACGGCAATCCCGCCGGATTCCTCCATACCCATAATATACTGCCCGGTGGTCATCAGTTCGGTGATGTATTTAAAACCGACCGGCGTTTCGCGCAGCATCAGCCCGTTGGTTTTGGCTACCTGGTCTATCAGGTTAGAAGTAATTACGCTGCGGCATACGCGCCCTTTTAGTTTTTTATTGCGTACTAAATGTTCCAAAAGCATGGGGGCTATTTCGTTGGGGGAAACCCAGTTCCCTTCGGCGTCAATGATGCCGAATTTGTCGCAGTCCGGGTTGCAGGCAATGCCCAAATGCATTTTTTTGGATACAACCAATTTTTTTAAATCCGTCAAACTGACCGGCCCGGTATTGGGCGTGTGCCCGCCGAAGAGGACATCGTCCCCTTCGTGGATTCCTTCCACGGTTACGCCGTATTTTTCCAGAAAATCGCGGAAATAATTTTTGGCCGTTCCAAACAGCGGGTCCACCGCAATTTTAAGTTTGGCTTTTTTCAGTGCCTTTACATCAATCATTTTTTCCAACCGGGCCAAATATCCCTTACGCAGGTCTTTGGTAACCACGGCGGCCGCGTTTAGATAGCCAAACTCGGTGGAAGAGGCCTTCAAAATCTGGGCGTTGGGGGAGGGAATGCGTTTTTCAATATCCTGTACAATTTCGTTATTGGCGATGCCTCCGTAATAAGAAATCCATTTCACGCCGTTGACATAGTATTCGGCTTCGCTGCCGGTAACTACAATCGCTCCGACGGCGCACTCGTTGAGTACGGCCCATTCCGCCACCGGGGTCGGAAGGGGGAGTTCGGCTACTTTTACGGTAATGCCGCTTTGCACTAGGGCATTGGCGGCAATATAGGCGAATTGTTTAGAGAAAAAACGGGTGTCAAACCCCACCAAAACAAGGGGTTTTTTGGGTTTTTTACCTTGCGCCGCGCAGTGTTTGCGGTATCCTTCGCCTTCAAAACCGTAGAAAGGATGTTCCAAAATATGTTCGGAAATCCCGTAAGCCAAGCGTTGTACGGACTGGGCGGTAAGCCCGTCTGCGGTAACGGCCCGAAAGCCGGCGGTGCTAAACTTGATATCTTCACTCATCGTGCTGGTATTATACTAAAAAAC
>CALUZQ010000005.1 GCA_944325225.1 uncultured Elusimicrobiales bacterium
TTTTTTGTGTTTAGATTATGTCTTGTTTTCGGGGCCCTTGATTTGTTTTTTTTTTTTGATAAATTTTGCGTATGAACCGAATCTATCAAAAATCATTTTCTGGCAGAAAACGCGCCGGATTTACGCTAATAGAGCTGTTAGTAGTCGTTTTGATTATTGGTATTCTGGCGGCAGTTGCTTTACCCCAGTATCAAGTAGCGGTGGCAAAAGCACAATTTACACAAATGCGGGTATTGGGCAAAGCCCTGTTTAAAGCCCAGCAGCTTTATTTTATGGCTAATGGGCAGTATGCCTTGCAGATAGAAGAATTGGATATAGATTTTCCAGGAGAATTATCTGCCGATGGACAATCCATTAATGGCACTAATTTTATTTGTTTGATGAATGTGTCTGTGCATCAGGAAATTTATTGTGTGCCGCGCACTGCAGAAACAGCAGCTTCCCCCAGTTATTTCCACTATTTAAATGAATCCCGCGAGTTATGCCGCGCTTATGGTACTAAAGGCGGAATACAAGACAAAACATGCAAATCCTTAGGCGGAATACTAATTTCAGAAGTGGAAAATTATCGCTCTTACCAACTTCCTTAATAAAACAGACTGCATTCCCGGCAGTTGAAATCTAATCTAAAAATACGCTTGTTTTTGGGTGTTACCCTTTCTATACTGGCTGATAGAAAGGGTTTTGTTTGTTCTTTGATAAGCGGCTGTTACGACGGGGAGCTCAATTCCAAAATTAGCAGTCTAAAAAAGGGGTTGACAAAAATAAAATAATTGCATATAATTTTAGCAGAGGGATTAAAAGAGTGCTAAAATAAATGCCACGCACCGACTATCTCCTTAAGGGAAAAGGTATGAGAATTTTAAAACCGGAAATTGCCAAAGCCCGCAAAGAAAAAATTTTGCGGTGGGTTATTCAACAGTTTGTAGAAACCCGCCGGCCGGTTGGTTCGCAGATGATTGCGGACGGCGCTTTGCAAGACATTTCCAGCGCTACGATTCGCAATATTATGAAAGAACTGGAAGAAGAAGGGTACTTGTACCAGCCGCATACTTCGGGCGGGCGCATTCCTACCGATAAGGCCTACCGCTATTATGTGGATTACCTGGCCAATGTGCAGAAAATGGCCGCACGGGAACGCCAACGCATTGAAGAACAATACGACGCCCGTGTAAACGAAGTGGATAATATGTTGGTGCAGACTTCGCGGCTGTTGGCGATGCTGTCGGGTGCGGCGGGGTTTGTCTATACCGCCCATGTGGCAGATCAGCGGGTTCAGCGGTTGGATTTTATTCCGGTAGCGCCGGGTATGATTTTGGCGGTATTGGTTACGCAGGCCGGTGCGGTGCGGCATTGGCCGGTGCGCACGGGGTATGTGATTGCTCCGGCGCGGCTGCGGGTGCTCAGTCGGTTTATTAATGAGGAAATCGCCGGGCTGACGCTGGCCCAAGCGCGGCAGGTATTGTGGCAGCACATTCATTCCGGGCACCGCGAGATTGCGGATATGGCGGACTTGGCCACTCAGGTATTAAAAGATATTGAACGCCCACAGACAGGGGCCGACGAATTGTATGTGGAAGGAATTGGCCGGCTGCTGGAAAATACCACCCAGGCCGATTACGAAGATTTAAAACAGATGATGCGCGTGGTGGAAGAGCGGGAGAAGTTTTCTTCTCTGCTCAACGAAAAGATGACGGATATGGAGAAATCCAACCAAAAGCTCAATGTCAGCATCGGCAGTGAAAACGAACTGAAAGAACTGCAGAATCTGAGCATTGTTTCCACGGCGTGCCGCGTGGGGGATAAAACCGTAGGAATGTTGGGCATTATCGGCCCGAAACACATGGAATATACCCGGGTGATGTCGCTGGTCAACTTTATCGGGGATTTGCTGGAAGCTTCCATGAAGAACTGGGCCTCTTTGCCCGCGGGGGACGAAAACGAATATGAGTAAGAAACATCAGCAAAAACACGGCGGGGAGAAAACTGCCGCCGAAGCATTGGACGAACAACACTTGCCGGAAGTAAACGAACCGGAACAGAACGCTGCTCCGGCCGATGAACCCGCCCCAGAAAAAAAGCCCGATTATTACGAACAGCTGGTCCGTTTAAGCGCGGATTTTGAGAATTACCGCAAACGCACCGAGCGCGAGAAAGCTTCTTTCCTGGCGTATGGCAAAAAGCAGTTTGCGGAAAAACTGCTTCCCGCCTATGAAGTGCTTTTGCGCCAGCGCGCGGAACTGGCCAAGAACGAAGATAAAGGAGAGTGCACCGCTTCGTTAAAAGCCGTGAAAGACGGACTAAATATGGTTTTTACGGAGTTGGAGAAAGCTTTTAAAGCCGAGGGCATAGAACGGATGGAGGTATTGGACAAACCCTATGACCCGGCTACACAAGAAGTAGTGGCGATGATTCCGTCCAGCGAAGAACAGGACGGTCTGGTCCTGCAAGAAGTACAAATGGGATTTATGATGGACGGCAAGGTCCTGCGCCCGGCGCGGGTGATTGTCGGCCAGCACGCGGAAGGGTAACTCCTGTTCCGCCCAATGGGGTAAAATTTTTTGATTTCACAAGGAGAAATACAGTATGGCTAAAATTATTGGTATTGATTTAGGAACTTCCAACACCGCCGCGGCGGTTATGGAAGGAGGCAGAGGAACGATTATTCCGTCTGCCGAAGGGAGCTCTATCGGCGGGAAAGCGTTTCCGTCCTATGTGGCTTTTACCAAAGACGGGCAGCGCCTGGTGGGCGAACCCGCCCGCCGGCAGGCGATTGCCAACCCGGAAGGCACGGTAACGGCTTTCAAACGCAAAATGGGGGAAAACTATAAATACAATTTGCGCGGGCAGGAATTTACGCCGCAGCAGCTGTCGGCTTTTATCTTGCAGAAAGTGAAAAAAGACGCCGAGGCCTTTTTAGGCGAACCGGTGGAAAAAGCCGTTATCACGGTACCCGCTTATTTTAACGACAACCAACGCCAGGCCACCAAAGACGCCGGCCGCATCGCCGGGTTGGAAGTTGTGCGCTTGGTCAACGAACCGACGGCCGCCGCGTTGGCTTTCGGTATTGATAAAGCCGGCAAAGAACAAAAAGTAATGGTGTTTGACTTGGGCGGCGGTACGCTGGATGTAACCATTATGGAAATGGGCAAAGAAGGCACCTTTGATGTGCTTTCCACCTCCGGCGATACGCAGTTGGGCGGTACGGATATGGATAATGCCATCATTCAGTGGATGGTGGACGAATTCCGCAAACAGACCGGGATTGATCTGTCCCAGGACAAACAAGCCCAGCAGCGCTTAAAAGACGCGGCCGAAAAAGCCAAAATTGAATTGTCCACCACCATGGAAACGGACATCAATCTTCCGTTCATTTCCGCCGGTGCGGACGGCCCGAAACACTTGGAACTCAAATTGTCCCGCGCCAAACTGGAAAGCTTGGTGGACGATATCGTCAAACGCTGCGGCAAATCGGTCAACCAGGCCTTGTCGGACGCAAATTTGAGCGCTTCTCAAATTGACCGCATCATCTTAGTCGGCGGTCCGACCCGTATGCCGATTGTGCAGAAATATGTGGAAGATTTGGTCGGCAAAAAGATTGAACGCGGCATTGACCCGATGGAATGCGTGGCCATTGGTGCGGCGGTACAGGCCGGTATTTTAACGGGCGATGTAAAAGATGTACTGCTGCTGGATGTAACCCCGCTGTCGTTGGGGCTGGAAACTTTGGGCGGCGTGTGCACGCGGCTGATTGAACGCAACACCACAATCCCGGTGCGCAAAACGCAGGTGTTCTCTACGGCGTCTGACAATCAGCCGGCCGTAACCATCAATGTATTGCAAGGGGAACGCCCGATGGCTAAGGACAATGTGCCGCTGGGTAAATTTGACCTGGACGGTATCCCGCCGGCTCCGCGCGGTGTGCCGCAGATTGAAGTTACCTTTGATATTGACGCGAACGGTATTTTAAATGTGTCCGCCAAAGATCTGGGTACGAATAAAGAGCAGCATATTACGATTAGCTCGCCCAACAAACTGAGCGATTCGGAAGTGGAAAAGTTTGTCAAAGACGCCGAGAAATTCGCGGAAGAAGACAAAAAGCACAAAGAGCTCATTGAAGCCAAAAACCAGGGCGACAGCGTGCTCTACCAGACGGAAAAATCGCTGAAAGAATACGGCGATAAAGTATCGCAGGACGACCGCCTGGCCATTGACCGCGCCTTGGGCGACTTGAAAGACGCCCTCAAAGGCGACGACGCGGCCAAGATTAAATCCGCCACGGACGCGGCCTTGCAGGCCGGCCAGAAACTGGGCGAAGCGATGTATAAAGACGCCCAGGCCAAACAGCAGGCCCAAGCCGGTGCCCAGGCCGGCGCTCAGCCCGGTCCGGACGCTTCGGCCCAAGCCGGTGCGGCTGGCAACAGCGGCAAAGACGATGTGGTAGAAGCCGAAGTCGTGGATAAATAAGTTTGGGTGATAAATCCGAAAAGGGGCTGGTATATCCGGCCCCTTTTTTATGGTAAATATTCAGTATGGAGAATTTATAAACAAAGGGTTTACATTATAGAATTATTGGTATTTTAGTGTCTGTTTCTATTCCTTGTTCCTCGCTTGTTAGCGGGGGTTTTATTTTTAGGGGAGCAAATAAATCCGCCTAGCGGCAAGTATGTTAATAAATATCCGGGCTGTCTTTGAAAGGGCCGTAGCGCTTTGCGTCCCGGGTCTGTTTTATAAAATGCTCCAAAGTTTTTTTGTATAGTGCGGGGCGGTTCATCCGGCGGATTATATAATCCAGACGTATGCGCTGATAATGCGGGGGAAATGCGCAAAAGTGCTTCCAAACCAGCATATCTTTTTTAAGCTCTTGTAACAGAAGGGGAGGAATAACAAATGTATTTGGGGTTAGATCTGGCAGTGTTTTTAACCCGGCAGGGGTCATCATTCCTTTATTTAGTGCCAAACGAGCAAGATGTTTATTTAATCCACTCCAAGAACTGGCAGCGGAACGAGGAGTCCAGCGTTGACAGGAAAATGTTTCGTCAAACTTGCGTCGCTGTCCGTCGATCCATCCGAAACAACTTGCTTCTTGCACAGCGTCAGCGTATGCTATGCTGGGCAAATGGGTGTCTTTATGTGGATAGAGAAGCCAGACCTCTTTTTTATTTTGATGATTTTGGCTAAGCCATAAACGACAGTCTTCTTTTGTATGGGGGTAAAATGTTTCCGTAATTGGAGGCATAGCAACATTATAATAAAACCGTTATGCCAGTGCAACAAACAGACAGATGTTTAATTTTCATAAAACCGGACTGCAATCCCGGGGATAAATAAGCCGAAGGACACATTAAAAAGAAAACGAGGCGTTGTCTTCTTTGTTTGACCTGCAAAACGCCCAATGTATGCCCCATATGGTTACGAAGGCATTTCCGGCCAGGGTGATTTTTACTTTTAACTGCTTAAAAAGTAAAATAACTATATGCCCCAGTATTTTGCAGACATCAAAGAAACGGAATTCTTTTTAATGGACACGGAAGCCCACCACGCCAGCGCGGTTGCGCGGCATAAGGAAGGGGACGAAATCCGCGTGTTTGACGGAACCGGCCGCCAGTATATGGCGCGCATAGACTGTATTCAGAAGAAATTTATCCGCGGAACCTTGTTAAAGCCGTGCGCGGTGCGCCGCCCGGAACTGGAATTGGAACTGTGTTTTGCGCCCAATTCCCGCACCGGGCTGGAGGAAGTGCTGGACAAAGGCACCCAGCTGGGGGTAGCGGCGTTTCGGCCGATTGTAAGCGAACGAAGCGAATATGATGTGCTCAAAAAATGGGACGGCAAAAACGACCGCTGGAAGCAAATTATGATTGCGGCCTGCAAACAATGCGATACGCCCTTTGTGCCGGCTATTTTGCCGCCAATTAAATTTGCAGAAGCGCTGGGCCAGGAAATACCATCTTTGATTGCCTATGAAGCCGAGGAAACCCATACCTTGGCGTGGGGGCTGGAAAAATTAGGCCGCCCCAAACGGCTGCGCGTCTATGTAGGTCCGGCCGGCGGCTGGACGGACGAAGAAATCGTCATTGCCGCTCAATACAATGTACTGCCGGTTACGCTGGGCGTCAATATCTTGCGGGCGGAAACGGCATGTATAGCCGTAGCCGCGAAACTGTTATAATGGCTACCTTTTTTATCAAAACCTTTGGCTGTCGGGTCAATCAAGTGGAAAGCCAGGCCTTGTGGGAGCAGTTCCTGCGAAGCGGCTTTACGCCGGCTGACTCGTTGGACCACGCCGACATTTGCCTGATCAATACCTGTACGGTTACCCACCAGGCCGATAAAGATGTAGAAAAGCAAATCCGTCAAATTTTGCGCCGCAATCCAAAAGCACGGCTGGTGCTGACGGGCTGTTATGCGGCCGCACACGAAGTACTTGCGCGCGAAAAATTCCCGCAGGCGGAAATTATTGGGAAATACGATTTAGGAAGAAAGCTCTTTGATGTGCCGGATGTATGCTGGACCGTTTCCGGACACGAAGGACACAGCCGCGCATTTATCAAAATTCAGGACGGGTGCGATTGTTTCTGTTCTTATTGCATCGTACCGTATGCGCGGCCGGTCAAGCGTTCCAAGCCGCTGGCGGACGCTTTAAGCGAGATTCAAACCTTGGTGCAGAAAGGGTTTGCCGAAATCGTGCTGACAGGAATCAATATCGGCAATTATTGCTGTGCGCAAACGGGGGCCGATTTGGCCGGGTTATGCGAGCGGATTGCGGCTTTGCCGGGGCATTTTCGGGTGCGGTTTTCTTCTATTGAACTGCAAACGGTTACAGCAGGCATTATCCGCCAAATGGCTTTGCGTCCGGACCGTTTTTGTAATTATTTTCATCTTCCGCTGCAGGCCGGGTGCGATAAAATCTTAAAAGATATGAACCGCCATTACGATACCGCCGCTTATCGCGCCCGCGTGGCGGATTTGCGCCAACAGGTGCCGCAAATCGGTATTTTTGCCGATGTGATTGCCGGGTATCCTACGGAAACGGAAGCGGATTTTGAAAAAACGGTGGCTTTTATCCGGGAAGTGAAACTGGCGGGGCTTCATGTATTTAGTTATTCTCCCCGCCCGGGCACGCCGGCGGCCTCTTTAAAACAGCTGCCGCCCGACGAAATCAAACGCCGTTCGGAGGCGCTTCGCGCGTTGGATAAAGAACTGCGCTCTGCCTTTGCCACTTCTTTAGTGGGCACGGAACAGGAAGTATTTGTGGAAGAACATAAACAAGGGCGGCTGCATGGGATTGCGTCTAATTTTCAGGGCGTCTGCCTGGAAACAGATCTGCCCCTGCACGGGCTGGTGCGGGCCCGTATTACCGGGGCGGCAGGGAATACCTGTTTGGCCCGGCCTCTGTAACCAGCCGCACCGGGCTTGCCCTTTTGGTGCAAAATGCTACAATGTATCTAATGCCCCGCCTAAGGCAGGAAGTACCGATATTTCCGCTTGGCAGGTGGAGCGGATTATTGGTATAATATACATATAATTTGTTCCTGATAATTCATTAACAAGTTAGATTCTTTTTTAGGCAAGAGTAGATAAAACAATGGTAGCCAAAAAAAATCTGTGTGTTTTAATCCTGGCGGCCGGCAAAGGCACCCGGATGAAATCCCCTCTCCCCAAACCTTTACATATCGTTTGCGGGCTTCCTATTATCGCACATATTTTGAAAGCCGCCCAGGCCCTGGGTCCTGCCGCTATTGGCATTGTAGTTGGGCACGAGGCCGAAACAGTGGTCAAAACCATTCAGCCCTTGCTGCCGCAGTGGGGCATTACAGCCCCGGTCGTGTTTGTGCACCAGACGGATTTGTCCGGCTCGGCTTCGGCTGTTAAAGCGGCGGCGCCACTCTTGCAAAAATTTGAAACCATAATGGTATTAAACGGCGATACGCCGCTGTTAAAACCGCAGACCTTGGCCCGCATGGCGGAAGTGTTTGAACAAAACGAAACCGGCGCTTTGGTGTTAGGCGTAACGGTGCCGGATCCCAGCGGTTACGGGCGCATTATCCGCGCGGCGGACGGTTCATTTGAAAACATTGTGGAAGATGCGGATGCAGACGAAGAAACCAAAAAAATTGCCGAAATCAACAGCGGCATGTATGTTTTTAATTCCCATTCGCTGCAGTCTGCTCTAACCCAGCTCACGCCGCAGGGCCCCAAGCACGAGTATTATTTAACCGATACGCTGGCGCTGATTAAACAGATGACGCAGCCCGTGTTGGTGTTTGCCGGGCAGGATTATCAGCAGGCACTGGGTATCAACAGCAAAGCCCAGTTGGCCGAGGCCGAACAAATTATGCGCGACCGCGTAGCCGCTGAACTCATGGACGCAGGCGTTACGCTGGTGCGGCCGAAAGAAGTGTATATTGACCCGGGTGTAAAAATTGGAACCGATACCCGCATTTGCCCCGGCTGTTATATTTGCGGCAATACGGTGATTGGCAAGAACTGCGAGATTGAAGGGAATGTATATATTAAAGATTCCGTGATTGGGGACCATGTAACCCTTAAAATGGGGACTTACATTGAGGAGTCGGAAGTGGCGGCGGAATGTCAGTTGGGCCCTTATGCGCATCTGCGGCCGAAATCGGTACTTAAAAAGGGCGCCAAAGTGGGGAATTTTTCAGAGATTAAAAAATCCGTCATTGGGGAAGGTTCCAAAGTGAATCATTTAAGTTATATCGGCGATACGCAAATGGGTGCGGGCGTCAATGTAGGAGCGGGGACTATTACCTGCAATTACGACGGAAAGAACAAACACCAAACGGTCATTGGGGACCATGTATTTGTGGGGTCAAATGTGAATTTTGTAGCGCCGGTAACGGTGCACGAATATGCAAAAATCGGCGCGGGGTCAACCATTACGAAAGAGGTTCCGGCGGAATCTCTGGCTGTAGCCCGTTCGCGTCAGGTCGTTCTGGAAAAGAAAGGTGTAAAGAAAAATGACTAAAAGCGTAAACGGCGATTTGAGAATTTTCTCCGGCAATGCCAACATTGCTCTGGCGCAGAAAATTTGCAGCCACCTAAATATGGAATTGGGCAAACTGCGCGTAGAACGGTTTGCCGACGGAGAAATTGATGTACAAATTTTGGAAAGCGTCCGCGCGCACGATTGCTACTTAATTCAGCCCACTTGCCCGCCCGTCAACGAAAATTTGATGGAACTGTTGATTATGATTGACGCGTTCAAACGCGCCAGCGCCGGCAAGATTACGGCGGTCATTCCGTATTTTGGTTACGCCCGTGCGGACCGGAAGGCCTCTCCTCGGGTGCCGATTACGGCCAAATTGGCCTGCAACTTGATTACCGAAGCCGGGGCCGACCGCATTATGACGGTGGATTTGCACGCCGGTCAGATTCAGGGATTTTTTGATATTCCGGTGGATCATTTGCGGGCGCGCAAAGTATTTTTAGATTATTTTAAAGATTTTGATCGGAAAGATTTAGTGGTTATTTCGCCGGATGTGGGCGGCGTGGAGCGCGCCCGCAAATTTGCCGCGCGCATGGACGCAGGGCTGGTTATTATTGATAAACGCCGCCCCAAAGCCAATGAAGCAGTGGTCTATAATGTAATCGGCGATGTAAAAGACAAAGTAGCCATTATTTTTGATGATATCGTGGACACGGCAGGCACTTTAACCACCGTGGCCCAAAAAATCAAAGAGCGTGGAGCGCGCGACATTTATGCCGTATGCACGCACGGGCTGCTTTCCCGCAACGCGATAGATAAAATCAATCAGGCGGATATTAAAAAGCTGGTCATTTCGGACTCGCTGCCCATCCGCGATTTAGGGCCGAAGGTGGAAGTGCTGTCGGTGTCGTATTTGCTGGCGGACGCCATTAAACGCAACCACGACGGCCGCTCTATCAGCGATATGTTCAATTAAATTTAAAATTTTCGGATGAAAATTTTTGGAGGAATAAAATGGAAAAAGTAACTATCTCTGCCGCCGCCCGCGAAGGGATTGGCGTCAAAGGGGCTCTGTCTAAAATCAGAGCCGAAAAGAAAATCCCGGCCATTATTTACGGCGGGCACAAAGAACCTGTAAGCGTTACCGTAAGCGTAAAAGATTTGGATAAAATCGTAAAAGCCGGTAAAAACACGCTAGTGGAAGTGGACTTGGCCGGCGCCAAAGAATTGGTGCTGGTAAAAGAAATCCAATATCATGCCGTAACCGACAATCCAATCCATGCCGACTTTCAGCGCGTGAGCATGAAAGATAAAATGGATGTAGTCGTGCCGCTTAAATTGGAAGGCACTCCTGCCGATGTGGCCAACTATGGTGCTATCATTGAGCACATTCTGCGCGAAATTGAAGTGCGTGCGTTAGTCAGCGCCATTCCGCACGAAATTGTGTTGGATATTACGCCGATGACCATCAACAAAGGTATCTTAGCCGGCGATATTAAATTGCCCGAAGGCGTAGAATTGGTAACCGATGCGGAAGCTCCCGTGGTGCATTTGGCTATTCCGAAAGAGGACGCTCCTGCCACACCGGTTGTTGCGGATGCAGCTGCCCAGCCGGAAAGCTCTTCCACCAAGGGCAAAAAAGACGAAGACGGCAACCTGGCCAAGGACGCCGCGAAGAAATAACCTATGTCATATCTTCTGGCGGGGCTTGGAAATCCAGGAACCCAATACGAACGGACGCGCCACAATGCCGGGTTTATGGTGTTGGACGCCGCCGGCCGGAAATGGGGAGCCGAATGGAAATCCTGGCAGCGGCTGGGAGTGTATGCAAAGGTTACCGTGGCGGGGCACGAGGTGTTTCTCGTCAAACCCACAACTTATATGAACGAATCGGGCCGAGCTGTATCCAGCTTGGCCCGGTTCTATAAAATAGCGCCACAGCACTGTTTCGTTTGCTTTGATGATGTTTCGCTGGCCGTTGGCAAATTGCGAATCCGCAAAAATGGATCTGCCGGTGGTCAGAAAGGGATGAAAAGCGTGATAGAACAGTTGGGCACGCAGGATATTCCCCGGCTGCGGCTGGGCATTGGCCCTAAGCCCGACAAATTTGATTTAGCCAATTTTGTGCTTTCTAATTTTCCCCAAGCCGATCAGCCCGTGCTGGAATCTGCGCTGAGCCGTGCAGTGGAAGCCCTGGAAATGATTTTTTCCCAGGGGATAGATAAAGCGATGAATGTGTTTAACTAATTGACATTTTTATCAGAAGCAGAACAAAGAGCGGAGCGTTTTCCTCTGCTCTTTTTTATTGTGAAATTCTGGCAGGGGTTAGCGGTACTTTTCCCGACGGGAAAAGTACCAAAAAGAGTGCGTCCTAGTTTTGGGCCGGCGTGCCCACATTTGTAGGAATATTCCCAACAAGTTGTTCCTCTAATGCGTAAGCGTCGTAAGAAACGAAACCTTGTTGAAGGCAGAATTCCCAGGCCTGGAAGGCCGTTGCGCAAGGGCGCGACATTTCCGAAACAGTGTGGCTCCGCTAATCGTGTTAACGGGTAAAGGAAAGGGGAGGGGCGGCTCGCCCCTTGACTCGTTTTTTTTGATAAATTTTGCGTATGAACAAAATCTATCAAAAAATATTCCCCGGCGAAAAAAACGCCGGATTTATGCTCATAGAGCTATTAGTGGTCGTTTTAATTATAGGCATATTGGCAGCAGTAGCGTTCCCGCAATATGAGAAAGCGGTGATGAAGAGCCGCATGAATAGCATTTTCCCATTGCTTAAAAGTATCAAAGACGCCCAGGAAGTGTATTATCTGGCCAATGGAGCATATACAAATGATTTAACAAAATTAGATGTTCGTATTCCCCAAGAAGATTTAGAATCTAATCCTTCTAGCGGAATTACAACTTTCCGTAATGGGACATGGATTGATAGCTTTTTTGCTCAAAATGAGAAATCTGGATGGAATTTACATGGGGGAATTGGAGATTATTTTGGGGGAGGAGATAATATCTGCTATTTTACAATCTATTTAGATCATTCAAGTTTGCCAGGTTTGATAAGGTGCTATGGAAATCATTCTCAATGTCCCTCCATTTGCAAGACATTTGATTTTGTAACGCAATAAAAAATAAACCCGCTTTACGCGGGTTTATTTAATTTTACATACCACAGATATTCGGTATTTCCGTGTGTCCCTTTGATAGGGCTTTCTGTTACTTCGCCCGACACGCTGCCGTATTTTTCTTTTAGATTTTCTTCAAAAAAATCCTGCACGCGCCGGATTGCCAGCAGTCGGTTTTCTTCGGTTTTGACGATGCCGTGCGGCACTTGTTTAGGCGTAAGTTCAAACTGCGGTTTAATTAAAAATACGATTTCCGCTTCCGGCGCCATTACCTGAAACAACGGCTCCATAATCATCGTTAAGGAAATAAACGACACATCTACCGCGGCAAACTGCGGGGGTTCGTCAAACAAATCGGCCGTCAAATACCGGGCGTTGGTTTCGGGGCGGAAGTGGAAATTTTTATAGCGGCGCATTTCATCGGCCAACTGCCCTTTGCCGACATCAACGCCATACACTTCTTTGGCGCCGGCTTGAATCATACAGTCCGAAAATCCGCCCGTAGCCACCCCGATATCCACGCATATTTTATTTTGCAGATTGATGTGCCACTGTTTTAATGCTCCGGCCAGTTTCAGCCCGCCGCGCGACACATACGGGCAGGATTTTTCCTTAAGCGCAAGCACATCTTCCGGCAAAACGGTACGGTCGGCCCGGGTGTCTTGTTCGCCGTTTACCAGTACTTCTCCGGCCATAATGCTGGCCTGTGCGCGGGTGCGGCTTTGAAAAAAGCCCCGCTCTACCAAGGCCATATCCAAACGAAGTTTTTTAGTTGCCATCGCTTCCCTCGGCCAATTCGGTGTCAAACGGTTCGGTTAACAGTTCGGACCCTTTCTTTTTTAATTCTTCCACTTTAAATTTAACGGTTTCCAGCTTTTGGGAAAGTTCTTTGGAGAGGAGAACCCCTTCTTCAAATAATTTAACCGAGGCGTCCAAATCCGTTTGTTCTTCCTCCAGTTTGGAAACGATTTCTTCCAAGCGGGAAAGTTGTTTTTCAAAAGTTATTTTTGTTGCCATAATGCCTCACTTTACTTCAGAACGGATCATACCGTCCTGTACTTGAATAAAAACGGTTTCGCCGGGTTCCGTTTGATTGACCCGGCAGATGACCGAGCCGTCCGCCCGGCGCGTAATGCTGTAGCCGCGTTTTAATACGGCCTGCGGCCCCAGCGCCTGCAATTTATTTTGGGCCAGTTCAAAACGGTGTGTAAAAGCGGCCAGTTTGGCTTTCCAGGCGTTTTCCAGCCGTTGGGAGAGTTCGTCCAGTTCCAATTCTTTGGGCTGCAGCAAGGTTTCCGGGTTTTTAAATACGCGGCTGTTTAGGGCCAAATCAAAGCGGCGTTTGGCGCGTTCGTAAAATAAACTGACCGATTGCAGCAATCGTTTTTGCAGTTGAACAATATGCTGCTGGGTGTTTTGGGAATTTTGCACCACCAGTTCCGCCGCGGCAGACGGAGTGGGCGCGCGCAGATCGGCCACGAAATCGGCAATAGTAAAATCCACCTCGTGTCCCACGCAGGAGATGACGGGTATCTTGCTGTTAAAAATGGCGCGCGCAACGATTTCTTCGTTAAACGCCCATAAATCTTCCATACTTCCGCCGCCGCGGCCAACCAGCAACACATCTAAGCCCGGTTGAAAGCGGTTTAAATCTGCTATGGCCTGGGCGATTTGTGCGGCGGCTTCGTCCCCTTGAACCAAAACGGGCGCAATCACAATTTCCAAATGGGGGCTGCGGCGTTTTAATACGGATAAAATATCCCGCACCGCCGCCCCGGTGGGGGAGGTAACGACCCCAATGCGCTGGGGGTAAGCCGGGATTTCTTTTTTATGTTCCGGGGCGAATAAGCCCTCGGCCTCCAGCTTCTTTTTGAGTTTTTCAAATTCCAAAAACAAATTGCCTTTGGCCAGCGCTTCGGCGGTTTTCACGACGATTTGGTATTTGCCTTGTTTGGCATAGCAGGATAAACTGCCCCCCACGCGTACCTGTACGCCTTCCTGGAGTTCCAGGCCGTATTTGCGGGCGTCCCATTTAAACATCACGGCGGCCAGGAGGGCTTCGCGGTCTTTGAGGTCAAAATAAATATGCCCGCTGGCGGCTTCGCGCAGGTTGCTTACTTCGCCTTCCACAAATACATCGCGAAACACCCCTTCCATCATTTGTTTGATGGCCAGCGTAATGGCGGTAACGGTGAACACCTGTCCGCGGAAAGGGGCTTCGGGCTCCATTTATTCTCCTTTGATTTTTTTAAGCCGTTCTATCAAAGCGGCTTCTTTGCCCAGTATGCCGGGTTTGAAAAATTGCATAGGGGACGGCATATAGAGCTGTTTGACATAGTGGTTGGGAAAATCGTGTGCGTACTGATAGCCGCGGTTTTTGCCGCCGGAGCGCAGGTGGTCGGGTACGGGGCGGTACTTGCCTTCGCGCACTTCTGCAAGGGCGGCGTCCACCGCCAGATAGGCCGAGTTACTCTTAGGGCAGCAGGCCACATAAATTGCGGCGTGCGCCAGCGGAATGCGTACCTCGGGCATGCCCAGCTCTTCGGCGGCAGAAAAAGCGGCTTGGGCAATCATGATGGCGTAAGGTTCGGCCAGCCCCACATCTTCGCAGGCGCAAATTAAAATGCGCCGCGCGATAAAGCGCGGATCCTCGCCGCTTTCCAGCATGCGTGCCAGCCAATAGACGGCGGCGTCCGGGTCGGAACCGCGCATGGATTTGATAAAAGCCGAAATAATGTCGTAATGTTCGTCGCCTTTTTTGTCGTAATTTAAATGACGCCGTTGGATACATTCTTTGGCAATTTCCAAATCAATGTGTTTGAGTCCGTCGTCGGCGGGCGGCGTGGTAACGAAAGCCAGTTCGGCGGCGTTAAGCATTTTGCGCGAATCGCCGTTGGCCTGGGTGATAAAATAGTCGGCGGCTTCGGCGGAAATTTGGGCTTTTTCTTTTTCGGCGGCGCGGGTTAGAATTTTTAATAAATCCTTCTCGCCCAACGCCTTAAATTCAAATACGGAAAAACGGGATAACAGCGCGGTGTTAATGTAAAAATAGGGGTTTTCGGTTGTGATGCCGATTAAAATAATATCGCCGCGTTCTACCGAAGGCAACAGCACATCTTGCTGGGTTTTGTTGAAGTGATGAATTTCGTCTAGAATAACCAGGGTGCGTTTTTGGTCAAAGGTGGGCGTGCGTGCGCGGTCGCGTGCTTCGGACAGTACTTTTTTAATGTCCGCCACGCCGGCCGCGGCGGCGTTTAATTCCACGGTATAGGCCTGCGTGCGCGAGGCAATATAACGGGCGGTAGCGGTTTTGCCGCAGCCGGGCGGCCCAAAAAACACGGCGGATTTAATCATATCCGCTTCCAGCAGCCGGCGCAGCATTTTGCCCGGCCCCAGCAAGTGCGGCTGTCCGGCAAAATCTTCCAACTTTTTAGGCGCCTGGCGTGCGGCCAGGGGCATCGTTTCTTGTTCGTCCGTCATTTTATTTATGTGTGGTATCCAGTGCGGATTTTAATTTTAAGATTAAATCGTCCACGCGGGATTCTTCTTCCTTGCGTTTGCCGCCTTCATTTTGGCCCTGCAGGTAGGATAACGCCGCAAAATGCAGGGCGGCCAGGAGGGCTTGTTTGAGGGTATCCACCTCGCCCTCTTCCTGCAGCTGGAGCATATATTTTTCTACGGAAGCGGCCAAATCCGCCAATTCCACCATGCCCAGCCCGGCGGCTTCTATATCCAGCGGGATTCGCTTAATTTCCACTTGTACAATGTCTTTTGGCATATTAGGTATTGTAACTTTTTTCCCGCCCGTTTGTATGGTTTGCACAAAAAGCCCTAAAAAATGGGAAAAATCCCCTATACGCGCATTTAAAATACTATAATTATAATATATGACGATCAACGAATTTAAAGCCGCCTGTTCCGCTATAGAACAGGAGTACAAAGCCAAAATCAGCCAAGCCGCCGATTTGGCCGCTGTGGAAGAATTGCGCATAGCCGCTTTGGGGCGCAAAGGCGCACTGACGGAACTGTTAAAAGGACTGAAAGATTTTTCCATTGAAGAAAAAAAAGAAGCCGGCCCGCTGGGAAATGCCTTAAAAGCCGCCCTGACCGACGCATTTGACGAAAAAACCGAATTTTTTACCGCCAAGGAAATTAACGACGAATTAAACAAAGTCAATCTGGACTTAACCCTCCCCGGCTATCCCGTAGCCAAAGGGCATCGCCATCCGCTTTCCGTGGCGCAGGACCGCATGACAGCCATTCTTTCCCGGCTGGGGTTTGAATGGGCCGAAGGCCCGTGGGTGGAGGACGAAAAACACAATTTTGATTTGCTTAATATCCCGCTGCACCACCCGGCGCGCGATGCGCAGGACACTTTTTTTGTAGATAGCAAAATGCCGTTGGTGCTTCGTACGCATACCTCCAATGTGCAAAGCCGGTATATGGAAAAACACAAACCGCCGCTGCGCATTATGGCGCCCGGGCGCGTATTTAGAAACGACAGCTTGGACGCCACCCACAGCCCGGTATTCCACCAAATTGAAGGACTGTATGTGGATAAACAAGTCAGCTTGGCGGATTTAAAGAGCGATTTGACGGCTTTTATGAAAGGGTTGTTTGGCAACAAGGCCGAAATTCGTTTCCGTCCGTCTTTCTTTCCGTTTACGGAACCGAGCGTGGAAGTAGATGTCAAATGCGTTTTCTGCCAAGGCAAGGGCTGTAATGTATGCAAAGGCAACGGCTGGATTGAAATGTTGGGGGCCGGGGTGGTCCACCCCAATGTGCTTAGAAACTGCGGCATTGACCCCGAACAGTACAGCGGTTACGCGTTTGGTATGGGTGTAGAACGGTTGGCTATGATGATGCTCAACATCAAAGACATTCGCGCATTTTATGAAAACGACTTGCGCCTGCTGAAACAATTTTAAGGATTAGACACAATGAAGATACTGTATTCGTGGCTGAAAGATTTTATTGACCTGGATTTGGCTCCCGAAGAATTAGCCAAAAAACTGACGGATCTGGGAATAGAAGTGGCTTCTATTGAAACAACCGGGGCGGATTTTGAAGGTGTCAATGTGGCCCAGATTGTAAAAATTGAGGATCACCCCGATTCCAACCATTTGCACTTGGTTACGCTGGATTTGGGCGGGGGAAAAACTCAGCGGGTGGTATGCGGCGCACCGAATGTGGCGCTGGGCCAGAAAGTACCGCTGGCGCGCGTAGGGGCACGGTTGGGCAAGAATGTGCTCAAAGCGGCGGTAATCCGCGGGGTGGAATCGGAAGGAATGATTTGCTCGTCCGACGAATTGGGGCTCACGCAGACCCGGGCCCGCGGGATTATGGTATTAGACGAAAATCTGCCGCTGGGCACGGATGTTTCTTCGCTTTATGGCAAGCCGGATTCTTTATTTGATTTGGAAATTACTTCCAACCGCCCGGATTTGCTTTCACACCTGGGCGTAGCGCGCGAATTGGCGGCGCTTTTAAATAAACCCGTTAAACGGCCGGAAGTAAAAGCCGTAAAAGGGGAAGGCAAACCGCTGGAAGTGGAAATTCGGAATGCGGAGGGCTGCCCGCGCTATACGGGGCGCATTATTCGCGGGGTAAAAAATGCCGAGTCGCCCGAATGGATGAAACAGCGGCTGGCGGCGATGGGGCTGAACCCTAAGAATGCGTTGGTGGATATTACCAATTATGTGATGTTTGAATTGGGGCATCCGCTTCACGCGTTTGATTTGCGCGAAGTGGAGGGGGGAAAGATTATCGTCCGCAACGCGCAGGAAGGCGAAAAGTTTACGCTGTTGGGCGGGCGGGAACTGACGCTCCATGAAAACTGCCTGATAATTGCCGACGCCCAAAAAGCCACGGCGTTAGCCGGGATTATGGGCGGGCTTAACAGCGGCATTAAAGACGATACGCAGGATATTTTTATTGAAGCGGCGTATTTCAATCCGCCGACGGTAAATAAAACGGTCAAAAAGTTTGCCGTGTCGTCCGATTCTTCCCAACGGTTTGAACGCGGTACGGATATTGAAGCCGTTACGCTGGCCCTGCAGCGCGCGACGGATTTGTTCCTGCAGCTTTGCGGCGGGACCGCTTCGGAGATCGCCGATGTATATCCCACCCGCTACGAAAGCCCGACGGTTACTTTCACTCCAGCGGAAATTAATACCATTTTAGGGGCCCAAATTCCGCACGAACGGCTCCAGGAAATTTTCAGCCGGCTGGCGGCCGAGTTTCACGCAGACGGCGATGTCTGGACTTTCAAAGCCCCTACCCACCGCCGCGATTTAAATCATAAATGGGACCTGGCCGAAGAAGCCGCCCGCTTTGCCGGCTATGATATGATTCCCGTTTCCGAAACCAAAGCCAGCTTGGCGTTTGCCGATAATCCCAAAGGCATTGATTTGGGCAAACAGTACGCCAGCGCACTCATTGGGGTTGGGTTCTGTGAATGCAAAAACATTGATTTCTTGGGAGAAAAAGAACTGAAACTGTTTGGTTTTGATCCCAAGTACTGTATCAAAATCAAGAATGCCTTGGCCCAGGGGTGGGATTATCTGCGCCCGACGCTGTTGCCTTCCCTGTTAAAAAATGTGGAGAGCAACCTGCGTTTTGGCAACCGCAACTTGGCGCTGTTTGAAACGACCAAAACTTTCCAATCCATCAAAGGATTCCCGGTCGAGGGTTATACGGTTTCCGGCGTGCTGACGGGTACGCTGGAGCAGGAAAAGTTCTTTGGCGGCGCGGAAAAACCGGTAGATTTTTACTGGCTGAAAGGATTGCTGCAGGCCTTGTTGGGCGGGGTGGAAGGAATTTCGTTTGCGCCGTCCAAAGCGGTGCCGGTGTATATGCACCCTAAAATTTGTATGGATATCCTGCTAAACGGAAAAAGCATTGGATTGTTTGGCAAATTACATCCGCTGACGCTTAAAGCGTTTGCGGTCAAAACGCCGGAAGTATGGGCGTTTGAATTTGCCACCAAACAGATTGAAAAGGGCTTTTCGGCGCAGGACTTTAAACCGGCAAAAGATATGGCGGTTTTCCCGCCGTCTTTGCGGGACTTGTCGGTAGTGGTGGACGAATCGGTGCCTTATGCCCAGATTGCCAGCGCGCTGGACAAAACGCCGCTGGATGTAAACTTGAGTTATCAGCTGATTGATCTGTATCAAGGGGAACATCTGCCGGCCGGGAAAAAGAGTGTTACTTTCTCGCTGGCGTTTTCCAATCCGCAGCGCACGCTCAAAGACAAAGAAACCGACGACGCCTTTGACCGGATTGTCCGCCAGCTGCGTGAGCATGTCGGCGCCGAGTTGAGATAGATATGCAGGAAAAACTCAAACAGTTGGAGCTTTTAATTTCGCAAACCCTCGCCCGGCAGAAAGAATTGCAGGGGGAGAACGCTTCGTTAAAAGCCAAACTGCGCACGCTGGAGGACGGCGTGGAAAAGCTGAAAACCACGGAAACCGAATTGCGGGCTTTGAAAGAATGGAAGCGCAATACGCAGGCGGTGCTCAAGCGGATTTCGGCAAAGTTGGATAAAGAAATTGCCAAGGCAAAAGAAGAAGAAAAGAAAATTGTCTGAGCAATCCCTATCCCGTTGAATGAAACCCGGAGCTATTTAGCCCCGGGTTTTTAATGGGTACAAACGATACGCGGGATAAAGCTCTGGCACAGGGTCGTTGCGACAGAGTGCAACATTGCACCAACCGTGTGGCTTAAACCAATCGTGCTGACGGGATTAGAGTGGGGAGGGGCGGCTCGCTGGTTGTTTTGTAAGAGTGCAACATTGCACCAACCGTGTAGCTTAAACCAATCGTGCTGACGGGGTTAGAGTGGGGAGGGGCGGCTCGCCCCTTGACTCGTTTTTTTTTTTTGATAAATTTTGCGTATGAACAAAATCTATCAAAAATCATTCTCCGATGGAAAAAATGCCGGATTTACGCTTATAGAGCTATTAGTAGTCGTTTTAATCATTGGTATTTTGGCGGCAGTGGCACTGCCGCAGTATGAGGTGGTAGTGGGGAAAAGCAAGGTGGCACAAATGCAGCAGCTGTGCCGATCGATGAAAGAGGCCGCGGAGGTGTATTATTTAGCCAATGGGGATTATGGCTGGACGCACGGGCATACCCAAGGAGAACACTTGGATATTTCATTCCCGCCGGGCTGTAACAGCAATCCCAATGACGGGAGTGTTTATTGCGGGGATATTTCTTTTATTTTAAATCAAGGGTCAGAAGTCCAAAACTGTACGGCAGTGTATCAAAAGGGCCGCATTTGGCTGTCTTACAGTCACTATTTTGATCACAGTCCTTCCCGCCCCGGGCAGCGCACCTGCCAAGCGGTAGCAGGGGATTTTTATCCGCTTTCCAAGAGGGTATGTAAAAGCATTGGCGGCAACGAAGAGAGTTCCAATTTCTTCGTGCTTCCTTAACGGAATCTACATCTCGCCCGATAATATGCCGGGCGGGATGTATATCCAGCGGGGTTCTTTTGTAACTGAATTTTACGCGGCCGGCGCCATGGCGGCTTTTACTTCGGATCCCATAGGAGTAGGCATCCCCGCGCTGTTCACACAGACCAGCGTCGTTTTCCCTTTGGTGCAGAGCCGTCCGTTCTGGTTGGTAATGATATTTTCAAACACGATTTTAATGTCCGATACTTCCAATACCCGGGTAGAAACCTCAATAACATCGGCGTATCGCACAGGGTATTTATATTCCACTTCCTGCCGGGCAACTACAAAGTAAAATCCGCGCTGCATCAGGGCCGGCACCGAGAATCCTTTTTCGGCCATATATAAGGTGCGGGCTTCTTCAAAAAATTTTAAATAGTTTCCGTAATACACCACGCCGCCGCAGTCGGTATCGTGGTAGAAGATTGTTTTTTTCATATTATTCTCCGATAATTTTGATTAAAATTCGTTTGTTGCGCTGGCCGTCAAACTCGCCGTAAAAAATGGTTTCCCAGGGGCCGAAGTCCAACTGTCCGTTGGTAACAGCCACCACCACTTCGCGGCCCAACAGGGTGCGTTTTAAGTGGGCGTCGCCGTTGTCTTCGCCGGTCAGATTGTGTTGGTATTTGTCTATACCATAAGGGGCCAGTTGTTCGGTCCAGCGCAAAAAATCGGCATGTAGGCCGCGTTCGTTGTCGTTAATAAACACGCTGGAAGTAATATGCATGGAATTGACCAAGCAAAGCCCTTCCCGGATTCCGCTTTTTTGCAGGGCTTCTTCTACTTGGGGGGTAATATTGACGATTTGGTAGCGTTTGTCGGTACAAACGGTTAGATATTGCGTATAAGATTTCATATAATAAATTATACTTGATATAGCTGCCTTAAAAAACCGGCGGATTTGTTACAATAAGCATATGAAAAAAGAAGAATTGATGAAACTCTTGCGTAATCCGGCTAAATACCGCAAGGAAAAACAACAGGCCAAGCAGGCCGCCTCGCCGCAGGCGGTGGCGGACCGCGCGGCGCGCAAAAAACAGGATAGGGTCTTGCTGGGCATTGGGATTGGCGTGGTGTTGCTGGTTTTGGCAACGGTTATGGTTATTCTGTCCGCCAAGAACCGCGCGGAAAATTTAACCGCTGCGCTGGATCCGGAGCAGGTAAAAGGGCTTTTTGTGGAAGAAACGGAGTTTGATCCCAGCGCCGGAGCCGTAACTTATGTACAGGTGCGGGAAGGGCAGGACCGCAATGTGGCGGTAAGCAATTTAGGTTCTACGCTGCCCATTATCAGCCGGTTTAACTATCGGTCCTTTACGCCGACCAATTATGAAATTATTGGTGCGGCTCCGTGGGCGTTGACGACTAACTTTGCGTCTAATATGTCCGACCCGGATTTGATGCGCTATTTGCTTTCCAACGATACAATGATCAAAGCATTTTTGGCGCGGGAAGATGTCGCCCCGCTGTTGGAAGATCCCCAACTCTTGCTGGCGTTTACCAAAGACAATACGGCGATGCAGGAATTTTTTGACAGCGATACCGTAAAAGGCGTTTTGGCGAATGAGAAAATGCTTCGTTCCGTGGCTGGCAGCCGGTTTATGAGCTATTTGTTAATCAGCAAATCCGCCAAGTATTTTCGGGACCGGCCACAGGAAGCCGCCGCTATCATTTCGTCTAATTCTTATTTGGACGAATTGCGCCAGAATCCGAATGTGCAAATTGCCGTAAAGGAAAACCCTTATCTTAAAAAGATAGCGTCGGTTCTTTTAGCGCCGGCGGGAGGAAATGCGCAGAAGCAAGCGGTGCCGGCTGGCTCTAAAACCGCTGCTAAAAAATAACCTTGTGCACGGCCGTGCAAATGTGTTATAATTTAATTGTTGCAGGTAAGCCGATTTTGCGGGCGTGGTTCAATGGTAGAACGCGACCTTGCCAAGGTTGAGACGAGAGTTCGATTCTCTTCGCCCGCTCCATTTAAAAACCCGGAACTTTGTTCCGGGTTTTTTTATTCAAATAGTTTTTTTGCTTTTTCGGATAAATTGTCAAAATTGTCTTTACAGGGGATCTTCCTGTCTTGGAGATATTTAATTCCCCAAAGATTTAATTCTTTGATTATCGGAATCAGCGATTCTCCTTTTTTTGACAACGAATATTCTGTTTTGGGCGGAACAACAGGGTATAGCTTCCGGCAAATAATGCCATCTGCTTCTAAGTCTTTTAATTGTTGGATAAGCATCTTGGCCGTAGCCTGAGGGATTAGTTTCTTCAGTTCGCTGTAACGCAAGGTTCTTCCAATTAAAAATCCAATAATAATTCCTTTATATTTCCCACCGATAATATCCATTGTGGCTTCCAGAGGACATTGGTATTCTTTGTTTTTGTCATTAACAGGCATACGGGGGTTTCCTTTTTTAGTTTATTATACAAAAAAGTAACTATTATACAAAAAGTACATTATTGCTAAAAAGATACAAAACATATATGATTGACAAAAGGAGGTGTCTATGAAAATTACACAAATTCGCAATGCGACCATATGGGTAGAGTATCACCAGACAAAGATTTTAGTTGATCCTTGGCTGGGGCCTAAAGAATATATGCCGGGTTTTGCGGGGGCTATTCATTCGGAAAGGCGCCAACCCTGTACAGAATTGCCTTTCCCGATGGAACAAGTTGTAGAAGCAGACGCTGTGATTTTAACGCATGTGCATCCCGACCACTGGGATCAGTATGCCGAACAATCTTTGCGTAAAAATATCCCGTTTTTTGTTCAATCCGAGGCAGATCTTTCTTTTATTGCCAGCAAGGGGTTCAAGCAAGTGCATATTCTTTCAGCTGAAGGAACTTTGTTCCGGGAAATCTCGCTGTATAAGACTCCAGGACAACATGGAGAAAGAGAAAAGATTGAACCCGCGTGCCGACAGCTTGGCCTGCCATATGAGGCTATGGGGGTTATTATGCAGGCAATGGGAGAAAAAACACTTTATTTGGCGGGGGATACTATCTTTTGCGCAGAAGTAAAAAAGACGCTGGAAAGGTATCGGCCGGAAGTTATTGTAGTAAATGCTTGTGCGGCCCGTGTAGAAAGTGGCGACCGGCTGATTATGGATGAACAAGATGTAGCACATACTTCTTCTAATGCGCCGCAGGCCACAATAGTGGTCAGTCATATGGATGAAGTTAGCCATCGTTCACTTTCTCGCCAGCAATTACAAACATTTGTACAAGAACATAAACTTCCACACATATATATTCCCGCAAACGGAGAAAGTTTAGTTTTCTAACAAATTTTTGTCTAACGACCTCTCATAAAAGAGAGGTCGTTCTTTATAAAAGACCCAGAAAAAAATAGGCCCAAATTCCCTTTGAAATAGGCCCAAAGACCCTCGTAAAACAAACGCTAAAAAGAGATACTTAAATAAGAGGAAATTATGAAAAACATTCTTTTTATTTTAGCGGTTTGTTTGATGTTCTCGGCGGTCCATGCCGCCCCTAACGAAGAAGCCGCCCGGCAGGAACGCCGCCAGCAGCTGGTGCATGCGTATCTGACGCGCGCCGTCTCCGCCGCTGATTTGAATAAAGAAAACGAATTTGGTGATACTCCCGTTTTTACCGCGGCGCAAAATGGCGATGTGAATGCCATTTTAAAGTTTGGCCAGCGCGCGGCTACGGGCTCGTTCCTGCTGCGGACCGGCAAAAACGGAAACAATGTTTTTCATGTGGCGCGCAATGCCCAAACTTTCCAGGCGTTGGCCCGCGTGCTTCGCAAATTTTATCCGAATGATTATAAAATCAAAATTCATCAGATGATGAATCAGCGCAATCAGTTGGGGGAAACCCCCGTCCAGGCCCAAATTAATTACGGCCGCGCCGACACTTTCCGTATTGCGTTCCCCTATACCGATTTGTACGAGAAGATGATGGCCGTGAAATCTAAAATGGATAAAGGCGGCCTGGTGGCGGAAGTAGCCAAAACGGAAGCGGCCCAAGTAGTGGAAATGAGTAAAGACTCCAGCGGCCGTACCATTGCCCAAGCCGCGCGGGATAATGCCGCGGCCCCGGGGATGGACCGCATTGTTGCTTTCTTTGCCGAAAACGCTTCTTATCTGTAATTCCTTTTATCCCCCGCACCTCCGGTTCCCCCCGGAGGTGTTCCTTTTTATACAACCCCCGCTCTCCCCTAACGGCGGGGGTTATATTAACTAAAGAATTTAATGGAATTAGGCAGAATAACATCTTCCATTACATCTAATGCGAAAGAGTCGGTCATACCGGCAATATAATCGGCGATAGCCGTATCTATTTGAGCCGGATCTTCCCGATAGACTTTTTTCATAGATTTGACATAATTGGCAAAATTGCGCGCGGTTTGTTTGCCTTCTTTGTCATAGCCCGCATAGTCAAACCCGTAACGCCGGAAGATGTTTCGGAAGTAATCAAATAAATCGCGGATACATTTGTCTATGGTTTCTTTGCGCTGGCGCATTTGTTCGTTGTGGTAAATGCGTTCGTAATTAAACGAACGAAGCTGTGATAAGAGCGCAAATTTATCATCGGAAAAGCCGATAAAATCCTTATCTTTAGAATGGTTGATTAAGTCCAGGGTCAGGGTGTTGATAATCTCCCCGTTGGAAGTGCCAATTTCGTGGCGTACTTTTTGGGGGATATCGGCGGTGGTAATCAAATTGGCCTTCACGGCGTCCTCAATATCCCGGCCTAGGTAGGCAATTTTGTCCGACAGGCGCACAATACACCCCTCGTAAGTAGACGGCATTTGGGTGCGTCCGGCGATTTTTTCCAAATCATTGGGTTTGGAAGCCGGGCGGAGCCGGTTGTTGGCGAAATCTTCCCCGCAGTGGCAGATGATACCGTCTTTGACCGCAAAAGTTAAGTTCAGTCCTTCGCCGTAGTTGGCCAGGTGTTCCACTACGCGGTAGCTGTTTAATTCGTGCAAAAAGCGTTTGGGCCGCAGGCAGGCGTCAATGGCGCGTTCCCCTTCGTGGCCGAAAGGCGCGTGGCCGATATCGTGGCCTAAGCCGATGGCGTAGGCCATATCTTCGCTGAGTTCCCAGTTGCCGCTTTTGTTAAGTCCGCGGCAGATGGTGGCGGCGATGGTGGCCACATGCAGTACATGTTCAATGCGGGTACAGATGTGATCGTTGTTGGGGGCAAAGAACACTTGCGTTTTGTGTTTGAGCCGGCGAAAAGGAAGCGAATGGATAATCTTCGTTTGATCGCGGAAGTACTCGTCGCGCAGATCGGGCGTATGCGCGTGGGTGCGTGCGAGGTAAATTTCGCTCTTGAACGGATTTTTTATCATAAAATTATGATACCATAATATAGAAGCTGTATAGAAGCGGCTCTGTATGGGAGGAAATCACTATGACCGTTCCTGTGGTTTATGCCGGCAGTTTTGATCCCGTTACCAACGGCCATTTGGATATTATCCGCCGGGCGCGCTCGGTATTTGGCGAAGTGGTTGTGCTGTTGATGCCCAATGCCAACAAGCGCTGTTTGTTCAGCCGGGAAGAGCGGTTGTATTTGCTGAAAGAGACCTTACAGCGCGAAGCCGGGATCCGAGTGGATTGCGCCGAAGGATTGTTGACGGATTATCTGAAAAAGAATCATCTAAAAATACTGGTGCGCGGGCTGCGCGGCCCGTCGGACTTGGCCCATGAATTAACCAACGCCCATTATAACCGCTTATTTTATCCGTCGGCGGAAACGGTTTTTTTGCCCTGCCGGGCAGAATATGCTTTTTTAAGCGCTTCGGCGGTGCGGGAAGCATTTGCTTATGGTGCGGATATCCGCGGTTTGGTGCCGGAATGTGTAGCCCATGCGTTGGAAAAAAAGCGAAGCGCCCCGCGTTGATTTTTAGCCCCGGCTGACCGGGGCTTTTTTATGCTCCGACGGAGAATAACCCAAAAGACCTAATTTAAAAATAGGTCTTTTATTCGGTTGAGCGGGCGCTCGCAAGTTTTCTATAATATCAATGGAGAAGGATAAAAGGAGTTTGTGAATGTACTGTGCGAGCAGCAACCAATTTGCGTGCCAGTGCTTGCCCCAGCGGTTAAAACCGCAGACGGCCGGGCGCGAAGCCGTTTTCCCTTTTTCCTCTTCTTTTCTTTCCCAACTATTCAGAAATTTTCAAACCGTTTTTTACAGTATATATTTGCAGTGTCAGCCAGTCCTATTTTTATATAGGGCCAAAAACCGAAATCATCTAGGTCTTTTGGCCCTATTTTTTTGTGTATCTTTAGAACATAATTAAAGTAGAGAGGAGACTACTATGAACAAGTTACTAGCGGTTGTTTTGAGCATCACACTCTTCGTCAGCAGCGTAACCCCTTCTTTTGCACAGGCGGTTTCGGCGGGCCGGCAGGTTGCAAAGGGCATGGTTCAAAGCGGGGCAAAAACCGCCGGAACCACCGCCGGTAAACAAGCCCTTGCCACCATGGCCAAAGAAGCAGCTGCCGCTGGCGCAGTAAATGCTTTCTCCTCTTCGTTGCGCTTGCCGGCAGCTCCGTCTCTTCCCGCGGCAAAACCATCTTCTCTCTCTACTCCGCAGCTTCGGCTGGCGGTGGACCGTTCCATTCAGCAGCAATTAGCTTTAACGGGGAATGATATCCGGGCCTTTGTAAAAGCCGGCCAGATGGAAGGCATGGCTTCGCGCATTTTGAGTCATGAAAATCCGGCCTTTCGCGAAGGGCTGCTTCGCAATGAATTTGTAACGGTGGCGTTAAAAGGCGGCGCTACTGCCGATCAAATTTCCCAGGCGGTTCAGTTTTATCGGCGGGATCTTAACAAATACGCCGCTTCGTTTGCGCAGATCCCGCAAACCGATTTGTCTTCTGTTTTGCAAGTTGTTAAAAACAATCAGCATTCGGCTTATACAGCTGTTTTAAACAGCCACCGGGCTTTATCTTCGGCGGCGGCATTGGGTTTGTTGGGCTCTAAAGCCGACGCGGCAGTACTGTTGGATTTTTACAAACGAGCTTCCCAAAGCGTTTTTAAAGATACCGCTGCGGTAATCGCGGCACGCGGGTTGCTGCGGCAGGGGGCTTATAAAGAATTGGAAAGCTTGGCTTCGCTGAGCGGGGCCCAAGGGCCTTTCTGGCAGGATTTAGCGGCTTTGGTGCAAGAAAAAGGGCTTTCGGTAACAATTGAGCCGAAAGCCGCTTCGGCTGTTGCCGCTCAGCCGGCAGAATTAGCCCTCTTTTTGCGGGCCGGCTGCGAACCGAACGCGTTAAATGCCGATCTCTCCCGCCAAGCGACGGAAAAATGGCTGGCATTCTCCACCGAAAAACGCCTCAGTGCGGCGGCTGCACAGCCCCAGCTGGCTGCGGCTCCGGCACCGCTGAAGGTGGAATTGCCGAAACTGATTGTTCCTGAAGCAGACTTAAATTTAGATCCGATTCATTTAAACGGCGGTTCGGTTGCGGCTCCGGCCGCGCAAGTTGTAGCGCCGGCTCAAACGCAGTTGCAGCAGAAAACGGTACAATTTTTCGCCAAAAGCACGCCCGCTTCTGCGGGTTCCGGCACGCTTTACAGCGGTCTGCCGGTATTGGGCATGGGCAATATGTTCAAAAAAGCCGCTGCGTGGCTGCGCGGCAAATGGGGTAAAAAAGAAGTAAAAGCCCAGCCGGAAAATGCCGTCAAAGAAGAAGAACCCGGTTTGCACGACAGTTCCGAAATCCAGGAAGTATTCAGCAATTTGCGTTCGCCGGAATCACCGGCCGCGGCCGATGAACTGATTGGAGCCAATGAAACGGGACTGGTGCCGGTTTCGGAAAAGGGTTTTAAACTGACGCTGGTGGACGGATCTGGCGTAGAGCGGATTTTACCGGTAAATCTGGAAATCAGCAACCGCTTCCATGTGAAAGGATACAACCGTATCGCTTTTACGGCGCATTCCAACTTTAAACACGGGTATGTAGCGGAACTGCGCAACCAGGAGCAGGAGCCGCTTCGCATGGCGCATTTCTATATGCGGTTGCAGTCTAACCAGGTGGGGGCGCTGGCGGATTTGATTGGCAGCACCGGGATTGAAAAATTCAGCTTAAAATTAGAAAATAACCCGAATGTAGCGTATAAATCTATCAAGTTGCCGGCCTATGATTTTGTAACCGGAAAAGAACTGCCGTTGGAAATAGAGTTACCCGTCAAAATTTACCCGGAAGGGGCCAAAGTGGTAGTGATGGAAAACGGCGCCCTGGGCATTTTGAAACCGGGGGCGATTAAGCCGTATGAATTGAACGGATTTTATGTGCGGCTTCCGAAAAACCAGATTTCCAATTTTGTAGAGGTGCTTCGCTACAGCCCTACTTCCTTTAATGTATCGGTGCATCCCACGCAGAACCGGGCGGATTTGATTATCCGCGATGCTTCCTTAACCAATGTGAGTTTGGGCAAAACCATGGGGCCGGTGGTAAAAGATGCGTTGGGTATGGAAGCCAGTACGGCCAACAGCATGATGTTTACCATCAACTATATTCTGCCTGGATTGGCCTCGCTGCTGACGCCTATCTTAAAAAAATACGGGGAGAAAAATTTAATGGTGCTGTCGTTGGCGATGTCCTCGGCGGCAGGGTTGCTGGCCAGTGCGGGCGGATTCTACGGCTTTGTGGAAGGATTATCGCTGGGGCCGGTTTCCAAAGGCATGTTTATTGCGGCGCTGTTTTTAATGAGCGGATCCAGCATTTTAAAACAGCTGGTATCCAATATGTTAATTCGCGCCAACCGCGGGGAAGTTATCTTGGACGATGCTAAAGAAGCGGTTAAGAAATCTGTAACCGAATTTACGGCCAAAGAAAAAGAGGGCTTTGCACAGATGGGCGTGCGGCTGAAAGAATTTTTTACCAAGAAGTCAGATGTTAGCTTAAAAGATGTAGTGCTTTACAACTTGAGCTTTGTTTATAAAAATGTGGGCACCCTGGCTTTCTTGGCGTCGCCGTATTTAATTAATGAGGCCTTGTCGCTGGCGGCGGGGGTGGATTTGGGGATTGATTATTCCATCAGTTTCCCGATTTATGCGGCGTATAGCAGTGTGGTGGCGTGGAAGGTGTGGCGGGCCAAACTGCGGGACGCTTATTCAGCCAAAAACTTGGAACAAAGCCAAAAGAATTTACTGAAAATTTTAGATTCGGGCAGCAAAGCCCTGGCGAATATACCGGGCAAGATTTCTTCTACCCAAATTGACGATGCGGCCCGCGCTTTTAAAGATGGTTTAGATGCCCTGGTTTTTGCTGATGTGAAGGTAAACCCGGGCAAAAAGAAAAAGGAATTGTATCAGCAGGAAAAGGCCAATTTGCTGCAGAATTTAGAGAATAAATTGGTTCGGGAATACGGAATGGACGCTGCCCGCGCGAAAGACATTATTGCCCAAATTTCCAATTCTATTACCGTGCAGGAAAATACGGTAGGGAATATGGTCAAAATGTTGAAGGCACCGGGCGTAACGGCGTTGTCTGCGGCGATGACACTGGCCACAATTCACGAATTTGTAATCTCCAGCTCGTTTTCTACCGCTATGAAGCAGCTAATCAACCAAGGAGAACTTGCGAACTTCTTAATTGCGTGCTCACTGTATGTTCCGCTGATTGTGGGCCGTTTGGGCGGCAATGTCATCAGCCGCCGCATGAGTGCCGACAGTATGTATATTTTCTGCTCCGCCCTGTCTGCTATCGGGACCGCTATTATGGCCTTGGCGGGGGACAGTGTAGGACAGATGGTTACGGGTGCGGCAGTTGCCAGCTTTGGGGTGGGGAACTTCTTTACCCAGATGTATGATTACATTATGAACCTCTACCCCAAACAAAACCGTGAACTCTCTTCTATTCTGGCCTTAACCATGGCCTTGGGCGGATTGGGAGCAATTCCGGCGGGATATGTGGCTTCTATGGTTGGGTGGGATCCGGCATCCCTGCTGTATGCGGGGGCTGCGTTAATGGCGAGTTTGGTCCTTACCCCGGGTATGATGAAGCATTCCACGCTGGTCAAAGCGATGAAGTACGAAACCAAACGACTGTGGAAAGGAGTGAAGAACCTGTTTAAACGCAATAAAAAGAATCCGGGCGCCCCAACGGGCAACTTAGATGATGCGGCTCCCGTCCAATAATGAATCTGACACTTCAAAACCCCGGCTTAGCCGGGGTTTTTATTGGGATAGCGAACCATATTTTTTGCCGGCTTGCCGCCGTTGGATTTGCAGCAGGGTGTAAAAGCGGACATACAAAAGCCCCGCCGGATACGCGGGGCTAAAATTAAGTGCTGCGGGTTATTCCAAAAAGTGCTTTCTCCCGCTGACGATGGATTCCGCCCGCATGAGCGATAGGTCAATGTTTTTGCAGATATGATCTTCACCGATTTTGTGGACAAAACCATATTTTCCCAAGGTTTTAAGCACCTGTTTCTGCACATGGGACAGAATTAACTGTACCCCGTCTTTTTTACAGCGGTCGTAAATGCGTTCCAGGGCGTGGAATCCGGTTGCGTCAATCGCGGGGACGCTTCGCATACGCAGGATTAATACTTTGCAGTCTTTGTGGTTTTCCAAACTGTCTAAAAATTTATTGGCCGCGCCAAAAAAGAACGGCCCATTGATTTCATATACCGTTACATGGCGGGCGATTACTTTGGTATCTATATCGTCTTTGCGGCGGACCTCGTCAAAGATATCATCATCGGTGTTTTTGATTTGATAGACATCGGACATGCGTTTCATAAACAGCACGGCCGCCAGCACCAGGCCGAACTCAATGGCAACAACCAAATCTTCTACTACCGTTAGGGTAAAAGTGGTCAATAATACCGCGATATCACTGGCCGGCGCTTTAAATAAAGCGGCAAAAGAACGCCACCCGCTCATGCGGTAAGCCACCAGGAACAGAATGGCGGCCAGCGAAGTCATCGGAATAAGCCCGATGTATTTCATCAGGCACACCATCATAATAAACAAAAACAGGGCATGCGCCATACCGGCTATAGGGGTGCGTCCGCCGTTTTCAATGTTGGCGGCGGTGCGCGCGATGGCGCCGGTGGCGGGCAGCCCGCCAAAAAGGGCCGAAGCCACATTGGCCGCACCCGTGGCGACCAGCTCCATATTGGAGCGGTGTTTTTTGCCAATCATACCGTCCGCCACCACGGCGGAGAGCAAGCTTTCAATGCCGGCCAAAAAGGCGATGGTAAACGCCGGCGGCAGCAATTTGCGGACGACGGAAAAAGAAATTTCCCCCGGCATATGCGGCAGCACCAAGGTTCCGTCCACTTGGCCGAAAGTAGAGGTAATGGTGGCTACTTCTAATTTAGCGAACTTGACCAATAGGGTGGTAATGATTAAAGCTGCCAGCGAACCGGGGAAAGCGTGCCATTTTTTAGGCCAAAAAATGATAATGGCCAAGGTCAGCAATCCTACCGCCAGCGTTTGGGGATTGATGAATTGCAGATTGTGCAGGTAAATATCCCACTTGGCAAAGAAATCGCTGGGGATTTGGGCAAGCCCGAGCCCGAAAAAGTCGTTGATTTGGGTGGAAAAAAGCACTACGGCAATCCCGCTGGTAAAGCCGGTGGTAACGGGATAGGGAATAAATTTGATAAAAGCCCCGAATTTCAGCAGTCCCATCAGCATTAAAAAGATACCGGCCATGAGGGTAGCGGTTAGGAGCCCGGCCATGCCAAATTCCTGGATAATGCCATACACAATGACCACAAAAGCCCCGGTCGGGCCGCCTATTTGCACGCGGCTTCCGCCTAACAGGGAAATAATAAAACCCGCTACAATGGCGGTAATGAGGCCTTTTTCGGGGGTTACGCCGGAAGCAATAGCCAAAGCGATGGAAAGCGGCAGCGCGACGCAGGCCACCACGAGTCCGGCGCTCAAATCTTTCATAATTCGCCGGGAAGAAAATTCTTCGGGGCGGTTTTGCAGCAAAGTCAGCAGTTTAGGTCTTAAAAGCATAATTTAACGGTTAAATAGTTTGCGAAGCAGTTTGTCGTAATGGGGCTGCGGGATTTGCATACCCGGCGTGCTGTTGCGCCCGCCGTTTGGTCCGTGATAGTCGGATCCACCGGTAGCCAACAGCCCGTATTTGCGGGCGATAGCCAGCAGATCCTGGCGCATGGTATAAGTGTGGGCGGGATAAAAAACTTCTATACCGTCCAATCCGGCTTCGGTCCAGGCGGGGAAATTCCAATGTTCGGCCACAATGCCGGGGTGAGCGATAACGGCAATTCCGCCGGCTCTTTTGATTTGTTGGATTGCCTCTACAGCGCTTACGCCGGCGGAGGGCACATAGCCCGGCTGTCCGGGGACGAGGTATTTGCGGAATCCCTCCTGCCGGTCGCGCACGATTTTTTTGGCTTTTAAAGCATCGGCCACATGGGCGCGGGAAACCGTATTGGGCGCGCGGGAAAAAACATCTTCTTCCGTAATATCCACGCCGGCGGCCTGCAGTTGACGGATTATCTTACAGATGCGTTCTCTGCGGTTTTGGCGGTTTTGGGCCAGGAAAGCTTGAAATTGCGCATTGTCCAAATCCAGGTTGTATCCGGTAAAATGGAGGTGGTCATGATCCCGGGTGCTGATTTCCACACCAGGGGTAAAAAGGAGCCGGTGTTCTTTGCACACCGCTTCGGCGCGGCGCACGCCGTCGGTGGTATCGTGGTCGGTCAGGGCGTAAACGGAAATCCCTGTTTTTAACGCGCTTAGGACCACTTCTTCCGGCGTGCTGGTGCCGTCCGAAAAATCGGAATGGGTGTGCAGGTCCACCTTGGGCATATTAGACGCGTTCTACGGCGGTTACGCTGGGGACCAATTCTTTAATCTTTTTTTCCACAACGGCCTGCAGCGTCATCTGCGCGTGCGGGCAGCCGCCGCAGCGGCCGCGCAGCCCAACGGTAACAATACCGGTTTTTTCATCTACGCCAATCAGTTCAATATCTCCCCCGTCGGCCTGCAGAATGGGGCGGATTTGGTTGATTACATCTTGCACTTGTTCTTTCATAATATACAGCTCCAAAAGGATAGATTTATCTTTATTATATCTTTTTTGAAGCCCGGGCGCGCGGGAAGCGGCGCATAAAAAACTTGCAAAGTTCGGGGCAGTATTGCTATACTTTTGGGGTAGAGTTTATGTATCATCGTACAGGAGAAGAAGGGATATGAAAAAAATAATTGCTTTATGCACGCTTATGTTGCTTGTCAGCGCGCCCGTTTTTGCCCAGAAATATGCCAGCGTGAATGCCAAAAGAGCCAATATCCGCTCGTGCGCCGGAACCAAATGTGCTATTAAATGGTACGCTTGGAAATATACCCCGGTAATTATGGTCAAAACGAATGAAGATAAGAGCTGGGTGCTTGTGAAAGATTTTGAAGGATACAGCGGTTGGATTTCAGCCAGCTTGCTCAGCCCCAACGGCGGTATGTCGGCTAAGGTGGATTTGAATGTCCGCAAGAGCCCGTCCTCCAATGCGGATATTGTCTGCACGGTGGAAAAAGGATATCCGTTTAAATATATCTCTAAAAAAGGAAGCTGGATCCAGGTGGAAGACGATCCGGCCGATTCCAAAGAAGGCAAATGTGAAGGTTGGGTATATAATGTCAACCTGTGGGGCTTTTTTAAACAATAAGTCGTTTAAATACTGAAACATAGGGGACCCGTTTTCGGGTTCCCTTTTTTTGCCTGGCAGGGCTTGAAAAAAAGAAAGGAAGGAATATACTGTTAGTAGGGATTTCGCCCGGCTTGCCAACAAAGGGCGAAAAAGGGTAAAATATCATTATGAAAAAGATTTTAACAGCAGCAGCGGTTCTTAGCGTTGTCGTGTGCGCTTTCTGTTTGGCCCGCACCGTGAGCGAAGGCCGCTTTAATATCTCGGGTACGGTAACCGTGCCGGAGCGGTTGGCGCGCATGGCGGAAGCCGATAATAATTCCTGCGCTATTATTGTAAAAAACGAAGCCGATGTGCCCGTGGCGATTAAACGGGTAGTAAATCCGAAATTTCCGCTGGAATTTTCCATGGGGGAGGAAGATCTGCTGACCGCCAGTTTGGACGGCTCTTTAAAGCTGGAAGTGCAAATTAACAACCACGGCCAGTTGGGTGTGGTCAAAAAAGGCGATATTTTCGGTTCGGTGGAAGGCATGATTAAGCCGAATGAAAAACATATTGTAGTAGCGGCGGATAAAACCCTGGGCCGCGTGCAGTTGGCGCGCAATGTGAAAGGGAACTTTTTCCGCACAGCCGCCCGATAAGGTTTCAGCTTTCCTTTTAACCCGGAACTTGCGTTCCGGGTTTTTTGTGGCCCAACGGCGAGACAGCAGGAGCTGCTGCCGCGGAAAAAGCAAACCAGCCGGCTTACTTATGTTTTGAGGAATGGGAATAGAAAGCGTCTGCCTTTGCAAGCTCGTTGGAGCCGGGGCTTGACTAGCCGCCACAGAAATAGCAAAATAAAAGAAACTATAAAGAAGGAGCCGCAATGAGACGCAGTTTGTTGATTTTAGCCACGCTTACCCTGTCGTCTGCGCTGTACGCTCAGACGGGGGAAGAGCCCTATACGCGCGAGAAAGTGCTGGAAATTTTTTCGCAGTATAATCCTTCCGTATTGGAAAACGCCCAGCAAAACGAAGATTACAACGCCATTTTGGAAAGTTTTTTAGCGTCTTATAACAGCCCGCAAACGCCCCAAAACCGCTACGAACTAATAGCCGTGGCGCGCAATTTTGATAATTCTATCCGCTTAAAAAGCGCCTGTTTGGAGTACGAAGAAGCCCTTATTTTTGCCCAGATGAGCGGTATGGATCCCGCCCCGGCGGTTTTGCGTTTTCGCAAGCAGCTTTTGCCTATTTTCCAACAAATTTGGGCGGTAACGATTCAGCTGCGCGATTATGAAATCAGCGAGCTGAAACAGGCGCGCAAAGCCCTGCGCAAAAACCGGGACCTGTCTAAAGAGGCGCGTGCCCAGCAAGACCGGGCTTTAAAAGATAAAATCACGGCGTTGGAACGCGCAAATAAGGAATTGCAAAAAAACGCCGGCGAACAGATTTTATCGGCGATAGAGGCCCAGGTATTGGCGACAAATCAAGCCCTGGCTGCCCGGCTGGAAGCCGCCCTGGCCCAGCAGCAAGCCCAAGACGCGGTACAGCAAGCTCTTCAAACCTCCAATTTGCAAATCAAAACCAAAAATAAAAAACCGGTTGCCAAATAATATGTTCCGGCCTTGCCTGCGGGTGGGGTTATTGCCGTCTATTTTTATTTTATAAAGGAACATATATGATTAAAACTGTAATTGATAAAATTTTTGGAACCAAAAGCGAACGCGATCTTAAAAAAATTCAGCACTATGTAGATGATGCCAACAAATTTACGGCTGAATTTGAAAACTTATCCGACGACCAATTAAAAGCCAAAACGCAGGAGTTTAAAAACCGGCTGGCCCAAGGCGAAACGCTGGACCAGATTTTGCCGGAGGCCTTTGCCGTGGTGCGTTTAGCGGCCCAGCGCGTGATTGGGCTGCGCCCGTATGATGTGCAGTTGTTGGGCGGTATTGTATTGCATCAGGGGAAAATTGCCGAAATGGGCACCGGGGAGGGTAAAACCCTGGTGGCGGTGCTGCCCTCTTATTTAAATGCGTTAACGGGCAAAGGGGTGCATGTGGTAACCGTCAACGATTACCTGGCCCGGCGCGACCGCCAGTGGATGGGGCCGATTCACGAATTTTTAGGGCTTACCGTGGGCTATATCAGCCACGATATGGATAACACCGAACGCCGCGAGATGTATGCCAAAGATATTACCTATGTAACCAACAACGAACTGGGGTTTGACTACTTGCGCGACAATATGGTTATCAACCGGGCCGACCGCGTTTTGCGCCCGCTGAATTACTGTATTGTGGACGAAGTGGACTCTATTTTAATTGACGAAGCCCGCACCCCGCTGATTATCTCCGGCCCGTCGGAACAAAGTACCGACAAATACTATATTGTCAATCGGCTGATTCCGTCGTTAAAAGTGCGCTTGATTACGGAAAAGGACGAAGTCAAAGCCAAATACGAAGGCATCAAATTAGACGAAGGAGTGGACGCTATTATTGATGAAAAAGCCCACACCGCCACGCTGACGGAAACCGGTATCGCCAAAGCCGAAAAGTTTTTAAATGTGGCCAACCTGTATAATGATGTGGAATCCGAATGGGTGCATCACATCAACCAAGCCCTGCGCGCGCACCATTTGTACGAACGCGATGTGGATTATGTCATTAAAGACGGGGAAGTGATTATTGTAGATGAATTTACCGGCCGGTTGATGCCGGGCCGCCGCTGGAGCGACGGGCTGCACCAAGCGGTGGAAGCCAAAGAAGGACTGCAGATTAAAGAAGAAAACCAAACTTTGGCAACGATTACTTTCCAGAACTTCTTTAAACTGTACAAAAAGCTCTCCGGCATGACGGGTACCGCTATGACGGAAGCCAACGAATTTTGGCAGATTTATAAGTTGGATGTGGTGGAAATCCGCCCCAACCGGCCTTCCAAGCGGCAGGACTTCCCGGATTTGGTGTACTTAACCGAACGCGAAAAATTTAACGCGATTGTGGAAGAAGTGGAAGATTTGTGGAAACAGGGTGCGCCGGTGTTGGTGGGCACGCGTTCTATTGAAAAGTCGGAGAAATTAAGCCATATGCTGCGCGCCAAAGGGATTCCGCACAAAGTGCTCAACGCCAAATACCACGAAATGGAAGCGCAAATTATCAGCCAAGCCGGGCGCAAAGGCGCGGTAACGATTGCTACCAACATGGCCGGGCGCGGTACGGATATTGTACTGGGCGGCAACCCGGCCGACCCGGAAGAACAAAAACAGGTGGTAGCCCTGGGCGGACTGCATGTGATCGGGAGCGAACGGCACGAATCGCGCCGTATTGACAATCAGCTGCGCGGCCGCTGTGCCCGCCAGGGAGATCCGGGCTGTTCCCGCTTTTATATTTCGCTGGACGATGAGTTAATGCGCTTGTTTGCGAACACCACTAAAATTGCTTCCGTGCTTAGCACGATGGGCATGAAAGAAGGCGAAGCCATTGAATCGCGGCTGATGACGCGGCAGATTGAAGGGGCCCAGCGCATGGTGGAAGGACGGAACTTTGATATCCGCAAACAACTGTTGGATTACGATAAAGTGATGAACCAACAGCGTACCGCCATTTATGGTTTGCGCAACGCCATTTTAGACGGCGAAAATATGACCGAGAAATCCATGCAGATGATGGAAGAAATCGTGGACGAACTCGTGGAACAGTATTATCAGCCGGCGCATTTGCAGCGCAGCGATTTTGAGGCGTTAAATGTCAGTTTGCGCAATTTTTTCCCGGGCGATTTTCATTTTACAGCCGAGAATGTGGGCCGCAAAACCCACGATCAGCTGGTAGATGAAATTATGGCCCAGGTAAAAGATTTGTATCATGCGCGGGTGTTGTATTTTACGGAACAAGGCATCAATTTCGCTGAAATTGAACGAATGCTGCTCTTGCAGATTATAGATAATGCCTGGAAACAAAATTTGTACGAGCTGGACCAGCTGCAAAGCAGCGTCAGCTTGCGCGGCTATGCGCAGAAGGATCCGTTGATTGAATACCAGAAAGAGTCATACAAGCTGTATTCTTCTATGCTCAACCGCGTGCGGGATTTAATGGTCAGCTATATTTTCCGCCTGCAGCTTCCGCCGCGCCGTACGGCGGCGGAACGCGCGCAGGACGCCGCGGCCAAAAATCCGGATAAAAACGCCGCCCCCGTTGGCAAACATATCGGGCGCAACGATCCGTGTCCGTGCGGGAGCGGCAAAAAATATAAAAAATGCTGTGGAGCCCATTTATGAAATTCAAAATCAAAGAAATCATTTTATTGGTTTGCGCCCTGGGGGCTTTGGGGCTGATTCCTGTGTTTTTAAGCAAAGATCAGCCGATAGAGGTTTCCGTGCCGGTGTTGGATTTGGCCAAGCTGGAAGCCAAAGAAGCCAAACAGCAGAAAGCGGCGGCGGAATCGGCCGAGCAGGCCAAAATGCACCGTATGATTAGTTGTACGGTAAACGAGGATTGTATCATCGTAGATAAAGATCCGTGCGGCTGTTTGGTGGGGCCCCAAGGAGTTACGGCGATTAATGCGGCCTATACGCTGGACTTTAATAAACTGCAGTCTAACCTAGTCGCCAAAGCGTGCCCGGAAGGGGAACCTTCTGTGGAACGGGAATGCAGTCCGTCTGCCCAGCCCGTCTGCTTGGAAAATGTGTGCCGGATTGCTTACTAAACGGTTATGCGCGGATTTAGACAAACCATTGCCGAACAAGATGCGCTGCAAGAAAAAGTTTCATTTGGTGCGCGGTTGAAAACCTGGGTATGTAACCTGGGGCGGCATTTCTTTTTGCTGATTTGCGCCGGCGTGTCGGCTTGGCTGATTTATGCCAGCTACCCCGGTGTTTCCCGGCATGAATTGGCGTGGTTTGCCTTGGCGCCTTTTATTTGGGGAGTGGCCAAAACCAAAGGGTTTTGGTCCTCTTTTTTCTATGGCTGGCTGACGGGTTTTTTGGCTTTAGTCGGCATTTTTTATTGGATTTATTATACCTGCCTGCATGGGGGCGGGCTGTCGCAGGGGCTTTCTTTGGCGGCGTGGCTGGGGCTGTCGGGCTTATTGGCGGTTCAGTTTGCGCTGTTTGGCGGCAGTTGTTATTTTTTGCGAAAGACAGGGGTCTTTTTCCCGTTATTGGCGGCGTGCGGCTGGGTGGCGTTGGAATGGCTGCATCAGACGATTGGCTTTTACGGATTGGGGTTTCCGTGGGTCATGTTGGGCTATACCCAGTGGAACGCCCCGGAAATGCTGCAGATTGCCTCACTGACGGGGGTATATGGCGTTAGTTTCGCCGTGGCCTTTACCGGGAGCGCTTTGGGCTGGGCGTTTGCCATCAAAGGCGTTAAAGACGGTGTGTGGCAGATGGTCTGTGCCGCGGCGGTCTTTTTAGCGGTGTTTATTTACGGGCATTATTCTTTGCCTGCCCAGCCGTTGGGCACGCGCCATCAGCCGCTGTTAAGTTTAAAGGCGGCGCTTATACAGCCCAATATAGACCAGTATAAAAAATGGAGCCCCGAATATGAAGCCGAAATAACGGCCACGCTTTCTCAAATGGGCCATTCCTTGACCGGGAAGGGTGTTATGCTGACAGTCTGGCCGGAGAGCACGGTGCCGGGGTCGCTGACCGAGGAAACTTATTTAACGCTGTTTGAAGATATTGCCACCCAAACCGGCTCCTATCAGTTTATTGGTTCCAATGTGGAAGCGGACGGGAAGCAATATGTGGGTGGCTATTTGATGACACCCAATTTAGACAATTTGCAAAGTTACCGCAAAATTAAATTGGTGCCGTTTGGCGAGTATATTCCGCTGGAAACATTCGTTCGCACGGTGTTTAAGAATGTGGCGGTGTTGGGAGAACTGGGTGCTTTTGTGCCGGGGCCGCGCGGGCAGAAACCGCTGGATATGGCGGGGGTGCCGGTGGGGGAAACGATTTGTTACGAATCCATTTATCCGCAGTTGTGGTTGGCGCAGAACCGAATGGGCGCTAAATTGTTTGTGAACATTACCAACGACGCCTGGTTCTTTGATACCGCCGCTCCGCACCAGCATTTGGCGGTCAATGTAATGCGCGCGGTAGAAACGGGCCGGCCGGTGCTGCGTGCGGCCAATACGGGATTTTCGGCAGTGATTGATCCTTACGGCCGCATTGAAAAACAAACCGGGCTGTTTACGCAGGAAATTTTACAAACCTCCATACCGCTGCCGATTGGGGACCGGCGCAATTTTTATACCCAGTGGGGGGATTGGTTCGCCTGGCTGTGTGCGGCGTTTTACCTTACGCTGTTAATTTCTACGATGGTTTTTACTTATGAATAACATAGAATTTAAAGATGTAGAGCAAAAGATAGAAGAATTGTCCGCCCGGGTGGACAAAATTGAATCCATAGATGATATTGCGGGTAAACAAAAAGAACTGGCCGATTTGCAGAAGCAGTCGGCAGAACCATCGTTCTGGGACGATACCAAAAAGGCCAAAGAAATCAGCCGGCAAATTGATTTTTTAAAAAACTCCATAGACACTTTCCAAACGCTTCGCAAAAAAATAGAGGACGACCGCGCCCTGTTTGATTTATGCAAAGAAATGCAGGATCAAAACGAATTGCTGGCGCTGAATGCTTCTTTGCAGGAAACGGAAAAACAAGTGGCCCAAAAAGAAGGGGAAATCCGCCTGTCGGATCCGAACGATAAATTAAACGCAATCTTGACCATTCACGCCGGGGCCGGCGGAACGGAATCGTGCGACTGGGCGCAGATGCTGGTGCGTATGTACACGCGTTGGGCGGAACAGCACGGGTTTAAATTTTCGGTGTTGGACGCACAGCCGGGCGACGAGGCCGGCATCAAAACTTTAAGCGCCATGGTGGAAGGTCCGTTTGCCTATGGCTATTTAAAAGGTGAAAACGGTGTGCACCGATTGGTGCGCGTATCGCCTTTTGACGCAAATGCCCGGCGGCATACCTCGTTTGCTTCGTGTGATGTACTGCCGGATATTGACGAAGATATTAATATAGAAATTCCGGAAAAAGATATCCAGCTGGAAACTTCCCGCGCCGGCGGCCACGGCGGGCAGAATGTCAACAAGGTGGAGTCGGCCGTGCGCTTGCTGCATATCCCTACAGGGATTGTGGTTTCCTGCCGCATTGAGCGCAGCCAGCTGCAAAACCGGCAGACCGCGATGAAAATGCTCAAAGCGCGGCTGTATGAAATGGAAATGGATAAAAAACGCAGCGAGGCGGAAAAACGCTACGGTCAAAAAGGGGAAATTGCCTGGGGGCATCAGATTCGCTCTTATGTATTTATGCCGTATCAGTTGGTAAAAGATTTGCGAAGCGGGTATGAAACTTCCCAGATTAACGCCGTGATGGACGGCGATTTGGACCCTTTTATTTTCGCGTTTTTAAATTACGAAGCCGAACATAAAAAATAATGAAAACCGGTCTGTATATTCATCTCCCGTTCTGCAAACAAAAATGCAATTATTGCGATTTTGCGTCGTTTGCGGGGCGGGAGAAATTTATTTCAGCGTATTTATCGGCCCTGGAGAAAGAAGCGTCCCTTTCGCCGGTAAAATCGTTTGATACCTTGTATGTGGGCGGCGGCACGCCCAGCATATTAAGCCCGGCAGAACTGAGTGAACTGTGCCGGCTGATTGAGCAGCATTTTGGGGCGGTTTCCCGCTTTTCGGAAAGCACTTTAGAGGCCAATCCGGAAAGTTTAACACCCGCCAAAATAGCCGTTTTGCGCCGGGCCGGATTTAACCGGCTGAGCATTGGCCTGCAAAGTTTTCACGATGAGGAATTAGCCGCCCTGGGCCGCGTGCATACCGTGCAAACTTTTTTAAAGGGCTATCAGGCCGCGCGGGAAGGCGGGTTTCAAAATATCAATGTGGACTTAATCGCCGGCGTGCCCGGCCAAACGCTGGAACGCTTTTTAGACGGGCTTGAGAAATTGTTGGAACTGGCCCCGGAACATCTGTCTGTTTACGGGCTTCAGATAGAAGAAAATACGCCGTTTTTTGAACGCGGCATCGTGTGTGATCAGTTATTGATGCGCCGCATGTTGGAAGAAACTCATTTTCGCCTGCAGCAAGCGGGGTATCATCATTACGAAATTTCCAATTTTGCCCGCCCCGGTTACGAAGCCAAGCACAACACCCACTATTGGCAGAATGGCGATTATATCGGGCTGGGGAGTTCGGCGGTTTCGTATTTAGGCGGCGTACGGCGGCAAAATACGCCGGATTTGGAAGCATATATCCGGCGCATGGAAACGGGCGAAAGCCCGGTTGTATTTTCCGAAAAATTAACCGGCCAAGCCCGCGAAGGGGAAACACTCCTGCTTGGGCTTCGGCAGTTAGACGGGGTGGCCTTGACGCCCCGGCAGGAAAAATGGTTTGGGAATGAAATCCAAAAGCATTTGAAAAACGGACTGTTGGAACGGTCCGGCAAAAAGGTAAAATTATCTTTTGAAGGAATGTTTTTAGCCAACGAAGTTTTTTGCAGTTTTGTGGCTCCGTTTGAAGAACTATGCAAATAACGCCCATTCATACACGCGTATTTCAGGAAAAAGAAGATTTGCCCGCTTTTATTGCGGCGCATATTGCGTCCGTTTCGGAAAAAACGGTGCTGACGGTATCGTCCAAATTGGTTTGTTTATGGAAAGGGCGGAGCGTACCGTATGAAAGTTTAGCCCAGAAAGAACAGCTGATTCAACAAGAAAGTCAAGCCGCTTTGCCCACCCCGCTGGCGTGGCTGACGATTAAAAGCGGAATGATGATGACCAACGCCGGGATAGATGAATCCAACGCCGATGGGAAACTGCTGTTGCTTCCGGCGGATTGTTACGCGGGTGCGGCTGAACTGCGGGCTGAACTGCAAAAGAAATGGGGGGTAAAAGAGCTGGGCGTGATTATTACAGACAGTATGATTCTGCCCCTGCGGGCAGGAGTAATTGGCGCGGCGGTGGCCTACAGCGGGTTTAAAGGCGTGAAGGATTTTCGCGGTCGGCCGGATATTTTCGGGAAAAAACTGACGGTTACGCTGGTTAACGCGGCGGACGCTTTAGCCGCCGGATGTGCGCTGACGATGGGTGAAGCGGCGGAACAATGCCCGCTGTGTTTGGTAACGGGGGCGCCGGTGGAGTTTGTGGACCAAACCAATCCGGACGAAATTAAATATCCGCCGCAGGACGATTTATATACGCCGCTTCTGCGGGCGGCTAAATTGATTAAATAACAAGGGGGCGAATATGTTTAAAGCTGTTTTGAATGAATTTAAAAAATTTATTATGCGCGGCAGTGTGTTGGATATGGCGGTGGGTATTATTATCGGCGGCGCATTTACGAAAATAGTGAACTCTATGGTATCAGATGTGATGATGCCGCCGTTAGGGCTGTTGATGGGAAAAGTGAATTTTTCCAACTGGTTTATTGTATTAAAGCACGGCAGCGCTACTGCGGGGCCGTATGAATCCCTCACGGCGGCGCAGAACGCCGGGGCTACCACGATGAATATCGGCAATTTTTTAAATTCCGTCATCAGCTTTTTGATTGTAGCGGCGTGTATTTTTGTGTTGGTGAAAGCCATTAATAAAATCAATAAACGGAAATCCGATGACGCCCCGGCCACCAAATCGTGTCCTTTTTGCTGTACGGATATTCCGCTGGCGGCGGTGCGCTGCCCGAATTGCACTTCGGAATTAACTAAATAGACAGGTTGGAAAGAAGCGGGAGCGCGGGGAATACCCCCCGCGCTTCGTTTGTTTGCCGGCCGCGGCGCCGGGAAAGATAAAACGGCTTTCGCCGGGGCATAAGCCCTAATTGGGGAGAAGAAATTCCGCTTTGTTGGGGTGGCGGCGCATGAAAGCCGGATTGCAAGCCGTCCGCTTGCATACGGCGCCGCTTGCACCCTTGGCGGGAAGTTTTTTACACTGAACATATGATTTATTTTGCCCATCGCGGGGCTTCGGCCCTACAGGTTCAAAACACGACGGGTGCGTTTGCACTGGCGCGGCGGCAGGGTGCGTCCTGCTACGAGTTGGATATTCACTTAACGGCGGACGGCCAGTTGGTCGTGCATCACGATTATTCCCTGCTTGCAACGGCGGGAAAAGACCGCTTGATTAAAGATCTTTCTTCCGCCCAGCTGCGGGACTATCCGCTGAATAATCCTTTTAGCAAAGAACCCGTCTATGTGGCTTTGCTGGAAGAAGTGCTGCCGCTGGTGGAACCGGGGCTGCATTTATTAAATATAGAAATCAAAAATGACGATAATCGCTATCCGGGCATAGAAAAAAAGCTCTGGCGGTTTTTGCAAACGGAATTTCCTCAAATACTACCAAAAATCCTGTTTTCCAGCTTTGATTACGGAACCCTGGTTCGGATTCGGGAATTGGATAAAAGTGCGCGTATCGGGCTGTTAACGCGTTCTTTCCGGGTTTCGGAAGCATTGGCTCTGCAAGCGGAAAGCGTGCATATGAATTATACGCGTTTTACGCCCGAAACGGCCCGGATTTGCCGGGAAAACGGGCTCAAATTGTATTTGTACACGGTCAACGACCCGCCGTTGGCCAAGCGGCTGGAAGAACAGGGCACGGACGGTATTTTTACAGACCGGATAGATTGGTTTGTTTGAAAGCAACCGATAAAAAACCCCGCATTAAGCGGGGTTTTTTACAGTGTAACGGATTTAGTAATCGTAGCCCGAGTAGGCCATTTCGGACGAGCCGGCGTCCTCGGTTCCGGCATCTGCCGAGGGCTCGCCCTGCATACCATAGTATTGTTCGGGCGTATAGCGTTTGGGCTTTTGCCAGAGCCGTTTTTCTTTCTTGTAATCGGCGTCGCTGGGCTGGCCGGGCACTTTGGGCTGTTGGCGTTCGTCAAAGAAATAAATGGTTTTTTCTTCTTCGGGCCCGATGTTAAAAATATATTCCGATTCTACATTCGGCGGTGTTTCGCGCCGTTCGCGCACGGCGTCTTTGGATAAATCTTCCATATAATCTTCTTCGGTCAGATAGATTTTGCGGTTATATTTTTCTTTTCTTTTTTCATTGGTGTTGCACGCAGTTAAAAATCCCGCGCATAATACAACGGCCAAGAGGACGGAAAATGTTTTCATATGCACTCCTTAAAGTTTCCTTTCACCAGATAGTATAATGTTTTCCAGCAAGCATGCAAGGGTTACCGGTCCCACTCCGCCGGGAACCGGCGAGTAAGAAATGGAACGGGCCTGCAATTCGGCTGGGTTGGCGTCGCCGCAGAGCTGGTTTTCGTGCCAGTTGGTGGAAATATCCACCACGGTAGTACCGGGGCGGAGCCAGTGTGTCTGAATTAAACCGGGCGTTCCGGCGGCAGAACAAACTAAATCCGCATCTTTTACGGCACGCGGCAAATCGGTTTTCGTATGGCAAATTTTAACGGTGGCGTTTTGACAGGTCAGCAAATGGGCCAGCGGCCGGCCGACGGTACTGGAACGGCCGATTACCGCCGCTTCCGTTCCCTCTAAGCGAACTTGATGAAATTGCAACAGCCGAATGACCGCCATCGCCGTACAGGCCACAAACCCTTTGAGGGCTTGTATTTCCGGCCAGGTTTTGCATAAAAACAGGTTGCCCATGTTGATATTGGACATGCCGTCAATATCTTTTTGCGGGGCCAGCCGGTCGGCAAAATCGGTGGCGGCCAAATGGTCCGGCAGGGGGCGCGGGATTAAGATGGCGTCGGTATTGGGATCGGCGGATAATTGAGTAACCAAATGTAAAAAATCGGCGGCGGGCGTTTGATTGTTAACTTCAAAAACTTGGGTTTTTACGCCTAATTTTTTCGCGGCTTCCACTTCTTTTTTTAGATATACATACGCGCCGTAATCTTCGGTAGAGCCGATGGCGCACAGCCCGATCGGGCGGCCCATTTTTTGACGCACGGCCTCCGCCCTGGCGGGCAGGGTTTCGCGAATTTGTGCGGCCAGTGTGCGTCCTTCCAGAATCATATGTATTATTTTAGCAAATAAAGGGGAGCCCTGTCGGAACGCGCTTGGGCGGTCCGACAGGGCCCTGGAGCCGTTGCGCAAGGGCGCGACATTTCCGAAACACTGTGGCTCCGCTAATTGTGTTAACGGGAAAAGGAAAGGGGAGAGGCGGCTCGTTTTTGTAGTAACATTCCCAACAAGTTGTTTCCCTAATGCGTAAGCACCGTAATTGGCAACCCCTTGGCCGTGGCCAAACTGCCTGCCCCCGGCAAGGGGGTTGACTCGTTTTTTTTTTTTGATAAATTTTGCGTATGAGCAAAAAATATCAAAAATCATTCCTCGGTGTTAAAAACGCCGGATTTACGCTAATAGAGTTATTAGTGGTCGTTTTAATTATTGGCATATTGGCGGCGGTAGCGCTGCCACAGTATGAAAAAGTTGTATGGAAAAGCAGAGCCGCTAATATCAAAATATTGCTGCAAGGGTTAGTAGAAGCCCAGGAAGTTTATCGCTTGGCAAATGGAAGTTATGCTACAGATGTGAAAGATTTAGATTGGGAATTTCCTCAAGAAGGACCTTTTCAGACTAGTATTTCTAATGATAACTATTCGCTTACTTTCTCTAATATTTTTTTTAACGAAGGTCCTTATAGCGGAAGCGGTTTTACTTATGTGCATATGAGTCGTGCACTGAATGTTAAAAATTGTATTGTCTGTGTGGAGAATACTTTTAAAACGGGGGATTTTTGTCAGAAATTATTTTCAGGCACCTTAATCAGAAATGTTTATGGTAAGCGATATTTTTTATTGCCAGAAGAAACTTGCTCGTAATAAAAATCCCCGCTTTTACGGCGGGGGTTTTACTATTCTTCGTCAATTTTCAGCATCGCTACAAATGCTTCCTGCGGAATATTCAAACTGCCGATGGACTTCATGCGTTTTTTACCTTCTTTCTGTTTTTCCAGCAGTTTGCGCTTGCGGGTAATATCCCCGCCGTAGCATTTGGCAATTACATCTTTGCGAAAAGCTGGGATTGTTTCGCGGGCGATTACTTTCCCGTTTACCGCCGCCTGGACGGCTACTTCAAACTGCTGGCGGCCAATCAATTCTTTTAGTTTGGCGCACAAGGCGCGGCCCATGGTTTGCGCTTTGTCTTTGTGTACGACGACCGACAATGCATCTACCGGCGAACCGTGCAATAAAATTTCCATCAGCACGACATCGGAGCTTCTAAATCCAGCCACTTCGTAATCAAACGAAGCGTAGCCCTTGGAAACGGATTTAAGTTTGTTATAAAAATCAATCACCATTTCGCCCATGGGCATTTCGTATTTGATAATAACGCGCTGATTGGATAAATGATCCATACTCATAAAAGTTCCGCGTTTCTCTTTTAAGAGCGTCATTACTCCGTCCATAAATTCCACCGGAGTAACCAGTGTAATATGAATAACGGGCTCTTTGATGTCTATAATATCGCCATGTGGCGGGAAATTGGCCGGGTTATCGATAATTTTATAACCGGGATCGTCGGGTGCGTCCGGCAATGCGGCCAGCTCCTGCGGGTGGGATTTGCGCGGCGTGAATTTAACATGATACACCACATTGGGGCTGGTGGCAATCAACGATAAATTAAATTCGCGCTCCAACCGTTCTTTGACGATTTCAATATGCAAAATACCCATAAATCCCAACCGGAACCCAAAGCCCAGCGCTTTGGAAGTTTCGCTTTGATAATGAAAGGACGAATCGGATAAATTTAATTTTTCAAGCGCTTTGCGAAGCAGCGGGAAATCGGTCGTTTCCACCGGGAAAATACTGGCAAAAACCACCGGTTTGGCATCGGCATAGCCGGGCAGGGGTTCTTGGGCGGGGCGTTCGGCCAGGGTAACAGTGTCGCCTACTTTTACTTGGTGAATGTCCTTGATTCCGGCTACCAGATACCCTACTTCGCCCGCGGACAGAGAGTCCGCTTTATGCAGTTGTTTGGGCGTCATAAAACCGATTTCTTCCGTTTTATAAGAAGCCCCGGAGGACATAAATTGAATGACCTGCCCCGGTTTAACGGAACCGTCCACCAGCCGGATATACATAATTACCCCGCGGAACGGATCGTAATAAGAATCAAAAATCAAGGCGCGCAGCGGGGCGGTGGGATCTCCTTGCGGGGCGGGGATATCGGTAATAATACGGTCCAGCAGGTGTTCAATGCCCATGCCGGTTTTTGCGCTGACGCGTTCGGCTTCTACGGGTTCTTTTAAAATGTCCCACAGTTGTTCTTCCGAGGCGTCCGCGTCCGACTGGGACAAATCCACCTTATTCATCACGGGGATAATTTTCAGCCCCAAACTCTGCGCCAAATGGGCGTGTGCCACCGTCTGCGCTTCCACCCCTTGCGAAGCGTCCACCAACAGCAGCACCCCTTCGCACGCCCGCAGCGAGCGGGCCACTTCGTAGGAAAAATCCACATGGCCGGGCGTATCAATTAAATTTAAAATGTAATCTTTATAGGCAATCCGCACTGCTTTGGCTTTAATGGTAATGCCGCGCTCGCGTTCCAAGTCCATACCGTCTAACAGCTGGGCTTGCATTTTGCGTTTGGGAACGGTGCCGGTGTCCTCCAAAATACGGTCGGAAAGAGTGGTCTTGCCGTGGTCAATATGGGCTACGATGGAAAAATTACGAATCTTCATTTTTGTCGTTCTGTTCAATTAAATTTCGGATTTCTTCCGAACTGCCCATTAACAAGGCGGCTTGGGCCAGGTCGGAGCAGTTTTCATAATTTACACTGCGGATATGGTTCTTAACGCGCAGATACATACGCGGCGTAACAGACAACGCATCTATATCCAGCCCCAGCAACAGCGGCAGCAGTTTTACATCGGAGGCAATTTCCCCGCAGATGCTTACCTTCTTGCCGCGCTTATGGGCGGTTTGGATAATTTGGTTGATGGTGCGGCCCACAGCCGGGTGGCAGGGGTCGTACATATGAGCAACTTCTTGATTGACGCGGTCCACCGCTACTAAATATTGTATCAAGTCGTTCGTGCCAATGGAAAGAAAATCCAGCAAATGAATCATTCCGTCCAACGCAATCGCGGCGGCGGGGACTTCAATCATCGCGCCCAGCCCCACCCGGTTGACGGGTTTTTTGCCCTGGAGTTCAAATTCTTTAAGCACCTGGTCAAAGGCGTTTCGTACATGGCGCACTTCTTCTACCGAGGATACCATCGGAATCATAATTTTCACTTGTGCCGGCACTTCGCACGCCATGCGGATAATGGCCCGCAGTTGGGTGAACATCAAATCCGGATTTTTTAAAAACAGGCGTATGCCGCGACAGCCCATAAAGGGGTTTTCGTCCTGGTCAAATTCGTCCAACGGGAAATCCGGCAGTTTGTCGGCCCCTAAGTCCGCCAGCCGAATGGTTACCGGGCGCATATCAAAGCGTTTGGCGACGGCTAAATAAACCTGGTATTGTTCGTCCTCGGTGGGGGGGTGGGGGGTATTCATGTATAAAAATTCCGTGCGCAGGAGCCCCAATCCGTCGGTAATTAAGCGTTTGTTTTCTTTGGTATCGGTGCGGGGGTCGTAGTTGACAAACAGCTTAACCGCGTGGCCGTCCTCGGTAATGACCGGCAGATGATTGATCGTTTTTAAAAGGGCTTCGGTTTTTTTGATTTCCCGCTGGATTTTGCGGTAATTGGCCAGGGTGTATTTATCGGGATTGATAACTAAGAGTCCGTTTTCTCCGTCAATAATCAGCGTGTCGCCGGATTGTACATCTTTAGAAGCCGTAGAAAGCCCCACCACCGCCGGGATATTTAAACTTTGCGCCAACAGCGCCGTATGGCTGGTTTTTCCGCCGACATCGGTGCAGAAGCCAATAACTTGGTTTTCCTGCAGATTGATCGTGTCGGACGGATACAGATTGTGCGCCACCAGCAGGGACGGTTTAGTAATAGAAGCTAAAAATTCCCGTTTGTCGCCGTCTAAGTTATTTACCAAACGCTTGCCTACATCAAAAATATCGTTGCGGCGTTCTTTAAAAAAAGGGTCTTCAATTTTATCAAAGCTGGCGGCCAGCTCCTGCAAGGTTACGAAAATGGCCGCCTGGGCGGAAAGATGCTCTGTGCGGATTTTTTTGGAAACGGAATCTTTCAGCGACGGATCCTGCAGGATCAGTTTGTGGGTGGACATTAAATTGGCATATTCCGTGCCGAGCGTGGAAAGCACTTTTTGTTCGCAGGCGTCCAGCTCTCCCAGCGTTTTTTGCATAGCGGCGCGTATTTTTTGCAGTTCGGCTTTTACTTCGCCCGGCTCAATATACTGCCTGGTAACGGCGAAACTTTCCCCCGGCAGCAATACGGCCGGCCCAATCGCCACGCCTGGGCTGGCGGCTACGCCTTTTAACACCAACATACTGCGCTCCTTGTCAGAATTCTTCATTAAATTTGTCTTCAAAAAGTTTTTGAATAGCGGCGGCGGCTTCTTTTTCGTCGCTTCCGTCGGCCGTCAGCCGTAGGGAAGAGCCAAACTCCGCAGCCAACATCATAACGCCCATAATGCTTTTGGCGTTTACTTGAACTTGGTCTTTGCTTAATTGAATATCACAGGAAAATTGTGCCGCCGTTTGGGCAATCATAGCTGCCGGCCGCGCGTGCAGCCCCAGGCGGTTAATAATTTTGATGTCTTGCTGTATCACATAGCCCCCTATAAGTAGCAGACGATATTAAAAACTCCCACCGCTGCCAGATATAAGTACATATTCGGTATGCGAAGTTTACGGGTTATGAAGCTAATCATCACAAAGAACAGCACAATGACTGCCCGCGTGATAAAATGAACATCTACTTCCCTAAAATCTTTTAAATAGTGATAAATACCGAACAAAATCATTCCCACCGCTAACACAATGCCGATTCGTTTGGCGTTGTAAATGGTTTTGTTCCAGTCAAAACGCGTGAGTCCGTAGCAGGTTTTTTCGTTCGCGTGATAACTGATTTTAAGCCCTTGCCATTTGACGAACAGGGCAATGGCGTTGAAGGCAAAAAAGGCCGCGCCTCCGGCGCAGACGGCGTACAAAAAAGGCGTATGGGCCGGCAGTTCAATTTCAAAAAAGTTAATATCCAGCAGCAGCCAGATAAATAAAGCCATCAGCAGGGTGAGTGGTTTTAAGGCGCCCCAAAATAATCGGTCCCCGATAGAAGCCGTGGTAATGGAGAGCCCTTTTTTGATGCTGGCCCATTCGGTTACTTTTTCTTTAAATTTGGTTAAGGATTCGGCCTGTGCCACGGCTTCTTCCTGCCGGGCCAGTGCACCAAAACAAAAAGACGCCATAATGGGCTGCGTATTGAAATTTTCCAGATAGCGCTGCAATACAGAGGGCAGGGCGTCTTGGTCGTCTTGATACACTTTTTTTAAAAAAGGCATCATCACAAAGGTCAGCCCCAGGTTTTGATACTTCATGTAATTCCAGCCCGTTTGCAGGAAAAACGAGCGCAGAAACAAATTAAGCCGCATGGAAAATTTCATATTACCTCGCCTTTAGGCGGAACGCGGGCACCAGCGTAGCCAGCCCAATCCACGGGACGGCCATATAAGCAAATTTGCACGCGAAATGCGCCTTAACCGGAATATACGGCAACAGCCACAACATCAGCTTGCCGCACAACAGTACAAAAATAAAAATTAAAATAAAATTCATTAAAAACGAAGTGGCCAACGCCAGCGCCACGGCCCGGTTGACCGCGGAGGGAGTTTTAACAATTTGCTGTTCCCAGAAAACCAGCCATTTAAAGCGGTTTTTGCGCATCAATTTTTCGGCCTGCGAGAATAAAATTGCTCCCGCTACGCCAAAGAAAAAGGAAAAATACAATTCTATTCCCAGGGCGTGCAAAGCCAGCGAGACTGCTGCGCATACAACCGCGCTTGGCGGCAGTATGCCGCCCAGGGGATTAATGTCGGCAAAAATCAGTTCCGTAAAAATGCCGACTTGTATGCCCGCCATTACATCGCCCGTTACCAACGCCATCAGCGTGGCGGCAATGATGCCGCGGGAAAAAGTCAGCTGGAGCGCATAGGTGGTATCCAGTTCCAGTAAAGCCGCTAATACGCAAAGCATAAATACTTCCGGAGTCATCACAAGGCCTCGCTTACAGATATGGATTGGGAGTTCGGAACCGCGCGGGTTTCAATGTTAATTCCTAAATCCCGGATTAATTTTAGAAAGCGTTTGTCTGTATCGTCCAAAAACACATTTTCCCCTAGTTTTTGCGCGCCTTCTTTAAAATGCATACCGCCGATATTGAGCGATTTAATTTGCAGACCGTCCTCTACCAGATCCGTAAATTCCTTTAGGGAATCCATCAGCAAAAAAATCCGCCGGTTGGACCGAGCGGCATACCGCACGCACTCGTGCGAATCTAAGATGGTTAATTCGTATTCGTAAGGCAAACTCAGCCGCAAAAGCCCGCCGTTGAGGCAAGATTTCCGGCCCTTAGAACAAGGGATTAAAATCTCGTCCACATTTAATTCCGGCAGCCAGGCCTGTACAATTTGCCCGTGAATCAAACGGTCATCTACCCGCGCGAAAATAATCGGCATTAAAGCCCCTTAATTAACAGTTCCGTTGCATTGATGACGGCGCGTTTCCCGTCGGCTTCAATTTTTTCTGCCAGTTCTTTGGCGGGCAGTTTTTTGCGGCTGTTGATTGCTGTTAGCAGCATGCTTAGGTTCAGCCCGGTAATTACATGGCATTTGGCCAGATCTTTGCTGGCCGTCAGCGAGATATTCGTCGCACTTCCGCCGAAGATATCGGTCAAAATGATGGCCCCGTCTTGGCAGGATTGAAGCAAGGTATGCAATTTAGCCGCTTCGTTTTCCACCGAAGCGGCGGCGGTTACGGAGAATATGGCAAAACCGTCATCTGCCGGTTTACCGATAATCTGAGCCGCCGTTTCCAGCATTTCCTGGGCCAGATGCCCATGGGTTACTAAAATGATTTTTACCATAAATTAAAGTCCTATATCTCTGTGAAATTCGGTGGCGTTGAGCCCGGCTTTGGCCAGCCGCTGCGCCAGTTCATGCGCCATAAACACGCTGCGGTGTTTGCCGCCGGTGCAGCCCATGGCGATAGTCAGGTAACTTTTCCCTTCCTTTATATATTTTGGTATCAAATATTTAATAAGTTCCGCAAATTTTTCGGCAAATTCTTTGGTCTCTTTAAAAGACATAATATAATTTTGTACTTCTTTGTCCAACCCGGTTTTTTCCCGCAGTTCAGGAATATAGTATGGATTGGGTAAAAAACGCACATCCATCACAATATCGCAATCCTTTAAAATGCCGTTTTTAAAACCAAAGGATACGACCGAAATTTGCATATCGCCTTCGCGCGTGAGTCCCATTAAAGCCGAAAGTTTTTCTTTCAGTTCGCCCAGTTTTAAGTCCGAAGTGTCAATTACCTTATCGGCCATGGTGCGTATCGGGCTCATGACTTCCCGCTCGTGGGCGATGGCGGCGGCCAGTTTTTTATGAATGGGGTGGCGGTGTTTCGTTTCCGAAAAACGGCGGATTAAACATTCTTCCGAGGCGTCCAAAAAAATCACTTTTACGACAAAATCGTCGGCCACCATGGAATTTAAAATTTTGGGCATATCTTTTAAGCGTCCGCCCTCGCGCACATCAATTCCCAGGGCGATATCTTTTCGTTCGCCGCTTTGTTTAATGTAGTCGGTAAAATTTTTAAACAGCGCCAGCGGCAAATTATCCACGCAGTAAAAGCCGAAGTCGCCAAAGATTTTCAGCGCCTGGGATTTGCCGGCCCCGCTTAATCCGGTAATGATAAAGATGCGGCGTTTATTCTCGGCCATGGGTCCCCTTTTTCATTTTGTCTAAGATTTTTTGACTAAATTCCTTGGCGGAAAAAATGCCTTGGCTTTTAAGCTGTTGGTTTAAAGAAGCCACTTCAATCAGCACGGCCAAGTTGCGTCCGGGCGTAACGGGCAGCCCTAAAGACGGAATTTCCACCCCTAAAATATTAGTCGTTTTCTGCTCCACTCCCAGCCGGTCAATGGGCTGTTTGTTGGGGGAAGTAAGGACGACTTCCATATCAATATTAGTTTCGTCCAGCGTAGATCCTACCCCAAACAGCAGCGGCACATCTAAAATTCCCAGTCCCCGCACTTCCATATAATGTTTCAGCATCGTGGGGCAGGAGCCGACCAGAAAACGGCCAAATCGTTTTTGTACTTCCACCACATCATCGGCCACTAAAATATGGCCTCGTTTAATCAGTTCCAGTGCGCATTCGCTTTTGCCGATGCCCGCGTCCCCGCGGATCAGCACGCCCGTTCCGCTTACATCCACCAGTACCCCGTGCATATGGGTAACGGGGGATAATTTTTCGTCCAGGAAGCGTGTAAATTCCGCCACAAAGGCCGACGATTCCATTTCCGTTTTTAAAACCGGCACATCGGAACTGAGGCAGGCCTTGCGAATGGCCGGCAGCGGATCCATTCCCGCCGCCATAATTACGCAGGGCACTTTGCCTTCGCTGAGCATTTTTTCTATATTGGCCCGCAGCCGGGTTTTATTTTCTTTTACACAAAAAGCGTGTTCCCCGCGGCCAAACACTTGCACGGAATTGGCGCGGAAGCTATCCAAATGGCCGCACAGCGCCAGCCCCGGCCGGTTGACGCTGCCCAGCGTAATTTCGCGGTGGATATATCTTTTGCCGCAGACCAGCTCCAGGTTAAGGCGTTTAACCTGGAGCAGTTCTGCTACGGTGATTGATTTTGTAAATTCCAAAACCGCCCCCGTGAAGTTTATTTCTTTTTAATCGGTTTAATTAAACCGTAGGTGCCGTCCAAGCGTTTAAAAATCAAATTGATTTGCTTGGAATCTTCGTCCAAGAACATCCAGAAGGAATAACCCAGCCGTTCCATTTCATAGGCGGCATCTTCCGGGTTCATGGGCGATACTTCCACCTGTTTAATGACGGAAAATTTCACATCATTCTGCGGCAAAAGCACATGTTCGGCAAACGGATTGATATCCGCTTCTTTAATAGACTTTTTGCTTACTTTGCGGGCTTTGGCTTTGTTTTTGATTTTTTTGGCCTGGGCCTCGGCTTTTACGGCGGCGGCGTCAATGGCTTTATAGAGGTTGCTTTCCACGGCGCTGGCGCTGATGGTAGTTTTTGCGCCGGTGTGCAGGATAATTTCGGCGCGTTGATTAATTTTCTTTTCTACCGAGATAAGCACTTGCGCAGAAACGATATTATCAAAAAAGTTTTCCACTTTGCCTACGCGCGTGTTGATAAATTCTTTAATGGCCGGAGTTAATTTTATATTTTTGGCCGTAATTTTAATATCCATAAATTCCTCCGTATAAATAGTTACGAGAGAATCCCCCGTAGAGTTATTAAACCATTAATCTTTGCCCCTGTCAATCAAACCCGCGCGCGGGCGCGTACGGACAGTTGGGCCAGAGAATGGCAATCCCGGTCAACCGGGAAACTGCCGGGGCTGCCGCGGATATCTTTTGCAGTGCAACCGGCAGGCGCAACTGCAGCCAATAAAGGCGGATAGTTGGGGGTTGTTCCATTCCGACGGAACGAACCGGTTTAAGCCAAGGCGGCGAAAGCCGCTTAAAGAGAAGAGATTATTTGATAACGCCTCCGGGTACATCGGATATAGTTATTGTAAGCGCGTTTACAAAAAATTCAACCCCGCCGGACGGCTTGGAGAACGAGGAAAGAGAAAAATAAAAAGAGGCGCAAAACGCTGAGGCACTGCGTGATGTCGTACAATGCGAGATGCGCCCCTTTGCGTCGGACGGCTGGTCCGCGCAAAAACGGAGTATATGCGCGCGGGAGCCGTGTTTGACAAAACACCCCGCACGGCGCGGGGTGTTTTAAATCCTTTCGTTTATTTAGCGTTTACCATTTTAGCTCTGGAAATATCGCCCTTCTTGTCCAAGAAGTACAGATATCCTTTTTCTTTTTTGATACCGCATTTTTCAACTTTTTTCGGTTTGCCGCCTTTTTTGCCGCCTCTGGCCATTTGCACACGGGCGATATCGCCGTCTTTGTCAATGTAGTAGAGGAAGCCGTCTTCGCGGTCCATTCCAACTTTAAGTACTTTTTCTGCCATGTGGATAATCCTCCTTTTAAGGAAAACAAGCTTACCGAAAAAGTCTAATAAAATTTTCCACGCTTTGCAAGGGGTTTTTTTCGTCGGGACCTCCTCGGAGGGTTTTTTCTCGTACGCGTAAGAGCTTTTGGAAACGGACGGAAGCGGGTTTTCCCCTAACTTGTATAGGGAAATGGTATAATCAAAATATATCTGCCAAGGGGACGCTATGTACTTAAAAGCTATTGAAATTATCGGTTTTAAATCGTTTGCGGAAAAATCCCGCCTGGATTTTGAGCCCGGCATTACCTGTGTGGTAGGGCCGAACGGCTGCGGAAAATCCAATGTTATTGATTCGGTGCGCTGGGCGATTGGCGAGATGAGTTGGAAGTCGTTGCGTTCTGCTTCCATGGTAGATATTATTTTTAACGGAACGGCAAAACGGGCTCCGTTAAATATGGCGCAGGTCAGCATGGTGTTTGACAACGCCACCCGCCAGCTGCCGCTGGATTTTAACGAAATTACGGTAACGCGTAAAATTTTTCGTTCCGGCGAAAGTGAATACTATTTAAATAAGGTACAGTGCCGGCTGCGTGATATCCGCGATTTGTTTTTGGATACGGGCATCGGCGGAGAAGGATACGCAATTATTGACCAGGGCGGTGTGGAAAGCGTGCTTTCCGCTTCCCCGGAACAGCGCCGCGAAATGTTTGAAGAAGTGGCCGGCGTATCCAAATATAAAGCCAAGCGGGAAGAATGTATCAAACGCCTGGAGCGCGTGGATTTGGATTTGGCCCGGTTGGCCGATACGGTAGCGCTTATAGAAGAACAAATTAAAAAGTTGGACAGCGAAGCCAAAAAAGCCCGGCTGTATCAACGGTATCGCGAAGAATTAAAAGAAAGTGAAATCGCTATTTCCGTATGTTCCATTAAAGAAGCCGACGGCTTAATTGCCAAACATACCGGCGAGTTGGCGCCGGTGCTTGGCAAATTGGAAGATTTAGAAGCCCGCATCTCCGCCCAGGAAGGCGCCGCCGCCGCGCTGGATTTAAACTTAACGCACAAGCAAAAAGAAGCGGCTGAATTTAACGAGAAAATTTCCGCCAGCAAATACCAAGTGGGTCTGTTGGAAGGGGCTATTAAAAACTGCGACAATTTAACCGCCGAACTGACGGCGCAAATAGCGGCTTCCGGCGCAGAGGCCCAGCGCGGGCAGAGCCGTTTGCAGGAATTGGCGCCCGCTATCGCCCGACTGAAAGAACAGTTGGCGGCCGTGTCGGCTGAGTTAACGCCGCTGCAGGAAAATTACAACGCCCAGCTGGCCGCTTCGCAGCAGCTGGAAAACGAGCTGCGGGCGTGCGAAGGGGAACTGCAGCGTATATCGGGCGATTTGATGGCGCTGGTGCGTAAACAGATGGAAGTTTCCAACCAAATTTCGTTGGAGGAATCTTCCGCCCAACGCGAAAATGAAGATTTAATCACGGCGGAAAAGACCAGCCAGGAACAGACGGCCGGCCTAAGCGATATCAGCCGCAGTTTGGAAGAAATTTCCCGCCGGCTGACCGAAAAACAAACCCAGGCCGATCAAGCCCGCCAGGCCATTTCGGCGGGGGAAGAAGAACTGCGCAAACTGCAAACCGAACGGACGGCGCTCAATGAAAAACTGTCTGCCGTCAAATCCGCCCGCGCCGCTTTAGCGGCTAAGCTGGAGATGATTCAAACCCAGGGGAAGAACGATCCTTACTGGGTCGGCACCAAAACCGTGGTGCAGAGCGGTATTGCCGGTGTGCAGAACACGCTGCGAAAAGCAATAAAATATCCGGCGGAACTGGGAGTGGCGGTAGAGGAAGCTTTCGGCAAATACTTAGATGCCGTTCTCTGTGCCGATGCGTCCGCGGTGGACCAAGCCCTGCAGGTATTGCGGCAGCACGGCAAAGCGCGTGCCCGGTTTATTATTTTGTCCCAGGTTCCCAAGACCGAAGGCGAAGCGGTGGAAAATCCGCTTCAAAAACAGCTTTCGTATGCGGCGGAATTGGAAGATTTAATTCGGTTTATTATCGGCGGTTATTCGTACCGGGAAGGGACGGTCCGGGGCGGATTTTTTGTGGGCGGCGGCGCAGCCGATGTGCGCGCGCCGGAGGCCTATTGGGGCGAAGAAGAAACCGTCCGCGCCGAGATGGAATCCAAAGCCGAAGAAGAGGAAACCGTTTCCAAAGAAATTATTGTAAATTACGAAGCGCTCTCCAAGGCAGAAGAAACCCTTAAAAACCTGCGTGTTAAAGCGCAGGAAGCCGTGCTGGATTTAAATTCCGTACAGAACGAACGCGCCAATAAAGAGCGCGAAATGCACGCCGCGCAGGAAATGTTAACCCGTGCCGCGGCCCGCAAGCAGGAAATTACCCTGCGGGTAGAAAGCCGCAAAAAGCAAGTAGAGCAGCTTCGCCAGCAGCTGGAAGAATTAAAAAACAACCACGCCCAACGGACGGCCCGCAGCGAAGAGGTAAAGCAAGCCCAAGCCAACCACCGGGCGGAAGCAGAAAAACTCAAGGCGCAAATTAATACTTTAAGCGCTCAGCTCTACGAAGTGAAAATTAAAAAGAATAATGTGGAGCTGGATTTAAAATCCACCGAGTATGAATTTAACAGTTTAACGAACAGCGAAGCCAACCGCAACGAGAAAATTGCTTCTTCCAACCTGCGGTTAAAAAACTTGGCGGAGGAAAAACTTTCCACCCAAGCCAAGCTGTCTGCCGAACGCGATACGCTGGCTAAACTGGAAGTGGACGAACATAAAATGCGGGCCGATTTGGAAGCGTTGAAAAAAGAATTTAACGATAAAACGGCCGCTTTAAATGCGTGTAAAAAAGCGTCTTCTGATTTGACAATTCGGAAAAATGATTTGGAAAATGCCCTTTCCAACGCTCGCCGCCAGCGCACCACGGTAGTCAATAACCTGTTTGAAAGCTGGAACATTACGCCGGAAGAAGCGCAAATGAATTACGGCGACAAAACGGTAGATTACGAGCGCGTGAAGATGATGCGAAAACGCATTGAAAATATGGGGGCCGTCAATATGACTGCGCCGGAAGAATACGACGCACTCACCGAACGCAACACTTTCCTGCGCACGCAAATTGCAGATTTGGAAAGCGCTAAAAAAGATTTAAAATCCGCCATTAGCAAAATCAACCATACGACGCGTGAGAATTTTAAATACACTTTTGACCAGGTCCGTATGCACTTTAAAAACATTTACCAAACGCTTTTCCGCGGGGGCGAATGCGATTTGGTGCTTACGCAGCCGGATAATCTGCTGGAAACCGGGATAGAAATTTATGCGCAGCCGCCCGGGAAGAAGTTGCTGAATATAACTTCTATGTCCGGCGGCGAAAAAACGCTTACCGCAATGTCGCTGCTGTTTGCATTCTTTACGCATAATCCGTCGCCTTTCTGTATTATGGACGAAGCCGACGCCGCCTTGGACGAAGCCAATGTGGAACGGTATGTAAATTTGATTAAAGAATTCTCCAAAACTACGCAGTTCATTGTAGTTACCCATAACAAACGCACCATGGAAGCCGCGCGTATGCTTTATGGAATTACGATGGAAGAAAGCGGGGTGTCCAAAGTGATGTCGGTCAACTTGGCGGATCGTTCCAATCCCGAAGAAGTAAAGAAAAAAGAAGCGTTGGAAGCACTGGCGGAGGCGTAATGCGAATTGGGGTATTTTCCGATGTACACAGTAATTTAGAAGCGTTAAATGCCTGTTTGGGACGGTATAGACAGGAAGGGGTAAAGCATTTTATTTACTGTGGGGATATTATTGGCTACGGGCCGGATCCGGAGCCGTGCGTGCGGAAAATAGCCAATTTAAACTTGCTGGCTTGTGTGCTGGGCAATCACGATGCGGTGTTTGTGCAGCCGGAACTGGAAGCATTTTTTAATTATGACGCGAAAGTGGCGCTGGAAGAAAATAAAAAATTATTAAGTGAAAAATCCGTTCGGTATCTGTCCGGCTTGCCGGTAGTGGAGCGCGGTACGGATTTTACCGTAGTGCACGGCACGCCCGCCGATCCGATAAAAGAGTATTTTTCCAGCTGTTCCCAATTTCGCGCCTGCTACGATTTGTGGCAAGGCCGTGTTTGTTTTGTGGGGCATACGCATCTGCCCTTTTATATGAAAGGATCTTTGCGGTCGTGTGCAATTTACTTGAATAAAAAAGAGGATGCGGTCGTGCGGCTGAACGAAAAATCGCGTTATGTGATTAATCCCGGTTCGGTTGGAAAACCGCGCGATAATAACCCCCATGCTTCTTTTGGTATTTGGGATACCGACGCGAAAACCTTCCGATTTATTCGCCAACCCTATGATTTCCGCCCAACGCAGGAAAAAATGGCCGATCGTAAATTCCCTTCTTTTCTGATAGACAGTCTTTCGCTGGGATTATAGCTTGTGTCGGGCTGTTATTAAACTTTTTGCTCCGCCGCGGCTTGCTGGTGCGGGGAAAACTTCTTTTGGATCAAACGATTTTGCACACCCGCCGCGGCGGCCCCGGCGGTAATACATAACACGAATTCAAACGGAGCGCGGAAACGCGCATATGCCCCAAAGAAAGTGGACCCAATCGCCCAAAAATACAGGCAATATACGGCCAGAAAGAAGATTTCCGCCCGGTGTTTTTTCCATAACATAAAAAATCCGACAATCCCCGCTAAAACCGTTATAAATACTTGCCCCTCCGCCAAAGCGAATAATAATTTATCTCCCCACCCGGTTAACCAATGGGTATGCAGGGCGGAGGTATGGTCCAACATTTGGCGGTCTAATTCTTCCGGGGCGGCGTGTCCGCCGTGTAAGAGCCGGGAAAGATGTACAAAATTGGCGCCGAATAAGGTTTTGGCCGCCCATAGAGGGGCATGAATCAGTTTGTAGCCAAAACTTTCTTGAATCAGCGGAAGTGCCAGGGCTTTGTAAATGCGTACTTGTTCTTTGGCGGGCAGTGCCTTAAAACCGGGCGGCAGGGCTTGTTCCAGCGCTTGATGGGCTTGGGGTACCGGGATAGAAAATTTCTGCGCCAGATAATCTTCGTTCCAAATATATAAGTTGTAGGCCCCCACGGAAGTAAACCCGCCGAAGCCGGTCTGTACATAGTTGCGCACCTGCCAACCGCCCAGCCCCAGGGCCAACGGCAATAGGAAAAACACCAACCCGTTGCGTACGGAACAGCGGATAAGCCGCCCCGCGCTGAAACACACCAGCATCAAAGCGGCGGCAAAAGCAAAATAATAGGCCGCCGGCCGCACATATACGGCTGCCGCCAGCAGCAGGGCCGATCCCAGCAGAAGCGGCGGGCGCGGGTCTTGCATCAACCGAATGGTTATATACACAAACCAGCTAAGCAAAAAGGTGCACAACACCTCGGTTAGTACGGCAAAAGAGAGCGAAAAGTACAGCCCGCTCAGCGCGCACAGTGCAGCAGCCCATCGGGCGGCCGTTTGCCCGGCCAGCTGCCGGGCGGTTAGGTAAACCGGCACTAATAGGAACAGAGAAAGCACATTTTGCACCCCGGCTACGGCCCAGGTAAGGTTATTAAAAACAAGTTGAATCAAGGCCAAAAACAGCGGATATCCCGGTGTGCGTAATAACAAGGGGTTGGCGGAAACGGCCTCCCACAGCGCCCCGTGCTGCAAGAGCGTTTGGGCCGGATAAATATAGGAGAGTGAATCGGGAAACACCAACACCGCCTCTCCCAGCGGGTGAAAGAAACAGATATAAATAAACGCCAGCGTTTTAACCAAAGCCAACGCTATAAAAATCCGCCGGAAAATGCGGTCTTGATACCAGGCCATAGCATTATTGTATGAAATTACGAAACGCAAGAATACTCTAATGTTTGTCCGATGGTTTGTAGAAAATCCATTTTTGGGGAGTTGGGCAGTGTTCCTTGGAGCGCATAAAAACGGGTAAAAGCAGCGAGGTTTTTAGTGGCTGGGCCATAAAAAACCCCGCCGGGAAGCGGGGTAAGATAAAAAATGGTGGACCTGACAAGGATCGAACTTGCGACCTCCTGCATGCCATGCAGGCGCTCTCCCAGCTGAGCTACAGGCCCTTATTGACTACTCAATTATTATAACAGTTTTCGCAGAAAAGTGCAACATTTGCTGAAAACAGAAAAGGCCCTTTCGGGCCTTTTCTGTTTGAAAAATCAACGGGTTTAGAATTCAAACGACACATTGATTTCGCCGCCGAATCCTTCGCGTTTGCCGAGCTGTCCGTAAACGGTCAGCACGGTGTGCAACGGCAGGAAGGTATCGCGGTTGTGGTAGATTAAGGAGAATTCTCCACGGCCGCTCATGCCTTTCAGCGAGGCGTCGTCGTTTTTCATCCCTTCTACCGTAACGGCGGATTTGCCTTCCATTTCGTAGATACCGCTCACGCCCAGCGACGGGGTCAACCCGCCCAAATCCAGGGAGCGGAACACATAATCGGCGCCAAAGCGCAGGGCTAAGCTTTGCATTGCGTCAAACTGGATTTTCTGGTCCAGGTTGTCGGTGATGTCGTCTTTTTCTTTGCGCAGCCACTGGATATTGGCGAACAAGTCCAAATCCTGCAGCAGGTTTTCCACAAAGCCGGCGGTTAAACCGTAGTAGAGCCCTTTGGTATCAAACGAGGAGAGCAGTTCGTTGGAATTAAAGTCCATATCCATATAACCCACTTCCCCGCTCAGTTCCAGGCGTCCGGTTTCGCTGTAGCGCAGCGAAGTCATAAGCCCGCCGCCAAACGCATTGGCGTTGCCGGATACTTTAATCGGGAAAGTATCGTAAGAACCGCCTGCATATTTGCCGTAGAAGCCGAGTACCCAGTCGTTGGTAAATTTCTTCCACGCGCCTGCGTGTACGATGCCGGAATCCAAATCAAAGCCGCTGCCGGTTTTGTAACGGGTGTGGTGGTAGCCGCCGTTTACAAAGGTGTTTTGTTCGGTATCGCTCTGCCAGATGTCATTCATCGTTTGGTTGAGCATTTCCGGTCCATCGCTTACGAGGGCTAAGCCCACCAGCGGCAGCTGGCCATATACTTCCACATTGGCTTTGTCTTTGTGGCTGGCCAAGGTCCAGCTCAGTTCGTTGCCTTGCAGATCCGGCGTGAGCGTAAAGGAGTAGGCACCCATTTTGTTGTTGGTCAGCGAAATGTCCGAAGTATATTTCATACAGTTCGGGTCGCCGTTGCATTCCACGGGGCCGTAACCGTCCAAGATTTCACCCGGCGTGCGGATAATTACGGTAGCGTCGGCATCTTTCATAGCCGAGGGGTTCAGCGTCAGCAATCCGTGCACATCGCTGTTGGTAAATTCCAAGCGGGTGTCAAAATCCCCGTAGATAGAGACTAACTGGTTGAAGTTCTGGAAGTTAGCCATATCGTAGGAAACGAAATTGTTCCCGTTGGCGATGTTGCTGAAAATCAGTTTATTGGTTTGGGCATATGCGCTGTTAGAACCGCCGTACACCGTGCCGTTAATCTGGGTATTGCCGGACACAACCACCGTGTTGTTTTGCGTCAGCATATTTTCCCGTTTGAGTTCGGCTCCGTCCACATACCCGCCGTACACATCGCCGTTTACGGTTACATTGTTAAGCAGAACGGTGTTGTTGGACGCGCTGAACTGGCTGTCAATAAAGCTGGCCGTATCGGAATCGGTCGTGGTTTCTGTATCTAGCGTGCCGTCTTCATCGTTATAGGTATAGGTGGTGGTGGTAGTGGTGGTTACGCGGCCGTCTTTATTTACTTCCACTCTTTGGGTTACGCGGCCTTGATCGTCTTTGGTTTCGGTGGTGTAATTGACTTCGCGCACATAAGAAGCAAAACCGCCCATTATATTGGCGTTAATCGTACCATTTTGCAGGGAAATGGTGTTGTTGTCCGCCGCGGACCCGAAGCCGACAATCACTTCATCGGGAGCTGTTTCTACTACACCAGCTACTTGGGCGGTATAATCCGCAGTTGCGCCGCCAAAAATATATCCGTTGGAAGTGGATAAATCCGGCGTGATGGCGTTTCCTTCTTCATCTTCGGTGCCCAGCAGGTTTTTGCCCAGCAGGGATTGGGTATTCATCAGCCCGCCGAGTGTTTGCGCGGCGTTAAAGCTGAGGGTAATATCGGACCCGCTGATGTTAACGGTGTTATAGCTGGGACTGCCGGTAAAGTTCAGCGCCCCGCCGATTTCATACGCCGTCATCGGCGTATTGGAAATGTTGAGGGTATTGTAATTAGTTTCGCCGGCGATGGTGGCGGAATTATCTTCCTGGCCGTGAATCATTTTTACCGTGTACAAAGTACCATTGGAAACAGTAGAGTTTTCCAAGTTCATGAGGTTGTAGCTGGCGTTGTTGTTTGCCGCGGAAACGGCGGCTGCGGAATTGACGCTGGATCCGTTTAACAAGTCCAAGCGGTTATAATTAAAGGTTCCGGTAGCGCGGTTGTCTTCAACCAAGCTAAAACCGCTGTCGGCGGCGAACACGCTGCCGTTGACGGTAGCTTGATTTAAAATCACGGTGTTGTAGTTTCCCGTTACCCCGCCGTTGGAACCATACACATCGCCCGTAATGGTGGAATTGGTAATGCGAACGGTGTTGTTGTTATTATCCCGGTGGGTAAGCATTCCGGAGTGTTCATTCACTTCTTCCTGGGTGGTTTTGACATAGTTTAAACCGCCCACGACTCCGCCGGTAATGGTAGAATCGGTGATATTTACCGTGTTACCGGAGGCGTTGCCCACATAAAACTGGTTGGCCCCTCCGGCTACTGCCACGGGGTTTCCTTCCATATCAAACACGCTGTCCGTAGTTTGCGGGTTCACATCAATCGTAGCGCCGGTAATGTTAACGGTGTTATTGGTGGCGTTGCCCGTGTCCCATTTTTCTACATCTATAGAGTTCGGATTACGGGTGCGCGCTAAACCGCCGGCTACGGCACGGCCGGAGATGGTTGCACCGTTGATGTTTACGGTGTTTCCGTCTGCCGTATTATTATATACCGCGCCGCCCACAATATAGTGGTTAAATTGAGTGCTCGGCACATTGGTATTCGTTTCCGTTAAGTCGGTGGAGATGTTGAGCGTATTATGGGTGGCGCTATCGTTGATAGACGCCCCGGCTGCAATCATCTTTCCGTCGGCTTCCGGGATCGGGTTTTTGATAGTTAAGGTTTCTCCGTCCACCTGCCCGGCCGTTTCAATGGGTTTCCATGTCGTCTGGGCTCCGGCTACGGAAGCGAAACAAAACGCAAGAATCAGTCCTGCAGTCAAATTCTTCATTTGTCCTCCGGTTGAAATAAAAAACAATATATTCCTATTATACAAAAAAAAAAAAAAAAAGAAAGGACTTTTTAAGCGG
>CALUZQ010000006.1 GCA_944325225.1 uncultured Elusimicrobiales bacterium
GGGGGAAGTGTGAAAGGGAAGCGGCTGTTGGCGAACAATATGAGTTTATCGGGGGCGAGCAGTGTAAACAGTCAGGTGAACAATACTTTGTATGTAAGCAGTATGGGGGTAAAAGGAGCGAAAACGGGGAGTTTAACAATTCCTTCAAAAGTACAGACGAGTAATACGGGCAGCAACGATGAAATGGAATGGAGCAATATCTACTCGCGGGATTATACATCCAGCGGGAGTGCTATGGGGAGCAGTTACAGTTCGTATTTATTGAAGTCCAAGCGTTGTGAACCGCCGGCCGGGGAGCCAACAGCCCAATCGTGCCCTTCTGGCTATACGGGTACACAAACGCGTACCTGGAACTATAATACCTGCAGCTGGAATGCGTGGCAGGGAACTTGTACTTGCAAAGCCCCCAATGGGCAAACTTATACGGGTAGTTGTCCTAATGGGCAAGAGGGGCGCATTACTTATACCTGGAATACTTCCACCTGTCGTTATGATGAGCGCAAAAATTGTTCCAGTGTTTATAAATGGACTAGGGTGGGTGATGCGTATGTAACGGGATTGTCTTTATATCCAGATGAAATAAATCGTTATTTAAGTAGCACTTGTACGAAATATAAAGGGAATCTTACTCCTTGCTCTCAAGGAATTGTATCAGGCGTGCGTTGTACAACGCCTTCTGCCGTTTGTTATAACTCGTGCAGTGTTGCTTCCAAGAGTAATATGTATAATGGGCAATACCAACAGGTTGTATTGAGATATACTCGGCTATATTGCCAAAGAATAAACTAAAATTTCCCAGCATATTTGACAGGAAATATTGATTGTATGCTAAAACCCCTAACTAAATTGGGTGTTTTATGAAACTTAGGCCCGATGATATGGGGATTACAAAATCATCATGCTGTCGCCAAACGAGTAGAAGCGGTATTTCTTTTCCACCGCTTGCAGGTAGGCCTGGTAGATAAAATCTTCTCCGGCAAAAGCCGAGGTCATACACAGGGGGGTGGAATCCGGGAAATGGAAGTTAGTAATCAGACAATCAATGGCTTTGAACTGATAGCCGGGATAAATGAATAAATCCGTCCATTTTTTGCCGGGGTGGGTGATGTGTTTTTCGTCTGTAAAGCTTTCCAGCGTGCGCGTGCTGGTGGTACCGCAGGAAAACACGCGCTTTCCCGCGGCGCGGACGGCGTTTAGTGTGTCTGCCGTTTCGGGCGACACTTCGCCCAGTTCCGCCAGCATATGGTGCTGTTCGGGTTCGCCCCGCAAGGGTTTAAAAGTGCCCCAGCCCACATGCAGGGTAATGTAACAAATCTGTACGCCTTTATCTTTTAATTTTTGCAATAATTCCGGCGTAAAATGGAAGCCCGCCGTCGGCGCGGCAATAGAACCGCTGTATTTGGCATAAACGGTTTGATAGCGGTCTTTATCGGTTTCAATGCTGGGGGTCATGCCGTCGTGCTTGCGGGCTTTCTCAATATATTGCGGCAGGGGCATGAGTCCGTGCGCATTGCAAAAGGGCAAAATGTCGTCTTGGTTAAATTCCAAAATGGCTTCGTTATTTTCCGTTTTGCCTTTTACGAGTGCGGTCAGTCCGTCGCCAAAGTCCAGGGTAACTCCTTCTTTGTAATCACGCGTCAAAACCGCCCAGATATTCGGTTTTTGCAAGGGGCGCACCAGCAGTACTTCCACTTTGCCGCCGGTGGGTTTATGGGCAAACAGCTTGGCCGGGAATACTTTGGTGTTATTGATAACTAAAGCGTCGCCGGGATTAAAGTACTCGTGAATATCGCGGAAAATGCGGTGTTCAATCGTATGGGTATCGCGGTGAAGCACCATTTGGCGGGAGCTGTCGCGCGGGGTGGCTGGTTGTTTGGCAATCAGCGGATCCAAGTTTAGTTTTTTAAAGCGTTCAAATGCCATAATAGTTAGATAGATTTTTTATTTCCGAACCGGGATAATAATTTTTTAAAATTTTCTTGTAATTTTTTCCGTCCTGGGCCATACCGTGGGCGCCGTCCTGGCACATACCGATTCCGTGCCCGTATCCTTTCCCTTCAAAATAGACCTCTTTTTTGCGTACGGACAGTTTGGTAATTTTACAGCTGCGTATGCCGGTAGCCAGCCGAAATTTGCCGCACGGGACCGTTTTGGACCCTTTGGAAGTGCGAATCGTTAAATTGGTGGCGCGGCCGGTATCGGTTTTGCGGGCAATCTTAATGCTTTTTAAAGAGCCGGACAACCCCACACTTTTGGCATAATTTTCCACCTTGGCGCGGGAGATACTCATTTGCCATTTATAGCTTTTGGAATGGGAGTCGGTTTTGCAGGAAGCGCCCGAGAGCGGTTTAATGGAGGCCGTACCGGGGTTCCAGCTGCGTACATCATCCGTTCCGCCGCCGCAGTTGGCGTGGTAGTAAGTAAAAAAGAGCTTGTCCTGATAAGTCAGCACTTCGCCGCGGGTGCCGTCCACGGCTTTTTTGACGGAATCATATTGTTTGCCGCCGCCTTTATACATTTGACTGCGTACATCGGAAAATAAGTCAAAATTTTGATTTTTTACGCTTTCCAATGTTTTAAGCGTATAAGTGCGCGCCGCCACCGCTTGCGCTTTTAATGCTTCCAACGGCCAGGAATAGCTCATTTCGTATGGGAGAACGCCGTAAAGATAAGTTTCCAGCGGGGCGTGTTCCACTAAATGAAAAGTGTTTCCGGCCGGGATAATATAGATCTTGCCGGAATAGGAATTTTTATTCCATACCAGCAAGGTATTGAGGGCGGGCTCCAGCACGATGGTTTTGGCCGATTGCAGCGTGCCTACCTGTATTTTCCCTCCGCCCAACGCTTTGACGGATAGCGTGCCCGGGGCTGAAATTTTATATTTTTTATCCAAATTCAGCGTATAGATATATACTTTGCCCGTATGTTTGATGAGGGCAGATTTTTGTTTTTCAGCCAGTAAAATGCGTACGGTTAAATCCCTGGGGCGCCGTTTGGCCAGCGGATCCTGGGCTTGCGGTTCGGGGGTGCGGGAAAGGGCGGCGGAATCAATCTGCCCCTTGGCGGCTTGCGCGCTGACGGACGCGCGTTTAGACGGCGCCGCACAGGCGCAAATAAGCAGTGAACAAATCAGCAATAAGTTGAGGCGAAGCAACGGTTTCATCGGTCCTCCCGGCTAGAAAAGTAAATCGGTATGTTGTTTGCGGCCTAAGTGTTCGTAGGCCTTGCGCGTGGCCACGCGTCCGCGCGGAGTGCGCGCAATAAAACCCGCTTTGATGAGGAACGGTTCTATAACATCGGTCAGCGTGTCCACCGCTTCCGAAACCGCGATAGCCAGATTATCTACGCCCACCGGCCCGCCGGAAAAGCGGTCAATCAGCGCTTCCAAAATCCGTTTATCTACGCTGTCCAATCCTTCGGCGTCAATATCCAGCGAATCCATAGCGGTATTGGCAATATCGTGCGTGATGATACCGTTTCCTTTAACTTGAGCAAAATCGCGTGCGCGGCGCAGCAGCCGGTTGGCGATACGCGGGGTTCCGCGGGAGCGTTTGGCCAGTTCGGTTAAGCCCGCCCGGTCGGCCTGAATGTTAAGCAGGCGCGCAGAGCGTTCCAGAATATCGGTAATTTCCGAAATTTCATAAAATCCCAAGTTAAATACAATGCCAAACCGGTCGCGCAGCGGGCCCGTTAACAGCCCCGAACGCGTGGTGGCGCCCACCAGCGTAAAGCGCGGGACGGCTAATTTAAGCGTGGTAGAGCCGGCCCCTTTGCCGGTATTAATGAAAAAAGTAAAATCTTCCATCGCCGGATACAGGGCTTCTTCTACGGCGGGGTTTAAGCGGTGAATTTCGTCAATAAACAGGATATCCCCGTCGGCCAGTTCGGTGGTGAGCATGGCGGCTAAATCCCCGGGCCGTGCCAATACGGGGCCGGAAGTAACTTTGATGTTAACCCCCATTTCTTTGGCCAGAATGTTGGCCAGCGTTGTTTTACCGAGCCCAGGCGGTGCATAAAAAAGGCAGTGGTCCAGCGCTTCTTTGCGCGATTTGGCCGCGGCAATAAAAATGCGTAAATTCTCTTTTAGCTTGTCCTGCCCTACAAATTCATCTAAGGTGTTGGGGCGCAGGGCGGCTTCCAGCCCGGCGGATTCGTCCGGCAGTTGGGAAACGGTTAAAATTTCATTTTGATTGCTCATTTTTTCAGTACCCGCAGGGCCTCTTTGATTAAGTTTTCAATTTTGTCGTTGGGATTAAATCCCTCGGCGTAGAGTTTTTCCATCGCGCGGCGCGATTCCGCGGCCGAATAACCCAGCGCCGTTAATGCTTCCATTACACCGCTTAGATAAGGCGCTTCGTCCATCACTTTTATTTTGCTTTCGCCTTGAACGGTAATGGCGTCCATCTTATCTTTTAACGAATTAATTAGTTTCTCGGCTGTTTTAGCCGTAAAACCAAAAATGCCTGTTAAAATTTTAGGGTCGCGTTTGAGAATAGCGTTGTGAAAATCCGCCACGGAGCGCAGGGCCTTATTTAAAAATTCCATGGCTTTTTTCGGGCCGGTATTGGGGATAGCCGTTTTGAACAGCAGCCAGAGTTCTTTGTCCTCTTTATTTAAAAAGCCATACAGCACGGTTCCGTCGTAAGGCGAGATAGATTCCGCTATATACAGCGCGGTTTCCGTTCCGGCGGTTAGTTCCAAGGCGGAGCTGTGCGCCAGGTTTACTTCGTAGCCCACCCCGCCGCATAGGATGACGGCACTGTCCTCTTTAACTTCTAAAATTTCGCCTTTTAGATACGCTATCATACTTTCATTTTAGCATATTATCGCCAGGTCCCTCTGGGCGGCACGGGGACCGTTTCGGCTGGGTGCAACCTCGCACTAACCGTGTGGCCCAAGCCAGTCGCGCGAACGGGCATAGAACAGGGCGGGGCGGCTCGCCCCTTGCAGAAATATCCCCAACTTGTTGTTCCCTTTATGCGTAAGCACCGTAATTAACGAAACCCTGTCCGAGCCGGAACCCCCCGGCCTGGAAGGCCCAAACGGGCTGCTCCCGGCAAGGGTTGTTTTGTAAGAAAGAAACATAGCACGAACAGTATGGCTGAAACGAGTCGCATGAACGGGTAACAAGTTGGGAGCCCAGCCCCTGGACCTGACGCGTTTTTTTTTTTGATAAATTTTGCGTATGAACAAAACTTATCAAAAAACATTCTCCGGCGTTAAAAATGCCGGATTTACGCTAATAGAACTGTTGGTTGTTGTTTTAATTATTGGTATTCTGGCGGCAGTGGCGTTGCCTCAATATCAGACGGTTATAGATAAAGCTGCTTTTGCAGAAGTCATGAGTGTAACTCATTCGCTTAAAGACGCCATGGAATTGTATTATTTAGCACATGGCAGATATCCTGGAGCCGGTAATGATTGGGAATTAGATTTTGATATGCCTACAAAATGTACTCGGACCAAAGGAGATAACACTTTTTACTGCACGGACTCTTGGTATGATATGAATGGGCAGTCTGGAGTAGATGGGTATAATGGCGCTCGCTATCAGACTGGTTCCGGGGCCCCGCGAAATCTATATCGTGTTAGTTTAAATGGGAAAAGATATTGTTTGGCAATAGATAGTTCGTCTAGAGCGCGTAGGTTATGTAAAGCATTGGGAGGAAAGAGGGTTGGTTCCTCAGTGGATTTTTACGAAATTCCTTGAAAGATTGAACTTTAACACTTTATAAACGAAACCCCTGTGTTAGCGTGTATGGATTACTTGATGTTTTTGGCTTTTTTGATACATTAAATTAGAAGTCCATCTTATTAGGGATTATTCTTAACTTATGAAAAACACCGGGTTTACCTTGATAGAATTATTAGTGGTTGTTTTGATTATAGGTATTTTGTCTGCCGTAGCGCTTCCGCAGTACCAGCGGGCCGTGGATAAGAGCCGTTATGTGCAGCTGATGACCATGTCTAACTCGTTGTCTAATGCCGCTGAAGTATATAGATTGGCAAATGGAGAATTCCCTATGACCTTTGAGGATATGGATATTGAATTTAAAGGGGAATTATCTACGGACAAAACCACCTTGAAACTCAACGGCTATGTGTGCCGGTGGTATGTAAAATCCGCCTCTGGTTCCAAAGATTCCATCTTTTGCCGACGGACGGAAGGCAACAGAGATTATGGCTACCGAATTATGTTTGAACCTTCCGGACTAAAAAAAGTGTATTGTGTGGCTGCAACGGCAGACGATCAATCCAACCAGTTGTGTAAATCGTTGGGGGCAACTTATTCTTTTGATAACGGGCAGGGATTGCTCCATTATATTTTCTAAGCCCTAGATTTGGAAGAGCGTTTTTTAATTTGTATTTGTTGAGTGGCTTTCAGTTTTTCCAGGAAAGCCGCTTTTGTATTAATCATCGCGTGAAGTGGTGCCGTTTTGGCGTGGCAAATGGCAATGGCTATGGCGTCGGCGGTATCGTCCGGCGAGGGGGCCCGGTCCAAATGCAGCGTAAGCTGGACCATGCGCTGCACTTGTTTTTTATCGGCGGTTCCCGTTCCGCAGAGCATCATTTTAACGCGTTTGGGGGGATAAAAAGAAATGGGTTTGCCGGCTAACTGGCAGGCCAGTATAATCACGCCGCGCGTCATTACCGTATTGGCCATGGTTACGGCGCGTTTTAAAAAGTAGTTCTGCTCCATGGCGACCTGGTCCGGCTGATACTGCGTTAGCAGTTTTTGCAGTTCGCCAAAAATATATTCCAGCCGTTGGGGAAGCTCCTGGCCGGCGTCGGTATGAATCAGCCCGCACGCGCGTAAAGACAAAACGGAACGGGCGCTCCTTGTAAGAATGGCCCATCCCGTTCTGTCCAAACCAGGGTCTATACCTAAAACGGTGGTTGTTGGATTCGTCAAGCTTCCTCGGTATGCTAGGCGTCCAGCTTGGCGGCCACGGCTTCGTCTATATTAGAGTTATCATAGACATTTTTTGTATCGTCGTGATCGTCCAGCGCGTCCAGCATTTTCATTAAAGTTTCCGCGGTGTGCTCATCGGTAATGTTAACCTCGGTATCCGGCAGCATCGTCAAATCCGCCGATTCGGGCGTAATGCCTTTGGCTTCAATGGCTTTTTTAACGGCTTCCAGTTCCGCCATATCCGGGTTCGTAATTACTTCATATACTTCACCCGCCGTGCGCACATCTTCCGCCCCGGCTTCCAACGCCAGGTTCATTAAATCGTCTTCGGAAATGTCTTCTTTTTTAACGACAATCAGCCCTTTGCCTTTAAACATATAAGACACGCAGCCGGCCGTACCAATGGAACCACCGTGGCTGGTAAAAATTTTGCGGATTTCCGAAAAAGTGCGGTTTTTGTTGTCCGTCGTGCATTCCACAATCACGGCCACCGAACCGGGGCCGTATCCTTCGTAAGTGATTTCTTCGTACGAAACACCCGGCAGCTGCCCGGTACCTTTCATAATGGCCCGTTTGACATTGTCCGAAGGCATATTGGCGGCGCGGGCGTCGTCAATCGCTTTGCGTAAGCGGGGGTTCTGATCGGGATTGCCGCCGCTCATCTTGGCGGCGATGGTAATTTCTCTTAAAATTTTGGTAAATACTTTACCTTTTTTGGCGTCAACAAGGGCCTTTTTGTGTTTAATACCGGCCCAGTGCGAATGTCCACCCATAGGTACACTCCTTCCTGCAAATTTAGATATTTCTATTTTAGCAAATTTTAAGCCGCCCGGAAGATATCCTTGCAGGGCAAGTAACCGAAAAGGAAAAGTGTAAAAAAGGAAAAACCTAGAACCTGCCCCGTACAGGACTTGAACCTGTACCACCGGTTCCGAAGACCGGTACTCTATCCAATTGAGCTAACGGGGCATATAATTATTGTAGCAAACTTTTAGCGGGGCTTATCCAGGGAAAGCGGTTCCGGGTGAATGGTAACCAGCGTTTGCGGGCCGAAACGGGTTTGCAGGGCTTGTTCCATTTTATCGGTGGCGTCATGCACTCGTTTTAAGTTCCACGCATCGGGCAGGTAAACATGCAGTTCCAGGCAGGCGTATCCTCCGATTTTGCGGGTTTTAATGTGATGGGCCCGGGCTTCTGGCTCGGTCTGGCGGCAAATTTGCACAATGCTGGCTTCCGCTTGTGCGCCGAGGGATTTATCCAACACTTCCTGTACAGATCCTTTTAAGATATTCCAGCTTACCTCTAAAATGAAAAAGCTCACGATGACTGCCGCCAACGGATCCAATACCGTCCATTTGCTGCCCAAAAAATAGGCACCGCTGATGCCCAGCAGCGTACCGATGGAGCTCATCGCGTCCGAACGGTGGTGCCAGGCGTTGGCTTCCAACGCAGAACTGCCAATTTGTTTGGCGGCTTTAAGCGTGTAACGGTACAGCCATTCTTTGACCAGGATAGAAATAAAGGCCGTCCATAAAGCCACCGCGTGCGGCCGGACAATTTGGCCGCCTTCGGCCAGCCGAACGATATCCGAAATTCCGTTGTATAAGATTTTGATGCCTACTGCCGCCAGGGCCACGGCAATAATCAGCGTGGCCAGTGTTTCAAAACGGCCGTGCCCGTAGGCGTGTTCCTGGTCGGCGGGCTGAGCCGAGAATTTTAAGCTGACCAGCACCACAATATCCGTCAGCGAGTCGGAAAGGGAGTGTACGGCGTCCGCCACCATGGCGGAACTGCGGCCCCAGATGCCGGCGGCAAATTTAACGGCACATAATATGGTATTTATCAGCATGCCCTTTACGGTAATTTCCCGGGCATAGGAAGAACGGGCTTGTAAATTCATAAATCAATTCTATCATTTTCGCAGAAGTAGCCAAACTAATGTTTTTTTGCTATAAATAATACATATGAAATCTATTAAAAACGAAGCGGCTGCCCGTTGCCCCAATCATTGTGAACCTTTTGATGTGGAATACTGGTCTTTAGTCAGCGCCGACCAAGACCCCGATTTAAAAACCGCCATTTTAGGCGGGGAACTCAACTTAGTTCAGTGCCCGGAATGCGGCGCATTTTTCATCACGACGGGGATTTGATTTATTTTGATGCCCCGGCGGAGCTGTTGGTTTTTGTTTTTTCGGAGAAAGACCGCCAGCGCGAACCGGAACTGATTCAGCGCATGCACCAGGATTACGAAATCATCAAAAACACTTTGCTCAAACAATTACATATGGATTATCCGCCCATTTCCGTTTTTGGATTGGAGGCCTTAAAAAATCTGCTGCAAAAAGAGGAAACGGATTTTTATGAGTCCGAAGTAATTGCCGCTTCGGCCGCCGCCCAGGGGTTTGCCGTAGTGCGCTTAAAACCTTCGTATGCAAGAGCCCATCATTTCCCGTTCTATGTGCCTGCACCGGCTCAGCAGAAAACCGCTAACGAGTATGCCGTGGCGGCCAGCAAAGTATTGCAAGGCGGCGTGCAGAGCGCGTTGCTGCGCAACTTTGCGGACCAGATGAGCCAGGAGGGCGCCTTGCCGCCGCAAGTATTATGAGTTTTTCCATTCCCCAACCTTATAAAGAACAACTGGCCGCGATTGGCGAATATGCCCAAAAATTAGGGCTTCGGGCCTGGGCTGTAGGCGGCGCCGTGCGGGATTTTTATCTCAAAAAAAATACCCTGGATATTGATTTGGTGTTTGACGGAAACCAGGAATCCGTAGCCGGGTTTTGCGTCAAAAAATGGGGCGGCGAGAAGAAAAAATTTTCCCAGTTTGGCACTTTTCGCGTGCAGTTGGGAAGCGGCCAAAAAATGGATTTGGTCCGTGCCCGCAAGGAGCAGTATCCGCACCCCGGCGTATTGCCCGAGGTGGAATTTTCCAAAGAGATGAAAGATGATTTGTTCCGGCGGGATTTTACGGTAAACGCCTGGTGCTTTTCCATTTTGCCGCAGTCTTTTGGCAAAGGGTATGACCCTTTTGGCGCCCAAAAAGATATTGACGCCGGACTGGTACGGATTTTGCATGACCAAAGCTTTCTGGACGATCCAACCCGTATGTACCGGGCTGTTCGTTTTGCGGGCCGTTTTGGCTGGAAACTGGCTCCCAAAACAGAACGATTGTTAATACAGGCGGTAAAGGAGGAATATCCCCTTTTATTAACCCGCGAACGCTTCTGCCGGGAGTTTTTAAAAACGCTGGAAGAAAAACGCATCAAAGAAATTTTTATGCTGATGGAAAAGTATGATATGCTTAAATTCGCCTGGCCGGGGCTGAGTTGGAATGATGTGTTGCTGCAGGCCGAATCGGCGCCGCAGCGTATAGGGTTGTTGGTGTGTTTGCTGGGGCCCAGCGGCGAGAATTTTTTAAAAACGCTGCACCTTTCTAAAGAACTGGCGGCTGAAATTCTGGGCGCGTGGAAAGTAACGCAGGAAAAAATGTGCCCGTTGGGGGCGCTGTCCGCCCTGCAGAAAAGTATTCTTCAGGCGGTGCTGCCGGGGTTGGCTCCGGCGGCGCTGGAGCCGTGTTTTATTCGGGGCGGCGAGTTGAAAAATTTTGGCTTGGCCGGCCGGAAAATCTCCGGCGCTTTGGACCGCGTGCGCAAAGCCCAGTGGAACGGGGAAATTAAAAATCGGGAAGAAGCCATGTCTTTTTTAGCCAAATAACGGATTTTGTTCCTTGTCAAAAATCCCTCCGGTACATCGGAGGGATTTTTATTTAGAAATGTCCGGCTCGGCCGGGGCCGTGTATAACGCGCAAAAAATGAAAATCTGCAAACAATTGGCCGAGTTTCCCGCTTTTTATAAATGCGCCAAAGCGCCGGGAACGAAAATAAATGATTTCACAACCGGGAACTGGGGATTTTTTCTCATTTAAAAATAACGGCCGGCTGGAAAAAGCAACCGGCCGTTCGGTTCCTCAGGCAAAAAGAAAAGGACAATCTTCTCTTTTTGCCAGCTCCGTTTTGGTTTGCTTTAGTTGTGTTCCCTCAATTAATTTATTAATTAAGGTTATTTTAGTATAACTAATTTAAACTATTAATTCAAGCGCTTTCCTCGGTTTTTTTCAGTCAAACGGAAATTGGTTGAAAAGGATACTTCTTTGAGAGTCAGAAAAAACTGGACAAATATCAATAATAATGTAAAATAAAAAAAACGCCATTTTGCCTCAATAATGGGCAAAATTCTACGCTGAAACAAGTTGGGCTCGGGGCGTTGCGGGATTCAGCAAGGATTGGAAACCAGATAGAGAGCTGCTTATGAAGAAAATCCTTGTCGTTTTGTTGGTAATGTTTTTTGGCGCTCAAGCGGCCGTTTATGGGCAGAGCGCTTATCAGTTGGTAAAATTGTCCCGTCGGGTAAAATTTAAACCCAAACCCATGGGGCAAATTAACCAGCATATGCGGGTTCCATTGGCCAGCAGATCGTTGGCTTTGCATGTGGCGAAGCTACGCCATCCAACCGCGCTGGAATCTTTTGAAAAAGAACGCATTTTTAAAACGAAACAAGGCGAGGTAACCGTTCCTGAAATTCACCTGGTATCCTCTTTCCCTACGCCCATTCTGCGCGATCCCTCCACCTTGTGGGGCAGTTACCACTATTTGCGGGCGTTGACTTCTATGTCCCGGGAGCGCGGGGCGGTTCATCCCGATTATGCTGAACAGTGGAAATATATTTTTTATGTAGGAAGCTATAACGGGGTGCATCATATTGTTAATAAAAGCACGCTCAAAGAAATCTATTTTGAAATGAAAAAAGAAGCCGCCGCCAAAGGGGAACCTTTTACCGTGCGATTGGATGAAATGCAGCGCGATGCTCCGGGATCTTTGCATCCGTATCACGGCAATCCCCAATATAGTGTACTGTTCCACAATATCAACCGACAGATGGAGTTGTACCGCCGGGGCGGTATTCGGGAAATTGTGAGGGACTATTTTAAAGAATTGCAGCAGCTGCATGAAAAAAATCCGCAAGAAGCGCCATTGATTCATCAGCAAGTCATTCACAACACCTTATTGGAAGCTAAATTGTGGTGTGAAACTTTCCACTTGCGGTGGAAGTAGCCGAGTAATTATTTTGAAATGAAGCTGCGGTCCCTTTTCCCGGGTGGATGTTCGTGTGGGCAAAATCTAGGCGATATCCTGCCGACGGGTAAACTAAAACAGAAAAACAGGAGTTGCTTATCCGGGGATAATTTGCCATAATAAAAGAATGTGGGGGAGACTGTATTTACAAACTACAGTTCTCCTCTCGTTTTATTATGAAAAATATAAGGATTGAGACTGGGGAATTTTTACTAGCAGGTAGTATATTTTAATTATTTGTATGCGTCAAAATAATTGTTTTCCATTAATCAGTGTGTTGATCCCAGTTTATAATGCAGAGTTATTTTTAGTGGAATGTTTGGACGGTATTCTTTCCCAAACCTATCCAAATCTGGAGATAATCTGCCTGGATGATGCCTCTACGGACGGGAGCTTTCGGCTGTTAACCGACTATGCCGCAAAGGACCCGCGCATTAAACTCATCAAGCAGGAACAGCACCACGGAATAGCGGTGGCCCGGAATACTTTGCTGCGGCATATCTCGGGGGAATACTTCGCGTTTGTAGATGCCGATGATTTAATAGACCCCGCCTATGTGGAACACTTATATCAAACCGCCAGCCGCACCGGTGCGGATATCACGCGCTGCTTGTATAATCTATTGGATATACGGGACGGATCTGTTCAGCCCTGCGAAACTCTTTACCGGGAGTTTGTGGCCCCGGTTTCCCCAGTTACGCCCGGGCAGCGCCTGCAGGCCGCGCTGGACGATTCCCAGGTTTGGCTGAAATTGATCAAAACTTCGCTGATTAAAGAACATCATCTTTCTTTTATTCCGCATGTGCTGCCGGAAGATATTTCTTTTGAAATTTTACTTTACCAATATGCCAATCAGGTGGCATTTGTAAACGAACATTTGTATATGTACCGAATTGGCAATTTAAATTCCGCTTCCAGCAATCGGGGGCTGTGTGCTTTCGGGACGCTGGAAGCCATGGTTTTCCTGTGCGGGGAACTGGTGCGCCGCAATTTGGTGGAGCAAAACTTTTACGAAAAAATTATTTCCCTTACGCTGCATGCCGTGCGGAGAATGCGCAAGTATTCTTTCCCGCCGGATTATTTTGTAGGCCAAACCTGCCGGGACGCTTTTGATATGGTGGAGAAATTTTTGGGTTACTGCGGGCCGTTTAAACGGGGTAAATATCGGCTGATGTGTTGGCTGGCGCATAAGGTAAACGATGATCAGCTGCCCTATTTGGCTTGTCTTATGCGTTAGTCGGCTGCAAGGGGAAGGAGGAAAAAATGAAAGGGATTATTTTAGCCGGAGGAACCGGCAGTCGTTTGTATCCTGCCACATTTGCTGTATCCAAGCAGCTCATTCCTATTTATGATAAACCGATGGTGTATTACCCGCTTTCCGTTTTGATGTTGGCCGGGATACGGGATATTTTAATCATTTCAACACCTAAAGATTTGCCGCTGTACAAACACTTGTTTGGCGACGGATCGGAAATTGGGATCCGAGTGTCGTATGTGGAGCAGCCCCGCCCGGAAGGATTGGCGCAGGCCTTTGTTTTAGGGGAGGATTTTATCGGGCAGGATTCCGTATGTTTAATTTTGGGGGACAATATCTTCTACGGACGGGATTTAAAAAAATTGGTCCAGCGCGCCGCCGCCCAGCCGTTTGGCGCTACGGTATTTGCCTATCATGTAAAAAATCCGACGGCCTACGGGGTGGTGGAAGTGGATGAAAACCAAAAAGCCGTTTCCATTGAAGAAAAACCCCTGCACCCCAAATCCAACTGGGCGGTAACGGGGCTGTATTTCTACGATAACCGGGTGGTTCAAGTGGCGAAAAACCTCAAACCTTCCGAACGCGGCGAGTTGGAAATTACGGCTGTTAACGAATGGTATTTACAGCAGGGAGATTTGCAAGTAGAACTGATGGGCCGGGGGATGGCGTGGCTGGATACGGGCACTCATTCCGATTTAATCAAGGCCTCTATGTTTATTGAAGCGTTGGAAAGCCGGCAGGGGCTCAAAATTTCTTGCTTGGAAGGCATCGCCTTTAAAAACGGCTGGATTGATGCCCAGCAATTAGCCCGCCGGGCTGAACTAATGAAAAATACCGAATATGGCCAGTATTTGGCCAATATCCCGGAGGATATGAAAAATGGATTTTTTTAGACCTGAAATAGCGGGGCTTGCCGTAATTACGCCTAAAGTGTTTGCGGATCAGCGCGGTTATTTTTTTGAATCGTACAATGAGGCGGCCTGGAAAGAGGCCTGCGGTGGGGCTGTGTTTGTACAGGACAATGAGAGCTTCTCCAAAAAGGGCACCTTGCGCGGGCTGCATTTTCAAAAACCGCCCTATGCCCAGGCCAAACTGGTGCGGGTGTTGGACGGAGTCGTGTGGGATGTAGCGGTGGATTTGCGCCGCAGCAGCCCTACCTTTGGCAAATGGTTTGGGGTGGAACTGTCGGCAGAGAATAAAAAGCAGTTTTTTATTCCGCGTGGGTTTGCGCACGGTTTTTCCGTACTTAGTGAAACGGCCCGGTTCGCTTATAAGTGCGATAACCTGTACCACAAGGAAGCAGAGGGGGCTATTCTGTTTACGGATCCGGATTTAAACATAGATTGGAAAATAAACCCCGCCGACGCGGTACTTTCGGATAAAGATTTAAAAAATCCTTCCTTTGCCTGCTATCAGGAGGATCCATGTTTCTAATTACCGGCGCCAACGGCCAGCTGGGGCTGTGCCTAAAAGATTTGCTGGGGCAGAACGGTGCTATCTATACCGACGCCGCCGATTTGGATATTACGGATTTTGCCGCGTTGGAAGCGTTTGCCGAAAAACATTTGTTTGAGGCCATCATTAACTGCGCCGCTTATACCAATGTGGATAAAGCCGAGGATGAACCGGAACTGGCCCGTCAAATTAATGCGTTGGGCCCGGCCAATTTAGCCCGGCTGTCCGCCCGGCTGCAAATTCCGCTGGTACATGTATCTACGGATTATGTATTTGACGGTACGGCCCATACGCCTCTGCGGGAGGACGACCCTGTCCGCCCGTTGGGAGTATATGGCCAAACCAAACGGGAAGGGGAAGAAGCCGTCCTGCAGCTGGCCCATACGGCGGCGGTTGTTCGCACGGCGTGGCTGTACAGCCCGTATGGTAAAAATTTTGTGAAAACGATGTTAAACTTGGGGCGTGAGCGGGAGGAAATCCGCGTGGTGGCCGATCAAATCGGCACGCCTACTTATGCCCCTCATTTGGCGCAGGCCATTTTGCAGTTGCTGCCTCGGCTGGTTAAAGGGCAAAAAGAACTGTATCATTTTACCGACGAGGGCGTAGCTTCCTGGTATGATTTGGCGTATTATGCCGTCCGCCAGGCCGGGCTGAAAGCGCGTGTGTTGGCGATAGCTACGCATGAGTACCCGACTAAAGCGGTGCGGCCGGCTTTCTCCGTATTGGATAAAAGCCGGATTAAAAAGGCGTTTGGCATTGTGCCGGACCATTGGACCAAAGGAGTGGACGAATGTCTGAAGAAACTGTCTTAATAACGGGCGGAGCCGGGTTTATCGGTTCTAACTTTATTCCGTATTTTTTGGAGAATTTCCCGCAATACCGTGTAGTTAATTTGGACAAATTAACCTATGCCGGAAACCTGGATAATTTAAAAGAATGTGAGAAAAATCCCCGCTATACTTTCGTCCAGGGGGATATTTGCGATGCCGAATTAGTCCGGAATCTTTTTGAAAAGCACGATATCCGCGGCGTGTTTCATTTTGCGGCGGAATCGCATGTGGACAATTCCATTTCCGGCCCGCTGCCGTTTATCAAAACCAATATAGAAGGCACTTTTACCCTGTTGGAAGCGGCGCGCAAACATTGGATGGCGGCTCCCGGCCAGGTAAATCCCGGCTATGAAAAATGCCGCTTTCATCATATTTCTACCGACGAAGTTTACGGTTCGCTGGGCGAAACTGGGTTGTTTACGGAAACGACCCCTTATGCGCCTAATTCGCCGTATTCGGCGTCCAAAGCGTCCAGCGATTTTATTGTGCGGGCTTATTATCATACTTACGGTATGAATGTAACCACCAGCAACTGTTCCAATAATTACGGGCCCAAACAGCACGCGGAAAAATTGATTCCTACGATTATCCGCAAGGCGCTTTCCGGCCAGCCGATTCCGATTTACGGCGACGGCAAAAATGTGCGCGACTGGTTGTTCGTGCTGGATCATTGTAAGGGAATTGCGTTAGTGTGGCAAAAAGGCCGCGCCGGCGAAACTTATAACATTGGCGGGCGCAACGAACGAAATAATTTGCAAATTGTGGATACCATCTGCGGGCTTTTGGACCAGCTTAAACCGGCCGAAAACGGCAAATCATATAAAACGCTGGTAACCTTTGTAAAAGACCGCGCCGGCCACGACCGCCGTTACGCCATTGACGCCACCAAGCTGGAAACGGAGTTGGGCTGGAAGGCCGAAGAAAATTTTGAAACGGGTATCCGCAAAACCGTGGAGTGGTATTTGAAAAAATGAAGCCGACGGCTGTGCATTTGCATCTGCATTATACGGAGCGGTGCCCCGAAATACGGCAGTATTTGCAACATATGGGCAGCCACCCGTATCGGCTGTATGTAACGCTGACGCAGCAAAATGCCCGGCTGGAACAGGAAATAAAAAATTTCCAGCCGCAGAGTGTCGTTTGGCAGGCGGAAAACCGCGGGTACGATATAGGGCCATTTGTGGAATTTTTGCATAAGGCGGATTTGTCCCGGTATGATTTGGTATTAAAAATTCATACGAAAAGTAAATCCGGTTTGCAAAAAACCTGGATTAACGGCCGGTGCGTTACTAAAAAACGGTGGGTAAATCTGCTGATGAACGCCCTGTTGGGATCGGCCGAAATCTGGCGGCAGAACTTGGCGGCGTTTGAACAAAACCCCGGGTTGGGAATGTTGTCCTCGCGCTATTTAATTACTTCCGAACCGGAATGTTCGGAGTATTTGCGGCCGCAAGTCGCCGCGATATTGCAAAAAATGGGATTATCCGTGCCGGCCGAGATTACCTTTGCCGCCGGTACAATGTTTCTGGCTCGGGCCAACCTTTTTGAAAAAGCCAAAACGGCTTTTGCCGCGGGGGATTTCCCTAAAACCGATTCCACCGTGCAGGACGGCACTTTAGCCCACGCTTTTGAGCGGGCTTTTGGCTGTATGGTAACGGCCCAGGGGTATGACATAAAAGGATTTGATAAAAACAGGTGGTTTGAAAATCAGGCAAAGTTTCAGCGCGTTTTCAACTTTTTCTACAGCAACGACATTACCAGTTCCAATCACCAAATCATCAAAGTATGTAAAATTCCGGTATATTACAGAAAGGTAAATTAAGGAGTAAGAGGTTAAAGAATGTCCAAATATCATTTATATAAGGTGCTGCGTCATTTGTATCTCATTTCTGAGAACAATTACGAGCGCAAACTGGCCAAATATGATTTTAAGAAAACCAAAAATTACAAAACGGTTGCAAACTCTACACTTTTTGACGCGGATTGGTATCTGGACCAGAATCCCGATGTAAAAGAGGCCGGCGTGGACCCGGTTTGGCATTATTTGAATTATGGTTGGAAAGAAGGCCGCAATCCCAGCTTGTCGTTTGACGGGAATGGTTATTTGGCTTTGTATGATGATTTGAAAAGAGCTAAGATTTGTCCGCTTATCCATTATGAGCGCTACGGCCGTAAAGAAGGCCGCGGCGGATCGGCTGTAAAAGAAGATAATTTCCAGTATGATACCCCTTCGTTTTGGGACCGCTGGGTTTGCAAACGCCGCAGCCAGACGCCTAAAATAAGCGTGATTGTGGCCAGTTACAATTACCAGGATTATATCAAAGAAACTTTGGATAGTTTGGCTAACCAAACCTATAAAAATTATGAAGTAATTATCGTAGATGACGGTTCAGCGGACCGTTCGGTGGAAGTAATTGAAAAATATACCCGGAAATATGATTTTATGAAGCTTTACCAGCATGCGGGCGGGGAAAACCGCGGATTGATTGAAACAATCCAACTGGGACTGGAAAAGAGCACCGGGGAATATATCGCTTTTTGCGAGTCGGACGATTACTGGGCGCCCAACCATTTGGAAGAAAAAGTAAAAATCATTACTTCTTTTGCAAAAGCCAATGTAATTACCAACGATATTTGCTTGTTTGGCAGTTATCAAAAATGTATCCAGATGGAGCAAAATGTGCTGCGTCGGGTGCGGCTGCGTTTTCGGCATACCATTAATCATTTTACTTATGCGGACTTCCGGAAAGAAAATTGGATTCCCACCCTGTCGTGCTGTATGATTAAGAAGGAGGTGCTGCTCTCGTGTAATCTGGCGGATAATCCGCGTCCTTCCGCTACGGATTGGTGGATTTACCGGCAGCTGGTGGCTAAAGGAAATGCCATTTTTTATGTTCCTCAGCAGTTGACTTATTGGCGGATTCATAATAGTTATAATGCTACCCAGGTAGATGATTATAAACTGAAACAGAGCACATTTAATAAACAGTCGGACTTGGTTTGCGGTTGGAAGCAAGGGCAAACCGAAGAAAATAAAATGCTTAAAACCATTGAAAATTCCCCGCTGTTTGATGCCGCATGGTACCAGGAAACTTATCAAATAACGGGGGTAAATCCTGCGGCCCATTATTTGTATTGCGGGTGGAAAGAGGGGTACAATCCTTCTGAAAAGTTTGACGGAAATTTGTACCTGAGTTTTTATGACGATGTTAAAACTGCGGAAATGAATCCGCTGCTGCATTATGAAATGTTCGGTAAAGGCAAGCGTTGGAAAGTGGCGGCCAAATACGATGATTTGGATGTGCTGATTCTAACTTCTGTGCGTAAAACAGACGGTGTGTATATTTGGAGAGTCAACTTTTTAAAAGAATTTTTTGAAAAGAATCATTATACCGTGTCGGATGAAACCGTTACGGATCTGTCCAGGGACTTTTTAAACAAGCTCTATCATGCAAAATTGGTGATTTTTAATCGTCCGCATCGGACCGGTATGAGCGCCAAAATTCTAAAAGAACTGACGAAACATAAGAAAAACTTAATTATTGATATAGATGATTTGCTTATCAGCGATTATGCGGCCTATTCCGGCCGTTACAAATCGGGAAAGATTTCTTATGATAATACCGTCAATAATATGCTGATTCAGTCGCTCTGTTATTTGTACTCTCCTAAAATGACGGTATCCACCGAGTTGCTGGCTAAGGAAATGACCCGTAAGTTTGAAGTGCATACGGCCATTTTGCCCAACCAAATAGCAGAAACCTGCCTAAAGAAAAAAGAGAAAGATACGACCGAAGGTTTTAAATTGCTGTATGCTTCCGGCTCGGAAACGCACGGATACGATGCGTCCACCGTTTATCTGGACTTATTCAACTTTATGCTTAAGCATGAAGATGTTACCCTTTCGTTCTTGGGCGCGAGTACTTTTCAGAATGGGTTTTCCCTGTTCAAAGACCGGGTTTGTGTGATTAAATACAGCGGCTTTGAACAAATGCTGGATACTTATGCCAAGCACGATTTGCTGCTGGTGCCGCTGGATAAAAATCCGTTTAACAACGCCAAAAGCAACATTAAATATATTGAAGCGGGCGCCGTCGGAACGCCTGTACTGGCGCGGGACTGCGACGAGTTTACCTCCGTTATTAAAGACGGGGTAAACGGGTTTTTGTATCAGCATAATTTTTATGAAAAATTAGAGCAGATCTATCAAAACAGAAAAGAGTTGTATAAGGTGGGGGAACGGGCTTACTTAGATGTTGTGAAGAATCACTCCACCAATACAGCAATCAATCCCAAGGTAAAGGACTTTTTATGCTAAAAAATATCATTCAAGATAAAACAAAGAGAGTTTTTTGTTATTTAAGAGGCGTGCATCATTTTGACCTCTTTTACAACATCTTTAAAGATAACCCGGATATAGAGTTTTATTTTCATTCCAATTTTATTCCGGTGGATTTTTATCGGCGGTCTAAACTGTATGAGCTGCCCAATGTCTATTTTGTGGCAGATCTCAAAAAGTTTAAATATAAATTGAATGGATTTGGCGCATTTATCACTACAGATGCCCAGGCCACTGCGCCCCATGCCTATTCCCTGGAGCTGATAAACTTTTTTAATAAAATGAAAGTGCCGGTTTTTGAATTGCAGCATGGTTTGTTTCAGCTGGGGCTCCATTATTACGATTTACCTAAAAAAGAGGTATTTCACGACGATTCATTCCCTACGCAAAGTTTTGCGGATCATCTGTTGACTTATTATGTACAGAAGAATGCCGTCCCCGGCACCGTAATTGGCTACCCGGCTTTTACCCAACGCCCCGAACCTTATGACGGAGAATATACACTGATCCTTTCCAATTTGCATTGGGAAACTTACGATAAAGAAGAAAAATATCAGTTTTATAAAATGATATTTGAATTGGCGGTGGACAACCCCAAACAAACCTATATCTGGAAGATGCATCACGGGGAGCAAGCCAATTCCCATTGTAACTCTATGATAAAAAGCTTGTTTGAAATTTATCCTTCCGCGCGGAAAAATATCATTTTCTATCACGAAAATGAATTTTTAAGCAAGTCTCCCATTACGGAGCTTATCCAAAAATCGCGGGAGGTCATCTCTACGGTTTCCACCGTGCTGCTGGATTGCGATATTTGCCGTAAAAAAACTGTTACTTATTCCTGCCCGACGGTAGAATGTTTGATTAAGCGCATGAAAAATCCGCAGCCCTTTACAAATTTGACGGAATTGAAGGACTTGCTAAATCAGCCGGAAAATAAGTTCTCTACGGGTTTATTGCAGCAATATGATAATAAATCCTTCCGAAAAGCGCTGGACCAGCTGTATAAACGGACGGCTCTTTCCCAGCAGGCGTTTTTAGAGTTGGTTTTGGAGTTCAAGAAATAAATTTATGTCCGGCGGGGGGCCTGCCGCCGGACCTTAAATTTGAGCGTTTTATGGCGTTATTTGTGCCTAAAATAGACCATATCGGCAAACAAAGCTATTCCGCGCCGGATTTGTATGTGGCAAATCCGAAGCAGACCGTTATCGGCTCGTTTACCTCTATTGGCAGTCGGGTGCGTATCGGGCACGGCACCCATCCGCAGGATTATTTATCCACCTCGCCCTATTTGTATTTGGACCGGCTGGAATATAAAACTTCGCAGACTCCTTCTCATAACGAGTGGGAAGAACTGGCTCCCGTGTGGATTGGCAGCGATGTGTGGATCGGGGACGAGGTGCTGATTAAAAACGGCGTTACAATCGGCCATGGCGCGATTATCGGCGCAAAATCGTTGGTAACGAAAGATGTGCCCCCGTATGCGGTGGTAGTTGGTGTGCCGGCTAAAATTTTGCGTTACCGTTTCGCGCCGGAGATTATTAAAAAGTTATTAAAATTAAAATGGTGGTCGTTGCCCAATTATCAAATTAAGCAGATCCCTTATGATGATGTAGCGGCTGCTATCCAGAAAATGGAAGAATTTCGGAATAAATAAATTTAAGTTTATGAAAATAGAATATAAAAAACTGATTAAACAAAATGCACTGGTAAAAAATTTTTTAAGAATGTGGCCTTATATCAAGCCGTATTGGTTCCGCGCCTGCTTGGGCGTGGCGCTGACGGTGCCGGTGGGGGCGCTGGACGGCGTGGTGGCGATGTTTTTAAAGCCGTTTATGGATAAGGTAATGGTGGATAAACAGCCGCATTTTTCGTCTATGATTCCGTTTTTAATCGTAGGATTTACGGTGGTGCAGGGCACTTTGATTTATGCTTCCAACTATCTAAATACCTGGGTGGCCAATAAAATTACCATCGGCGTCAAACGCAAATTATACGATAAACTTCTTTCTATGGATTCTTCGTATTTTGACCGCAACAACTCCGGCACGATTCTGATGCGTTATTCCCACGACGCCGAAATTGCTTCCACCGGGCTCATTGATAATTTAAAGCAATTTCTTTCCAAAACTTTCTCCTCCATTTCGCTGGTGTTTGTGCTGTTATACAACTCGTGGCAGTTGGCGTTGATTGCTATTGCCGTGTTGTTGTTTTTTATCTATCCGATGGCGGTAGTACGCAAAAAAATGAAGGAAATTATGACGAAAACCGTCGGCAATTTGTCGTATGTGATGACCATTTACAACGAAACATTTTCCGGCAATAAAACGATTCGTTCTTTTACGCTGGAAGAAGAATTTAAAAACCGGTTTCACACGGTTACGGATATGACCTTTTCGCTGGCGATGAAACTGGTCAAAGGCACGAACTGGCTTTCGCCGCTGATGCATATTATTATGTCTATCGGGATTGCGCTGGTCATTGGCTACGGCAGTTACTTGATTGTCAGCGGGACGATTACCAGCGGTAACTTTGTGGCGTTTATTGCCGCCTTGATGATGCTCTATACGCCGTTAAAATCGGTGGGGAATAACTACATTTCCATTCAAAACTCCTTCTTGGCCATAGACCGTATTTTTAATATCTTGGATTTGCAGCCCACCATTAAAGATTTGGCGCAGCCCAAAGAACTGGGGGAAATCAAAAAAGCTATTTCGTTTGAACATGTTCATTTTGAATATACACCCGGGCGGGAAGTGCTGCACGATATTAATTTGGAAATTCCCGTTGGTACTACGCTGGCGCTGGTGGGCAATTCCGGCGGAGGGAAAACGACGATTTCCGCTTTATTGCCCCGGTTGTATGATATCAAAAAGGGCGCCATTAAAATTGACGGGTCCGATATCCGCGATATTTCGCAGAAATCGCTTCGCAAACATATTGCGATGGTGTTTCAGGACAATTTTCTTTTCTCCGGCACGGTGCGCGAAAATGTGCTTTTAGGAAACGAACAGGCCGACGAGCCCGCCATCTGGCAGGCGCTTAAAAATTCCTGTCTGGACGATTTCGTCAAGGGGTTGCCGCAAGGGCTGGATACGCAAATCGGCGAACGGGGCATTTTGCTTTCGGGCGGCCAGAAACAACGCCTGGCTATTGCCCGCGCGTTTGTAAAAAATGCGCCTATTGTGATTTTGGACGAAGCCACCAGCGCATTGGATAACAAGTCCGAACGCGTCGTGCAGGAAGCATTGGATAACCTAATGAAGAACCGTACCGTGATTGTCATCGCCCACCGATTGAGCACCATTCAAAATGCGGATAAAATCGTGGTGATTAACGACGGAAAAGTGGCCGAACAGGGCACCCACGAAGAATTATTAAAGCTGCATGGCGCCTATTATACGCTGTATTCTATGCAGTTCAAAAAGCAGGAAGCCAAAAGTTAGGAAATTTCTATGTATCAAGCCCAGGATATAGAGGTTTTTATCTTTGCGCATGACCGCGCCGCTTTCCTGCGGGAAGCGTTGGATTGCTATTTGGCGCAAACGGTAACAGGTTTTCGGTTGGTCGTGCTGGCCAATGCGCCTGCGGCGGATGTGTTGCAGGTAACGCAGGAATATGCCGCGCGGGGGGTAGAAACCATTTGCGAACCCGCACCGCTAAATGTACATGGCTGCGTGCGGCGCTGTCAGGAGCTGGCTTCCCGGGCGATTACGGTGCTGGCCCATGATGACGACTGGGTACATCCGGCGTATGTGGAAAATTTGCTGAAATGTTATAACCAGATCCCGGGGATTTATCTGGCGCTGTCTGCCATGGGGGAATGGGACGAAAAACCGTTTTCCGCGCCGGGTCATTCGCGGGTGTTTTTATTAAATCAATCGGAATTGTCGGCATATATTTTTATTGGGGAGCCGTTTGCTTTTAGTTCCAGCAGTTATAAAACCGAGATTTTAAAGCACGCGCCCGCACCGGATTTTGCGCGTTATGGCAAGGTGAATGATGTACCCTTTATGCTGGGCGTCTGCGGCGGCGGACGGGCTGCTGTGCTGGCGTTTCCTTTTGTAAAAGGCCGTACTCATGGCGGACAAGACAGCCGCACTTTTTCCACCGGCCCGACCGCCAAACAGTGGATTGAACTGGATTTGTGCCATCAGGAAATGATGCGCCGCGGCGGTACCAAAATGACCCTGGCGTATATTTGCAATGCCTTTCACCGTTTGAAAACGGGCTGGCGCGATTGGTGCAAATGCGAACATGGGAAAATGACTTTTGCGCAGTATTTAAAGTTAGCCCGGCAAATGGGCGCGCTAGACGCGAAACGGCGGCTATGCGGATTTTTACTGCGCGGCGGCGTACGAAAAGCGTTATTAGATGTTCTGTGCCCGTTTCAAAAACTGCAGTTAAAATAAGGATAAGAGAGTAAAACAATATGATTTTCCGTCAAACAAGACATATAATTTTGTTGGTATTGCTGGCCGGGTTGGCCTTGTTTTTAACGAAAGGATTTTGGCTTTTTGCCGCAAAAGGGGTATCGGTTTCTTTTACCAGCCAGGCGCAGCGGCTGGTGGCTTATCAGGTGTTTTATACTACTTCCCAAGAACGATCTTTTAATTCCGAAGAAAAGGTTACGCACGATGTGGAAGCCGGAAAACATAAAGTAGAGATATTCATCCCGATTGAAAAAATGTTGCGTTTCCGGCTGGATCTGGGGCAGTTTCCGCAAGAGGTAATCTTATCGGATTTAAAAGTAAGCGGGGAGAAGACCGTGGCTATGGAAACTCTGTCCGATTTTACGCTTCATGAGATAGATTCTTCTAAACAGGACGGCAAATTTTTCCAGTTGACCTCCAACCAGCCGGACCCGTATATAATTTATAAATCTCCCGTAAACTTACAGGCCAAATGGCAGGTGAGGATAGATTATTATATCTTCTTTATCATTTTGGTAATCAGTTTGCTGTCGGCGCATAAAATCGTTCAGTATTTGGCGCAATTTAAATTTAAGGAAAAAACCAGCCGGATTGATATCGTGTTTGTGACGGTGTTTTTTGTGCTTTTGTTTATCCCGATGATGAAGATATCGGACGCGGAAAAATCGGAAAAAGAAAACCGCATGCTGGCTAAATATGTGCCGTTTATCAAAGATGGGCAAATTAATTTAAAATACAGCACGAATTTTGAATCGTGGTACAATGACCGTTTTTTGGGGCGGGATTTTTTGATCAATATATATAATTTTTTGGAGAAAAGAATCAATCCAAACCGCGGAAATAAAAATGGCTTAATCGGGGATGATGGCTGGTTGTTTACTACCTCTTCTAATTCAATAGCCATGTACCGTCATGCCAATTTATTTACGGAAGAGGAATTGCAAACGATAGGCAAGAATCTGACGGAGTTTGTTGCGGAAGCTAAAAAACGGGGAGTTCAAGAAGTCTATTTCTATTTGTCTAATGATAAAGAAAGTTTGTATGGGGAATATTACCCCGATTGGATTGTACAGTTAGATCAACCCTCGCGCTTAGAACAATTATATGCTTTTATTAAACAGAATTATCCAGAAATTAAAATGTTCAATTTTGCTAATCAACTCCGCAACATTAAAAACCAGGGAGAAGTGTTGTTTTTTAAAGCAGGGACGCATATGAATCCTTTGGGTGCTTTTTATGAATATCATTTTTTGATGCAGGAAATTCAAAAAGATTTTCCGGAGTTAAATCCGCTTTCTTTGCAGGACTTTTATGTCGAGGAAGGGGTGGTTGATGATAAAGATATTTATAAAGCGTTAAATCTATCGGATAGCACCTATGATTACCGTAACTTTCGAAATCTCGTATTGAAATTAAAGAAACCTGTAAATGCGACATGGAATATCAATAAAGTTAACACGAATTATCATCGGATGGAATCTTGTAACTTAAAATTAAAAAAACGCTATCGCATAATTACGCTAAACGATTCGTTCTTGTTATATTATAAAAACTATATGTCGGAGACTTTTTCAAATGTGGTTGTTAATCTCTCTAGATTTGGAAGACCTTTTGAAATCCCCCGACAAATGTGTTCTGATTGGGAATCAAATAAAAACGATATCGTATTAGTGGAAACGACAGAGCGTTTTTTAGACCGTTTCTTAACGCTTGAATATCCTTGCAGCGGAAAGTAAAAGAATTCGGGCTTGAAGAAAGGTTTTGAAGGAAGCATTAATCAAAAGGAGACTAAAATGTTATTTTCATCAATGACTTTTGTTTTTTTATTTTTGCCGATTGTTTGCGCCGTCTATTTTTTAGTGCGTAAGGATTTGCGCAATTATGTTTTGCTGTTAGCCAGTATTTTATTCTATGCCTGGGGCGAGCCGCGCTACCTGGCAATTATGATTTTGACGATTCTCATCAACTATCTGGGCGCACTGGGGGTAGCCCGGCTGGATACGGAAAATACCCAGCAATATCGTAAAATGCTGTTGGGCGGCGTGATTGTTTTAAACTTGGGGTTTCTGTTCTATTTTAAGTATTTTAATTTCTTTGTTGATAACCTCAATGCCGTGTTTACCAGCAATTTTGATGTAATTAATGTGGTAATGCCAATCGGTATTTCCTTCTATACTTTTCAGGCCATTAGTTATGTGATAGATGTGTACCGGCGGGAAGTGCCCGTCCAGAAAGATGTATATAAGCTGGCGTTATATATCTGTTTGTTCCCTCAGTTAATTGCCGGACCGATTGTAAAGTATTACACGGTGGCCGACCAGATAGAGGGACGGACGCTGACTTTTGATAAAGTTTCCTACGGGGGTAAAACGGTTTATTATCGGGCTGGCGAAAAAAATGCTGTTGGCCAATACTATGGGCGCGGTGGCGGACAGTATTTTTAATCAGCCGGTAACCGCCTTTGATACGCCCACGGCTTGGCTGGGTGCGGTGGCGTATTCGTTGCAGTTGTTTTACGATTTCAGCGGCTACTCGGATATGGCCATAGGGCTGGGATCTATGTTTGGATTTAAATTTTTGGAGAACTTTAATTATCCCTATATCTCTAAATCCATTACCGAGTTTTGGCGGCGTTGGCATATTTCGCTTTCTACCTGGTTCAAGGAATACTTGTATATTCCGCTGGGCGGCAACCGGGTAGCGCCGTGGCGCATGTATGCAAACTTATTTATCGTCTTTTTAGCAACGGGCATTTGGCATGGCGCCAGCTGGACATTTATTGTGTGGGGCTTGTTCCACGGGGCTTTTATTATTTTTGAAAAAGCCACCGGCTGGCACAAAAAAGAAGGCGGAGTGGGGCTAAGCGCCTTACAGCATGTGTATTGCATATTGGCGTTTGTAATTGGCTGGGTATTCTTCCGGGCCGATAATTTGCCTTATGCCCTAGATTACCTTAAAAATATGTTTGGGTTAATACAGAGCCATAATATCGCTTATACCGCCGCGTATTATGTGGATAATATCAAAATCATTTCGCTGGCGGCCGCTTTGCTGTGCGCCATGCCGCTTTTTACAAAGATGTTGGAAGTGAACGATAAACATAAAATTGCCAAAAGTTTGATAAATATCTGGCTAATGCTTTTATTTATTTTATCCGCTTCCAGTATCGCTTCGTCCACTTACAATCCGTTTATTTATTTTAGGTTTTAACTGCTATGTACTTTCAATATAAAGCCGCGCACAATAGGCGCGGCTTTATGATTTGAATGACAAAAATATTTAAACTATTTTCTGTCGTTTGTCAAAAAACCCTCAGTCGGAGTATTTGACAATTGTACAACTTACACTTTCTCTTTATTCTATATAGAAATGTTATTTTGATATACTATTTTAGCTGTTGATTTACCCAAACGGGGGTATGTCTTTGGGAGGAGAAACCCTATGGAAAAACAAGGTATGGCCGGCCATAAAACTTTTCGTTCTTTTATGATTCAAAATAAACAGTTGGCGGAAGTAGCCCGCGGGGCTCAAATAGCGGATTTGGTTTTTAAAAATGCTTCTTATGTGAATGTTTTTACCAATCAAATAGAAACGGGTAATGTAGCCGTAGCCGGTGGATTCATAGCGGGGGTAGGCAATTACCGGGGCCGCCAAGAGATAGACCTGCAAGGACGCATATTGTTGCCGGGGCTCATTGACGGGCATATTCATTTGGAGTCCTGCTTAATTTCTCCGATGGAATTTGTCAAAGCCGTGTTGTCGCACGGTACTACTGCCGTTATCATAGACCCGCACGAAATTACCAATGTTATGGGAACAAACGGGCTAAGATATATGTTGCAGGCAACGGAAAACCTGCCGGTGGATGTATTTTTTATGTTGCCTTCCTGTGTGCCGGCTACCCCGTTGGATGAATCCGGCGCCGATTTAACTTGGCGTGATATAGAACTATTTTACCGCCATCCCCGCGTGTTGGGATTAGCGGAAATGATGAATTATTACGGTGTAATAAACGGGGATAAAACCGTGCTGGCAAAATTGGCTGCGGCCCAAAACAAAGGCAAGCGTATAGACGGCCATGCCCCCGGCCTGAGCGGAAACGAGTTAAATGCCTATATTGCCTGCGGCATTGGCTCGGATCATGAGTGTTCTACTCTTTCGGAAGCCAAGGCCAAATTATCTCGGGGACAATACATTATGATTAGAGAAGGAACTGCCGCTCAAAATCTGGCCGCTCTTGCCCCGTTGCTTACGCCTCCATATTCCCAGCGTTGCCTTTTCTGTACGGATGACAAGCACCCCAATGATTTACTGAATAAAGGGCATATTGATTATATTGTAAAAACGGCTGTGCAACGCCATGGAACAGACCCTATCCTTGCGGTGAAAGCGGCCTCGTTTCAAACCGCCCAGTATTTTCATTTAAATAACCGCGGAGCGATTGCTCCGGGCTATTTGGCCGATATGCTGGTGGTGGATGATTTAAATAATTTGCAAGTACAGCAAGTATGGAAAAAAGGGCTGTGCGTTTATGAGGGCGGTGAAATCCGTCCCTTTGATACGCCTATAATATCCGCCCGTTTGGAGAAAGCCGCCCGGCATACCTTTCATGTTCAACCCGTTACGGAGAAATTGTTTGAAAGTAACAAAGAATTAGGGGTTATTGGGTTAATTCCGGGGGAAATTATCTCTACCGATAACGGATTGGCTGCAAACATAGATGTACAAAAAGACATTTTGAAAATAGCCGTTATAGAGCGCCATCACAATACCAAACATGTGGGATTGGGGTATTTGCAAGGATACGGGCTTAAACATGGTGCGGTGGCCACTTCCGTCGCGCATGATTCTCACAATTTAATTGTGGTAGGAACGAACGAGGCCGATATGGCAGCGGCCGCCAATCAGATTATTCTCCAGCAGGGCGGAATTGTGGTGGTGGAAAACGGACAAGTGATAGCCAATGTGGTGCTGGAAATAGCCGGGCTGATGAGCGATGTCCCTTTGCGGCAAATGAACGAACAACTGGAAAACGCTAAAATACATGCTAAAAAATTGGGCGTAAAAGATGGGATTGATCCGTTTATGACGCTCAGTTTTATTTCCCTGCCGGTGATTCCGTCCCTGCGCCTGACTACGCGCGGATTGGTGCGGGTATAACCGATATAAGGTGGCGGGCGGATGAAATTTTCGTCCTGTTTAGGCGGCTGGAAGCAGGCGGTTGGTTGCCGCGCATTTTAAAAATCCCGTTTATTCATGCAGTTACCTCCCATATACCCAAATGGGTTATGTGGGGAGTAGTGTAGGAAATATCCTCAATCCGCTTCAGCTGCGGGCAAAAACCAAAAATAAACGGCCGCTTCCTATCGCATTTATTGACGAAGTTGAAAAATCGCGCGAAGCAAGCGGCCGTTGGGGTATTGTTTCGGCCCATGGATTACTACTGTATTGACCCACTTTTTCCATACGGCGAAGTTCTAAAATCTTCCCGTATTTTATTTGGGCATCTGCGGTGTTAGTTGATAAACGATACCATTGTTTTTTAAACGCAAGTTTTCCTATTTTGGATAGAGTTTGTTCTTCATCTGCTCCCTAAACGCGTTTGGTAAAGTATGCCCGCCAAACATTACCTTTTTTTCCTCGTTGTAAAAATTTTAGCGCAAAAAACAAAACAGGATTGGATTATTTACGGTAAAAATATGCCGAACGGAAGTTCCGTTTATGTGGAAGAAATTCGGACTGGGAAAAAGACTTTAACTACCAACAGTTTAAGAAAATACAAAACCGGCGTAAACCCTAGCTCTTTTGCTAAGCGAATTAGCAACGCTCACGGCAATACCGGTAGTATTAGTATAGTCGGAAAAGAAGATCTTGTCAAGAATAAAGAAACCCTAAAATTGTTCCAAACGCAGAATATGTTTGCGCCGTACGCGCAGACGGCGCAGCAGGAAACATGGTCAAGCAAAATTTACAGGAGGAGAACTGATGCCTTTTGACGAGAATGGAAATTTTACGCGCCTGTACGGCAAAACCGGCTGGCAGGACGACCGCGCCGCCAATACCAAATTTTGGCGTCCCGCCATGACGAGGACGCCAACAACACTGCCGACCCCCTAAACCAAGTGTTGCTGGCAGACGGCAGAAAGCCCGCCGCCGGACAGGACGGCAGTTCAAAACAGGAGTAAAGTACATTCCGCCGGAAAGCCGCGTCAATGTTGTGCAACCCATGGAAGCCCCACAGAAATAGCCGTAAAACGAGCAGGTTTAACCTTGTGGCCGTCATGCGGGGGCTTGTCAGTAAAGAGTTAAAAGCAGGATTTGGCGCGCTTGGTGCATTTTGAGTGGTACGGTTCCGCCGTTGGACTGGATACAGCTTTGGAAGGGTATTTGTTTGTTGATAGGCGTCTTGACGATTTGACGGGGCTGTTGAAAAATACCACGGTTGGCTTTTATGGCGTCCGCGGGCGGATTGGTCTTTTGGTGGGGGTGTACTTTTGAAAAGTACAAGTAAAAATCTCCGGGTTTTCCCAGAGGATTTTTAAAGTTACTACTGTTTTTACTACACTGCTGTCTGAAATGGTACCCCCAACAGGGTACGACTTTGTGTCTTCGGCTCCGCGGGCTAAAGACGATGTATTAGTTAGGTAATCAGTCTTGTTTTTATCAAACAAAAATGATGAAAAATCTTCTTTAGATGAGTTGATTTTATTAAAAACGACACTTAAACGACAAATTGCTATAATCTTATTATGTCTAAAGAGATTACCAGCAAAACCAAACGGGTGGCAGATATTTTATCCTTATTAGAACAGGCACCTGTAAAACTGCCTGAATTAGCGGCCCGATTGGGGGTTTCTAAACGCACTATTCAGCGCGATATGGAACTACTGCTGCAGGCGCAATTTCCGGTTATTTCTCCCCGGCAAAGCGTATATAGGTTAGCGCCTGGTTTCTCTTTAGCGGCGGCTAACCTATCTGCCGAGCAGGCCAGTTTGCTCATTATGGCTGCGGATATTTCCCAGCAAATAGGGGGCAGTTTTTCCCCAATACAAGATAAAATTGTTCAACGATTTATGCCAACTTCCTTTGAACATTGTGTATTTGGGGCTACTAAATACGATTTTGCCGAAACGGCCGAACCCGCTATCACATTCTTGAAATGTATTAAATACCATTGTTTGATACGGGTATATTTAAAAAACCTTAAAAAAAACCGTACTTTATACCCCTATATTATCCTTCGCCTCTACGATAAATGGCATGTAGTTAGCGTCAATTCCAAAGGAGAAGTTTCTTGTTATGCTTTGGAAAATATAGGTAATTTCTCTTTGCGGGAAGATAGAGATACCTCTACCGGATATGCCCAATTCAAACCGATTCCCTTTATAAATTGGGCCATTTGGCAGCGTGCTCATCAGTGGGTAAAAGAACTGGCTCCAAGCCCGGTCTCCCTCGCACCCGCACCACAGGCCCCTTCACTCTCAGGTGCTGTTTCCGAAAAAGAACCCAAAACGCTGGTATCTTAATCTATTACGGGCGTTTCAACTGTTATAAATTCCACATTACCCAGAAATAAGACGCTTAAATGTCGCAAAGTGGTAAGGGGTCGACAAAAAGCCCTTTTTATGCTATAATTTTATTATAGAAAGGATAAAAAGACATTTAAATGTCGTTTTTATGATTGTTTTATAAATAACGTTATTTGAAGGAAGATAGATAGTTTTACTATCCATCTACCAATTCCTAGGAAAAAAGAACAGCTTTGACAGCTCTTAGAGCTTGTGACACAAGCAGGGATTGGGTCTTCCGGAAAATACCGTATAGATCCATATAGAGTGTACGAGGGACAAGCCCGATGACTACACAGCAACCTGCCTCAGGGTAAGGTGCTAAAGCTTGAACGATGGGAACTACAACCGTTTTGTTGTGAGTAGAACCCATTGGAGACGATGGGTTCTTTTTTACCACCTCTCTAATGGGACAATCCAAAAGAGAGGTTTTTTTATGGCTAAAAGAAAACATACCTACAAACAAGAAGAAGTCTACCCTTCCCGCCGCGTGTGGGTGGTGGAGGAAAGTTCTTTAAGAGAACCGGAAGCGGTTATAGAAGCGTTTGGCTATAACGATTGGGATATTTATCACGGTGCATAAAGGAAATGAATATGAACAATACGAAAAACAGTACGACTATTAAAGCATATGCTTCCCGTGCGGAATTAATAGAACACCTAACAAATTGGCATGCCAAATGCGGCGTAGCGATACGCCAAGCCGAGTGTGTGGAAATATTCAAAGAAATTGGCGCTCGGCTGAAAAAAACGAATGGCAAAAAAGTACCTATGGCCGGTTTGGTACAACAATATAACTTAAACGATACGGAACTATTTTTACTGTTGTTTTTGGCCATCTCACAGGTGTTGCGGGTTATTACGCCGTCTACTTGTAAGGTTACCGCATTGCTGTCCAGCGCGCAAACATTTGCCTCTTCCAAAGAGGTATTAGAAACCCTTTTTGACGGGAAAAGCGTGCTTTTTAGCAAAAAAATTTTAGTTTTCTCCGGGGGATTGTTGGATATAAGGAAAAATCCGCTCTTGGATTATCCGTCAATTAAATCCACCCGTACGCCTTGCCGTACTTTTAGTGCCAAACGAATTTTAACCGAGTTAAACAAATATGTTATCGGGCAAGAACACGCTAAAAAACAACTGGTAGCCGGTGTATTTGAACATTTGGCTAAATGCGCCCAAAAATCCGATGTGCCCTTTACAAAAAATAACATTTTTATCAGCGGGCCGACGGGTTGCGGAAAAACCTACCTCTGCCAGTCTTTAGCGCGTATTTTGAAACTTCCGTTTGTTCACGCGGATGCTTCCCAATACACGCAGGCCGGCTATACCGGTATGAGTGTTGGCAATATGTTACAACCCTTGCAGTTATTGGCAAATGATAAAAAACTGCCGCTTTCTATTGTGTTTATAGATGAAATTGACAAACTGCGGGAAGGAAGCGAACGCTGGGGCGTTTCTTCGGGGAATGTTCAGGCCGAACTGCTTCGCATGGTAGAAAGCCAATATTTCACCACCGAAGACCCTATTACCCATAAAAACACAGACTGGGATATTTCCCGCGTGCTTTTTGTGGCGGGCGGCGCTTTTGAAAACTTACAGGTAAAACACGCAGATAAATCCGTTGGGTTTACGCAGGCAGCCGCTGTACGGCAAGAGCCCTTGTCGGCCGATGATTATATCGGTTACGGTATGTTGCCGGAGTTTATCGGGAGATTTTCTTATTTTGTGCAGTTAAACCCACTAGAAAAAGAAGATTTACGCCGTATTTTATTAAACCCGTACAATGGCCCACTCAGCCAATATGAAAAATTACTGCATACATCGGCGGCCCTTCAGCCGGAAATAGTGGAAGAAATGGTCAATCGGGCTTATGAGCGGCGTTTGGGAGCGCGGGGCTTGCAACAGCAAGTAGGGCAGTTGTTTCAGGAACAATTTTTACAGCAAACTGTAAAGGTTTGCTTATAGGAGGAGATAATGAATGTATATGCTCAATTAGTGCAGTTTTTTGACCAAATGGAGCAACAGCGCCGAGCGGAGTTAAGCCGTTTGCCGGTAAAAGGGTATGTTAGTACGCAGGAATTATATCAAGCGTGCAGCCAATGGATAAATTTAGAGCGCGGACCGTTTTACAAAAACGGCTACAAGGAGTATTTTGAAAATATTTGCGCCAATCTGCGTCACCCGGACAGCCAACATCTGGCCTTGGCTTTGTTTAGCAAGCTGAATAATTTAAGCAATATGCAGCTGTTTTTATTAATTCGGTTACTGACGGTAACGGTTCAGGGCGATTGCTTGTGGGATAACCTGCTGGAAACCTACACGGACAGAGCCCAAGCATTGTTTTCTGAAAAGGATTGGCAAAGTATTTTTCACCCCGTGCAAGACACCTATACGCTGGGTGATGTGCTGCAATACACTCAGCGGACGGTTTGTTTAATGCGGCCCAATTTGCACATCAAACAATTTTTGGGGAAATGTCTAGAAAGATAAAAAACTCAATAGTTTGATATCACTTTTACTTAGGAGAAAACATGACAAATACAAACGAGGAACCTACATATAAGTACTCCCCAGAAGAAATAGACCAAGCTTGGGATTTCCATCAAGCAATAGTTGCTTCTGGAGATGTTCCATTAGATACTGTTGCACGAGATGTTGGCGTTTCGGCAGTTAGCGGAGTACTTACTTATTTTTTATTTTGGCCTGCCATCGGTGGGTTATGGATTGCAAATATGATAGCCAAAACACCTTTTAGATACTTGATGTGGTTTGGCCTACCTGAAACTTCTGGAGGAGCTATGATTTTAATTGTTTTGTTTATTAATATACTATATGCACTTTGCGCCTTATATGGGCTCATTTGTTTTGTTAATGGAACTCTCTTTTCCAAAGAAGAAGAATACAAACAGCTTTTTAAGGAACATGCCGCTAAAATGGAGGAAGCATTAGATCAGCAAGAAAAAAGTTATGTTTCGGAAATAGAAGAGCTTAAAACTCAGCTAGAAACCGAACAAACTACTACGAATCTGCGTGAAATGGAAAAAGAGAATTTAACATCCCTCATTGAGCAAAATAAAAAGGAATATGACACGCAGCTATCTAGGATAAAAGAGGAGTTTGAACGAGAAAGAAGGATTTGGTCCTTAGAAAAAAGAGAACTTGAGTTGGAGTTAAAATCAAAAAAATATCGCAGTTGAAATTTTTCAATTATGTAACTTTTAAAAAAGCATTGCTACTTTCAGACTTGAAGCTAGCAATGCTTTTTGGTTCAGGTTTTATAATTAACAACATTCTTTACACAATGTATAGTTATCATAAATATCTAAAAAGAGAAAAAATCCTCACCCATAATCAGGAGGTATCCCCCTTACAATGTAATGGGAATCCGTCGTATGATATTACTGTTTTGTTCTTCTCCCTATCAAAAATCATAAAGTCCACAGAGCATATAAATATTTAGTTTGCTATTTATTTCTCTGTATTTTTCAAAAATGTCTTCAACTGTCCAAAATTTGACGGTTTATAGAGGGGAGAATGTGTCCAAAAAGTGTCCATTTGGGGTCAAAATGCATTAAAATCCATTAAAAAAGACCTCCTAGTTTTAGGAGGTCTTTTTATATCTTTTTGGCTCTTTTATCGTCGGAGAATTAAACTCTGTTAAACTCTGTTTAGAACCATTTTAAATGCTGTCCCAAGGCCGTATTGTAGGGAAACGGAGGACAAGTCCGCTCTCGCGAGGCAAGCACAGGGTTCTCCGACGGAAACAGCATTGCGCACTCCAACAAAAAACCACGCTTTCGCGTGGTTTTTAATGGTGCGCCCTTGAAAAACGAAGAATAATTGTCTATACTGTAGTATCTGCGAAGACTGTCTAGGCGTTAACTGCGCCGGGGCAGTCTTTTTTTGTCCCACCGAGTTGCCCGCCACAATAGAACAATGTGGCAACAAAACTTAACAAACAACAAGAAGATTTTGCACAAGCCGTCTTAACGGAAAAGACGGCCGTTGCCGCATGGAAAAAAAGCCACCCGGGCAGTAAGGCCAGTGCCAAAACGGCTAAAGAAAAGGCCAGCCGGCTTTTGCAAAACCCAAAGGTGGCGCAACGAATAGCCGAACTGCGCGAAGAAGCCGCCGGCCCGGCTATTATGACGCTGAACGACATTTTGATTTTTTGGTCTTTGACAACGCAAAACGGCAGCGAGGATATCTTTGCCCGCTTATCGGCAAGCAATTCGCTGGCCCGGCATTATTACAAGCTGGAAGGCGTCAAAAAAACTGCGGAAGAATCCGCACAGAAAGCAACGAAAATCGCGGACGATTTCGCTCAATTCTGCGAGCGGCAGCTTACCCCAGGCCTTACCCGAAACAGGTAGAAATGGCCGAATTTGTGCAAGGAAGCGGCCCGCGGCTGGTCTTGGGCTCGCGCGGTTACGGCAAGACGGACTATGGGGTTATATGCGCCCCAGCTTGGAAAATACTGCACGATCCGCAAGATACATACCTTATCCTCACCAAAGAAAAAGCGCGCGGCACGGAAATCATTGGCGAAATTGCCCGTATTTTGACGGAGGAAGGAGTTCCCCTTGCAAAAAGCAGTTCTCTGCGTTTGCTTATTGCCGGGCACACCGGAAAAGACCCCAACGTGGCGGTGCTGCCGCTACGCAGTAAATCTTTCCGCGGGCGACACCCCAAGCACATCATTTGCGACGACCTAATTACGCCAGATGATGTAAGCAAAGCCGAGCGCGACAAGGTGGAAGCCGTCCGGGCTGAACTTATGAAGCTTACTGAAAATGTTTGTTTTATCGGCCAGCCGGCACACGCAAAAGATGTTTACGCTAAACTGCGCAAACTGCCCGGCGTAAAAAAAATGGAAGTGCCTTACGGATCTATTCCACAGTTAGATGTAGATTTGGAAGCCCAACGCGCCGCCGGCATTAGCGAAGAGAGCATACAGGCCAGTTACTTTTTGCAAATCAGCGAGGCCGAGCGTGTACCGTTTGCTGGCGTAGAAATCGTCAATTTCTTTCCGGCCGGCAGTTGCGTAGGGTTTATAGACCCCAGCCACGAGGGGGCCGACTATACTGCTATGGCGATTGGCGCCATGAACTTTGACAACTTTGTGGTAGCCGGTTTTGCCTGGCCCAAAGCGTGGGACGACTGCGTGGAAGACATAGGCCGCGTATGTATGGCCTATAATGTGGCCAAATTTGCGTTTGAAACAAATGGCGTAGGCAAGCACCCGGTGGTGATGTTTCGCAAGAACGGGGCCAATGTGGCAGAGTGGCGAAGTGACACCAACAAACACGGGCGTATCTTAAACGCGGCCAGTTTTAATGGGCATTTGAAGCTAGCTTCTTATTTGCCGCCTGCGCTGTCAACACCTGCTTTTAGGCAGGCACAGCAGGATTTTAACAATATGGTTTTGGAGTATGAGTACAAGTCAGAGCACGACGACGCACCGGACGCGCTGGCTAACTTGATGATTTATTTGGGACTGGTAAAAAAATGAGCTTAAAAGACTTTTTTAATTTTAACCAAGGCGGTAAAACTGATTATTCCGTAAAATTGGGATTTGATTTTGCCTACGGCGATAAAAATTTTAAATTCGCCGAGGTGTTCACGGTTGAAGTTTTCCGAAAGATTTTGACCGACTGCTACGAGCACGCGGCCGACTTTCCAAAAGACAAAGAAAGCGCCTTGTGGGACAGCGTAGTTTTTACGCAGGCGCGGCGCGGACTTATCAGCATTTTAGCCCACGCCATGACGCATAAAGAAAAGCTGTATTTAAAGCTGGACGAAGATTGCGTGCGCAAGGCCACCGAAGAAGAAAAGAAAGAAATAGACGCAGACCCGTCTGGCAAAAAAGGCCTGTGTGTGGACTTTACCGACTTTCACCGCGCCACCATTGTGCTTATTTTGGCCTCTTTAATTAATCTGCTTTTAGAAAACGCCAACACCTCGCTCAATGTTTCTAAAAGTATTCTTTTGCAAATAAACGGACTTCGCGAAAATGTGGCCAATGCAAACGCTGGGGAAGTGATTGCGCAAGCGAAGGCCATTGAGCAAGGTCTAAAAAATGGCACGGGCGCCCTGCTGGACGCGGGCGATAATTTGGAACTGCCCACCTTTGACACCAACCCCATGGAGCAGGCGTTGGATGTGCTGTATGGGCTGATGAGTTTTATTACCGGATTGCCGCGCGCCTATATCAGCGGGGAACTGACCACCGGCCTTTCCACCACCGGGGAAGCCGACGAAAAAGGCATAGAGCGCGGTTTGACTTTTTATTTCAACAGCATTTTTAAACCTGTTTGCGAAAAACTGCTTGGCGGACATTTGGTTTTTAAAACATCCAACTGGCGCAAATTTGCCGAAATTGCAAACCTGCTCCCGACGCTGGAAGCCACCGATATGGTGTCTAAGGAGTATAAAAACCAACTGATTAAAGAAGTATTTGGCTAATGGGCCAGCGCTTTGACCCGCAAATGTGGCTAAAGCGGGTTTTCCCGAAGGGAATTGAAAAATCCGGCTTGTTAAACGACAAGTTGGAAATTAAAAAGACATACTTAAAAGCATTGGTGCGGGCCACGGCCGTAAGCCAGAGGCAATTAACGCAGGAAATCTACAAAACGGTAGATTTCTATTTGGAAAAAGAAGCGCGGCTTAAATCGCAGGGCGTGAAAGCTTTTAAGCAAGAGGCCTTAAACGGCCAGGCCCTGCTGACGGAGCGGATAAAAAACTTCCTCGTTTACTGCGAGGTGCAAGAGCAGAAAAAGGCCCACAAGGGCCGCATGTACCGCTGGCTTCCGTCCAGCGCTAAAGAGCCCGATCCGGAACACCAGCTTTTATACGGTAAAGTGTTCCGCGAAGGGGAAGGCGATAAAGACGGCCATATGCCAGGCGAACGCTGGGGCTGCCAATGCGGCATAGAGTGGCTGGACGGCGAAGATATGACGCCTCAAGAAAAGATAGAAAGCATAAAAATTGATTTTAGAAGAAATAGTTTTTTACCGGGACTTAATTCTAAAGAATTGAAAGAAATAGGAGCAAAATCAAAAGAAATTGTTTTTAAACGCAGTACGGCCGCGCGCAATAAAAGAGTGCACCCAGAATTAAAGCGCCGAGAATATGAACCAATTACCGGCAGAGCTTTGTATAAACCTATTTTACCGCCAATACAAGATATTAAAAAGAAAAATTATTGGCATTTTATTGGGGAACTAAAAGACCACAAAAAAGGATTTGTGTTATTAGATACAGACCCTAAAAAGAATAATTTTGAAATTGTCCATATTTTAAAAATGAAGGAAAAGACATATAGGCAATTTCTAAGGAAGTACTTTAAAAACAAATAAAAACCTAGTTGGCTGGTGGGCCTGCCGTGGAACCCACATAGTAAGAGCTAAATGCTCAAACAGCATCCGAGGCAGAATATTTATGCTTGTCAGTCAACTAGGTACTTATAGTATAGCGAAAAAGGACATTTTTTTCAAGGGAAAACGATATGAAAAAATTACTTAAACTCATGCTTAAAAATTACCCCTTGCGCGACAAAGAAGAAGGCCCGGAAGGCGAAAAAAACGGCGGTAATGGCGAAAATGGCGCAGGAACCGACACCGCCGCGGACGAGTGGAAGGAAAGCGAGCACCCCCGCGATGATGACGGGAAATTTTCTTCTAATAGTTCTAGTAGTGTAACGGCGAAGCAAGAAGAAAACCGAGATAGCAAAGAATCACAAGAGAAAATCGGGGTTTTAACAGAGCAAGAAGCAACGGATCTCGTCCGCTCGGATTGGAAAACAAAAATAGAAGAAGCGTGGAAAAAACTGCCGAAGTCAAGCAACGGCCTCCCGTATATCACCAATGGGGATATTAAAGTGGGTGTTCCCCACGATTTCGTTGGCGAAACAAAAAGCGAATTATTCAAAAAAAGCAAAAGTAAAGAAGAAAAAATCGCGGCACTTTGGGCTGTAGAAAATATTAGTTCTCTTTTTTCAATATCTAAAGAAACAGAAACTCATGATGACGAACATAAGAGAACAGGAGTTAAAAAAATAATTCGCTTTGAAACAGCGTTCCCTTTGCAGATAGGTACAAAAACAATGGCGTTTAATGTGAAATTTACTGTCCGAGAATTTGAAGATGGAAGCAAAGTTCTCGCTCCCGAACTTTTAGAAACAAACAAAGGAGCCGACCTGCGTCTTTACGCGATGAGTACAAAAAAATAGAGAACCCGTAAAAACTTACCAGTGTCGCTTTTTGCGTCTTGGTACGGGCTCTCTACACAAATAGTATAGCGGATAAAAAGGTTTATTTCAAGGGGTTAAATGAAAAAACAAGGCAAAAATATCGTTTACGGGAAAGCGGTGCGGCCAAACGCAGGCATAAGGGCGTGGTACCGCGCCGTTCTTCGCGCTTTGGTAGATGATATGGCCGAAAAAACAAAAAAGCGAATCCTGCGCGTTTACCGGAAATACCAAAAGCAAATACTGCCCCGACCGGCCGCTATGGACGCGAACATTTCAAGCCGCGCGGAAGCGGAACTGCGCGAACTGCAAAATCAAATTGAGGACGAATTCCGCAAAAAGGCCCGCAAAATCGCCGAGCAATTTATAACCCGGACCCAAAAGTACGCGAGCAGCACAACCAAGGACAGCGTGAAGGGTATGTTAAATGACGCCGCGTGGGCCGGTTTCACGGTCAAGAAGGCCAGCATAAGCGAATCAATGGCCGCCGTGCTAAAAGCGTCACTTTACGAAAATGTGGCTTTGATTAAGGACCTGCCGGAGAAATACTTTAATGCAGTGGCCGGCGCAGTTTACCGGAACATTGCATCCGGGGAAAGTTCTACCGCGATAGAAAAGGCGCTCTTTTATTGCGGCAGAATTGCACAACGCCGGGCCGAGTTAATCGCCCGCGACCAAAGCCAAAAAGCATTTGAAGCCCTGTCCCGCGAACACATGAAAGCGGCAGGGATAACACATTTTGAGTGGGTGGCAACCGGAGGGGGATTATATCCCCGCGAACTCCACCACACGCATGTAAGCCATGGGGGGTTAAATCACGGGATTTATTCCTTTGACAACCCGCCGATTATACAGGAAGCGTATATCCCCAAAACACCGCGCGGGACAGCCCGCGGGCCTATCCGCGGTTTTCCGGGGGATTTGCCGTACTGCCAATGCATTAAGCGGCCGGTTCTTATTATGGACAACAACAAAGTTTTATAGGAGCGAAAATGGGAAAACAAATCGACCACAACTCATTCTGGGTTATTAAACAAAACCCTATCACCAAAATAGGGGTGTTCCCGTATTTGGGCCGCCAAATCAGCCCCGAACTGGAACCGAACAAAATCTATCAAGTTTTACGCCCGGAAAGCGAACTTTTCACAGAAGAAGCGTTGGCTTCTTTCAATGCCCTGCCGATTACTATCGGGCACGCATTGCTTGGCCCGCGTGAAGAAGGTCTCACTCCAGCTGAAGAAAAAGGCATTGACGGGACAACCGGAGCCAGCGCAGAAAGAAAGGACGACAAAGTCGTCAACGATATTAAACTGTTCTCCGAGCGAATCAAGGACGAAGTCAACCACGGGAAAAAAGAACTTTCTGCCGGGTACTTTTGCGACTTCGTGCCGGAAAGCGGAACATGGAACGGCCGCCATTATGATTTTGTGCAAAAGAATATCCGCGGCAACCATATCGCCCTTGTGGACAAAGGTCGGAGCGGACACGATGTCCGCGTAATGGACAGCGCAGAAGGGGTGGCAACTCGCCAGTTCGTCTGCGATACAATGGAACTGGGCAAGTTTGAGCCGGCGCAAGATGAAAACGACAAACACGATCCGAAGACCGATCAATTTGCAAAAAAAGGCAGCGGCACGAGTGAGAGCAAAGAGGAAGACAAAAACTCCGACACAGAAAAAGAAAAAGCCCGCGCAGAGAAACAGGAAGCCCGCCAAAAAAGACTGCTCTCTGCAATTGAAACCCTCAAAAAAAACGAGGAAGTAGTCGTTGAAGATTTAAGGGACGATTTGAAACAATATGGCGTCACCAACGACATCGCTCTTAAATGGGGTAGCAATGATGCTAAAGGAAAAGGTGCTGGAATAAAACACATTCTAGAAAATCATGGAAAAGAATCGTTCGTCGGTATTGCTAATAGTGTCGTAAATGGACAAATAAAAGAATACCACAAACAAGGGCAAAGATTAATATTAGAACACGACGGTTATAAGGCGATTTTATCATTAAATGATAACGGAAAAAAGAAGGTTTGGCTTTTAACCGGATACAAAATAGATCCGGACCACAAAAACCCAAGAAGTACACAAAAAAAAGCACAAGATGAAATCAGCGAGATTAGTGCTCAATCTGACCCTACGCAATACGGGCCTACATTTTGGCGTCCCGCACTGGTTGCTTGTGCTATAGATAGTCTAACTGATTTTTTTGACAAAAGCAAGGGAACTCAAAAATTAAGTAGTAAAAATCACGGGAATAGCGGACTTGACGCCGCTACCGGAAAGGAGATGACAATGGAACAACTCAAAAAAGCCATTGAGGAAATCAAGGCCCTGTTTGCTAACCCCGAAGAAGGGGACAAAGACGCCAAGTTGGCCGAAATTCTCTCGGGCTTAAAAGACGAACCGGCGGCGGATGACAAATGCGCCACGGACGAAGATGTCGATAAGCGCAAACTTATCGATGAAATCGGCGGTATTTTGAAGGGCAAGGTAGATGACGAAATCATCCGCAGTGTTCTCAAAAAAGCTGAAGAAATCGCCTATAACGACAGCACCGCTGAAACGGCCGATGACGAAGAAGAAACCGAAGAAGTCAAAGAAGAATCCAAGGAAAAAGAAGACAAAAAGGTCGCTTCTTTGGACGAAATGGAAAAAGCCCTTCTCGCCCGCTTGAGACGCAAAGCCGAACTGGTCAACCAATTGACCCCCATTATTGGCGCGTTTGACTCCGCCATGATGACGGAAAAAGAAGTGGCCGCCTATGCGTGCAAAAAACTTAACCTTTCTGCCGCCATGGACGAAGCCCCCGCAGTGGTCAAAGGTTACTTGGCCGGTCGTGCTAAAAATGATGTCCGCGTGACTTTCGGCGCCAAAGCCAAAACCGCCGCGCAAGATGAGCAAATCTTAAACGAATTCAAGGAGGGCAAATAATATGCCTTTTCAGAAGCAAATCAATAAAACCTTGGCGCTCGGTGTGCCCGGTTCTTACTACGACACCACCCCGCGCCGTGCCACTTCTTATGTGGCAGTAGCCAACGGGGCTGTGTTGCCGGCTTTCGGTTGCGTAGCCACCAAATCCGCCGAAGGCGTAGCCAAAATCGGCGGAACTGGTGCCTTTTTGGGCGTTTTTGCTGACCCCAAAAGCACTCCGCTTATTGGCGGTCTAGAACCGAGTCTGAGCATTAAAAGCGGAACAGAAGTGGGCGTTTGCTATTTCGGCCACATCGTAGTGAAAACTGCCGCCGCTGTTACGGCCGACTCTTCTCTGCCCATTTACAACACCACCACGGGCGAAATCAGCGCCGTAGCCGCTGGTACCGCGAGCACCGGAGAAGGATACGCCTTTATCCCGAATGCCCGCTTTGCATTTTTTGACGCCGATAAAACGCAGGATTTGCTGGAGTGTTTGCGCAATTACCAACGCAAATACGACGCGAATAAGATGATTTTTAGCAAGGAGCCGCTTCATAACTGGGCCAGCCACGGGGCGGACGCTTTTCGCTATATGGCCCAAGGGTATAGCAGGTATTTGGCTAAACCCGTGCCGCAACAAATTACGCGGCCCGAAGGAATTACTTTTAACGATATGCGCAAGCATTTACGCAGGCGCATTACTTCAATAGAGCATTATTAAAAAATGACAACACTGGCACAAGCATTGATAAAGTACGGACGCCCGTTTTGGAGCGCGATAGGAGATGATAATGCCGCCAGCGTGGCCGGCTCAACACAAATGCTGAGCGACTACCTTTTCGGTCCGGAAGCAACCGACGCACAACGCTCTTTTGAGGCGGGGCGGCGGGCCTTTAAGCAAGGTTTGCGCAAGGTGCGCTATGAAAACCCATACGGAGCGTTTGCGGCAGAAATGGCCGGAAATATGGCTCTTTGGGGGATTGGAGATTATGGAACAAGAAAGGCATTTGGAAAAATGGCGGGCGCTTTTAACCGCTGGGACGCTGCCCGTGGGGAAAGAGCACTGCGCAAAGCGTTGGAAAGGGGATTTTTTCCAATGGACATCACGACAGGGCGCCTTAGCAGGCAAAGAATGCAAGAAATAAACCAAATGCGGCGCAGCCAGGGATTTGAAGAACTAACAGACAGACGGGTAGTTTGGCCAACCCATGTACAAAGACATGTCTGGCAAAAGCGCATATTGGGCGATAGAGTAAGTCCGGCCAAGGTGGCCAACTGGCAAAGGGAAGTGTTTTTTGGACCTAATAGCAGGGTATATCCTAACCCGAAATATCCGGGGATAACGCAGTTGCGCGCACCCAGCGCAGAAAAAGTGCTGCGCGGGTTTTTGACCAAAGAGACCAAAACGGGAAGAACCAAGGCAACCAGTATATTGAGGAGCAGAGCCCCTAAATAGACAAAAAAAGAGAGCTGACCGGATGGACTCGCCTCCCCATCATCGCAAGTATATTTGAGCTCTTGAATATACCCCGGCAGCCAAGCGAGCAGTACATCTTTTCTGCAGTTCGGTCAACTCTCTTACATAGTATAGCGGAAAGGAGATGTTTTGTCAATTGGTTAAAGCGGAAAAAACAATTAGGAGCAAAATGAATAGCTACAACGACAAAGAAGTAAAAACACAACTGAAAAGAGATTTAGCCGCCCTGGGAGCGGCCGCACCTGCTTATGAAGGGGCGGAAAACATTCGCACCTTGCTGGCCTACTTAAACCGCTATTGCGGAGCGTATTTGCGCGGACTTAAAAACAAGGGAATTATCCGTTCCTTTCGTTTTGGCATTAGCCCGGTGTTTTTTTGGCATCCCAAATTGCGCGTGATTACAAAAACGGGTAAAAGTATAGATTTTGCCTTATCCGGGCTGTACAAGCTGCGCCCGGTTATCTTTAGGGGGAACTGATGAAAAGCGTTGGCTATTATCAAAAATTGCTGCAGAGCGCCTGGAACAAAAGCGAAAAGTGGCGCAAAGAAGCCAAAGAGGTGTGGACTACCTACAACGATGCGCGGCGGTTTAATGTTTTGTACTCCAATACGGATTTGTTGTTGGGGGCGCTTGCCAGCCCGTCGCCTAAACCGGTAATCCGCGTACGGTTTGCCAAACAAACGGACGGCAGCGAAAGCGAACGCACGCTGGCCCGTACCGCAGCGGAAGCGGCCGAAAGAGCCGTTGTGTACAACAATGACCAATTTGACCTAAAGCAGGAAACGCACGCCTCCGTGCTGGAAGCCTTGTTGTCCGGCCGCGGGATTTTGCGCGTAAGCTATGAGCCGCAAATCGTGCAGGAAACGGTTTCCCGCCCGTTGATTGCCCCTACCGGTGCGACGGTGGGCGAAACGGAAGAAACGGTGGAACACATCGGCGAGCAGAAAGTAACCTTGCAGAGTGTGGCGTTTGATGAGTTTTTATGCTCCGACGCCAAACGCTGGGAAGAAGTATGGTGGGTGGCTTTTAGGCACTTAATGGATAAGGCGGAATTGAAAGATAAATTCGGCTCCGCCGCCGAAAACGCCCCGCTGGCTTACCGCGAAGAAAACGACCCCCAAGACAAACGCTGCGTGCGCGAACTGGCCGAAGTGTGGGAAGTGTGGGATAAGCGCGAACGGGCGGTGGTGTTTTTTGTAAAAGACTATGCAAGCTACCTTTCCCGCGAAGAAGACCCGTATGGGCTGGAGGGATTTTTTCCGATTACGCGGCCGCTGCAGTTTGTGCAGGGGCGAGATTTAACCCCCGTGCCGGAATACCGCCTGTACCGCAAAACGGCCTTGGAGCTGACGCGCATCGCCAAACGAATGGACGATTTGGTAACCAATATCCGCGCCAACGCTCTGTATGCGGGGGAATTTAAAGACGAACTGGAAGCCCTTAACAACGCCGAAGACAACACGGCTATCCCGGTGGGGGAAAGCTTTGCAAGTATAGCAGAAAGAGGGGGGATCGCTTCGCTGGTGGCCGAGTACCCCAACCAGGGTAAAACGCAGGTGCTGGCCGTGCTGGAACAACGAAAACAAAGCACGCTTTCTGAAATTTACGATATTACCGGCATTGCCGATATCCTGCGCGGATCCAGCGACCCGGCCGAAACCGCTCAGGCACAGCGTATTAAAGGGCAGTTTGGCTCTATTCGCCTAAAAGCGCGCCAGCAGGCCGTGCAGTATTTTATCCGCGATGCCTTCCGCCTCGTGGCGGAACTGGTGTGCGAGCATTTTACCCTGGAAAACTTACAGCGCGTAAGCGGCCTTGTTTTGCCCTCGCGCGCCCAAAAAGAAGAAGCCCTTTCGGCCAGCCAAATGGGCCGTCCGCTGCCAGGGCCCGTTGCCCAGCTGGTGCAAAAACCCGCTTGGGAAGAGGTGCTGGCCGTGCTTCGGGCGGACCGCCTGCGCGCCTGCACGCTGGAAGTGGAAAGCTCGTCCACCGCGTTTGACGAAACACAGCAAGACAAAGAAGCCCGCTTGACCTTGTTCAAAACGACTTCTGACTTGTTAAATGCTTCCTTGCCTTTTATGCAGCAAAACCCCGAATTTATTGACGCCGTAAAAGCCAATGTGCTTTTTGCGGTGGACGCGTTCCCGCAGAGCCGGGTGTTAAAAGAGGCCTACGAAAACGCCTTTGCCGCATGGGAAGCGCGCGTGAAAACACCTCAGCCGCAGACCCCCACCCCGGAGCAAATGCTCGCGCAGGCAGAACAGTTAAAGGCACAGGCCGAGATAATGACCGCACAGGCGCGCGCCGCGGAAGCGCAGGTAAAGCTGGCTCAGGCCGGGGAAAAGATAAAACTGGACCAGGCCAAGCTGATAAAAGACACCCAAAAGGACGCCGCACAACTGGCTTTGGAAAGCGCCAAAATAAGCTTGAAGTAACCATTTGAAGTACCGTAGCCGATAGAACGGTGAAACGGGAGGATATATGCAAGAACACGAAATAAACGACAGTCTGACGGATAACGAGCCGAAAGATGAAGTCATTACGGCGGACGGGTTAATCGCCCAGGCCGAAGAAGAACTGGAAGCCGCCGACGCGGAACCCCCAAACGGAACAAACCAAACACCGGGGCAAGCCGCCAACGCGGAAAACCAGGAGCAAAAAGAACACCGGGAAAAACTGGAAAAAATGATTGCCAGCTGGCCGGAAGAAGACAAAAAACTGTTTGCTTCCGCCCCCGAGAACCTGCGGGATTTGTTGGGAAAATACTACCACCTTTTCCAGGCCGACCATACCAAAAAAACTCAGCAAGCCGCCGCTATGCGCGCGGAACTGGAAGCGGAATTGGCCGAGCTTAGACCCGTAGTGACGGGCAGATTCCAAAATATGCAAGAATTTGCCTCGTTTGTTTCCGACGCAAGACGCTTTGAAGAAGAATTAAAGCGAAATCCGCTTCGCACATTAAGCATGCTGGCGCAGCAGGCGGGTATAAGCTTGCAGCAGCTGCAAGAGTATCAGCCAGATCCTGCCCAAGAGGCCGTTCGCCCCATTGAGGCAAAGCTGGAACAATTGCAGCACCTGCTCAGCCGGCAAAACTCGACTGCTGCCCCCAATGCGCAACCGCAAGCCAAACCGTGGGAAAAAGCATTGGAAGATTTCGCAGACGCGGTGGACGATAAGGGAAATAAGACACACCCGTACTTCGACGAAGTGGCCCCCGTAATGGGCTACATTATGCGCCGCGACGGGCACGAAGATATGGAAAAAGCGTACCGCGAGGCCATCTACAGCTTGCCCAAAGCGCGCGAAGAACTGCTTAAACAGGAACGGCAGCAAGCCGCGCAACAAAATGCCGAAGTGGAAAAAGCCAAAAAGGCCGCGCAACTGCGTTCACGCACCAACACTGCGCCGCACGCAGGCGGAAACAAAATTAAAAAAATTGACGACATCATTGCCCTGGCGGAAGAAGAACTGGCCGGGCAATAAGGAGATGAAATGAGTAACTTTACCGACTTGGTTGTAACGACCCTTCGCAAATGGAGCGATACGCTGGCCGACAATGTAACCGCCCATTCGCCGCTTCTTTCGCGGCTGAAAGAATTGGACGCCATCGTAAAAGAAGATGGCGGCGTGGCCTTGGAAGAAGACATTATGTACGCCGAAAACGGCACGTTTAAGTGGTATAGCGGATATGAACTTTTGGACATTTCCGCTTCCGATGTGCTGACTTCGGCCGTGTTCCCCTGGAAGCAGGCCAATGCCAACGTGGTGATTTCCGGCTTGGAAATGCGCAACAACAGCGCTACCAAGCAAAAAAAACATAATTTGCTCAAGAGCAAAATGTTAAACGCCGAAATCACGATGAAAAACAATGTGGCCAAAAGTTCCTATTCCGATGGAACCGGCGACGGCGGAAAAGAACTGACGGGGCTGCAGGCGTTGGTGTCCGACAATCCGGAATCCTCCAGCGTAGGCGGCATTAACGCCGCGGAATACGCTTTCTGGAGAAACCAAGCTTACAGCTTTGCCACCGAGGCCGCCGTGGAAGAAGGAACGCCCACGCCCGAGCAAATGCTGGCAGCCATGGACGAAATGATGATCCGCACCACGCGCAACAGCGATAGGCCGGATTTGATTATTTCCAGCGCGGACTATTACCGCTTGTATAAAGCGGCGGTAGTAAATATGAAGCGCATTGTGGATGGGAAAACCAAAATCGGCGATGCGTCCTTCCCGGCGGTGGAGTTTGAAGGCGTGCCGGTGGTGTACGACAGCTTCTGCCCGGCGGGCCATATGTACTTTTTGAATACCCGCTATTTGAAGCTGCGCCCCCACAAAGACGCGTTCTTTACACTGGATGAAGAACGCCTGCCCGTCAACCAGGACGCAAAGGTGTTCCCGATGATTTTCCAGGGGAACTTTACCATTTCCAACCGCAACTTGCAGGGCGTTATTACCGCCTAGTTGCCAGGGGCGCGCACTGCGCCCCCAACCTAAGGAGAAACTATGCTTAAATTCACTTCGGCCGTCAGTTCGGCCGCCGCACAAGCGGAAGATACGCCCAGCCAGGAACTGGGGGCCAAGCTGCTTACCACGGATGGAAAAGTGGCTATTTATGTGCAGGCATCGGAGGATATTTCCAAAGAAACCGCCTGCAAAGTGTTGGAAACCGGAAAAGCCGCTTTAAGCGGAACCGGGATTTCCTGCAAATCGGACTATGCCATCGGAAAAGACCAGTACGGCTTTGTGGTCTATTCCCTGCCGACGGCTGCTTAACGGTAATAATCCCGCCGGAAAACCCCGGCGGGATAATTGGAGAGGATTTTTATGGAACAAGTGTTCAAAGAAATGTATGGAACGGATTACAAAGAAACCTGCGGGGTTCTTTCGGTGTTGGATGCCAATACCGGCAGTTTTAAGACCGTGCGCGAAAAGGGCGTGTTTGGCCGTTTTGCCCGCGTGAAACAGTTAAACGGCTTTAAGATCCGCCAAAACGGAGCTCCCGTTTACGACGAATGCGTGATTTGCCAAATTAAAATCTCCTCGTCAGTAAACAAAGATGTGGTTTCCCACAAGGTAACCGGTGTGAAAGGTGCGGAACTGAAAAAACGCTTTGCAGAAAGCTGGGCCGATTTTGAAAAACTGGAAAAAGCGGCCCTCAAAGCCGACGCGGAAAAGAAAGCCGCGGCACAGAAAGAGGCCCTCAAAGAAAAAGACGCGGCCGAAGAAAAAAAGAAAGAAGCCGCGGAAAAAGAGACCAAACCCAAAACGGCCCAAGGTAAATAAATTATGACCGCCCTAAAAATAATCCAAGAAATTGCGAAGGTATTGGGGCTGGATATCCCCAATACGCTGACGAACACCAACGACGCTTCTGCCCAGCGGCTACTGGGCATTGTAAACCGCGTGTTGGACGCGGCCCTAAACAGCTACGGCTGGCAGGAGTTGCAAAAACAGGTTATTTTTAGGGCGGATACCAACCAAAACGCCTACAACGAAAAAACGGGCGGGCTGGCTCTTGGTTCTTTGGCGCCCGATTTCGGCCTTGCCTTGACGCCGCAAATTTATGAAATGGGCTCCTCTACCCCGGTGCGCTATCTAACGCCGGACGAATACACGCGGATGTTGGTGTCGGGAACGGGTGCGGCCGACAAGTATTTTACCGTTATGGGCGGAGAACTCGTGTTTTTGCCCAAGCTGGAAAGCAACGGGTGGAAGGGCGTGCTGCGCTACCGCAGTAAATTTGGCGCCCTGGCCGCTGACGGTACGCCCAAACGGGCTTTTGACAAAGACGACGACACCACCCCGCTTGACGAGGAACTGCTGGTTTTGGGTGGGGTGTACCGTTTTAAGCAGGAAATGGGCTACGACTATGCAGACGCCCAGCAAGATTACGAAAAATGCCTGGCCGGGCTGAAAGCGCGCAATACCTATGCGCCCATTTTGCGTGGGGCTGACCCGGACGCACCGCAACTGCGCGTGAATTTGCCCGATACCGGGGCAGGAGCTTAGTATGAGAAAACCGCTGCGCCCTACCAATAAAGATTTGCGCCGTGCTACGGCGTCGTTTTCCGCGCCGGTGCTGGGGTGGAATACGCGCGATAATCTGACGGGGATGGATCCGCGCTTTGCGCGCGAGTTGGAAAATATGGTGGTGGACGGCGGGTGCATTCGCGTACGAAAAGGGTTTGCCCTGGCGGCGGCGTGCAGCGACTTGCCGGAAATGCTGGCCGCGTATGATTACGGAACCGTAAAAAAATTATTTACGGCCGCGGCCAATAAAATTTGGGAAGTTGATTTTACGAGCCATACGCTTATCAAGCGGGCGGAAGGGTTTTTGAGTAACCGCTAGAACACCGTTTTTTATAAAGGGCTTTTGTACTTTTTAAACGGGCAGGATTCCGTGCAGGTGTTTGACGGGGAAACTATACAAGCCGCCGCTTTTACCCAGGCGGGCGAAAATGAAGAACAGACCCCGCTGGATACCGCCCCTTTTTTTGCGGGGGCATTGTACAAAAACAGGTTGTTCTTTTTGGAACGGGAAAGCTTGCGGTTTTGGTACACCAAAGACGCAGGTGCGGTGCAGGGGGAAATGCTGGCTTTTGATTTGGCACAAATAGCCCGCTTGGGCGGGCATTTGGTGTGTGCGGCGGGGTGGACATACAGCGTGGCTTCCGGTGCGCAGGAAAGCCAAATTTTATTTATTACTTCGGAAGGAGAAGTGTTGGTGTACGCCGGGGACAACCCCAGTGAAATAGACGCCTGGACGCTGCGCGGCTTGTACAAAATACCGCGCCCGCTGGGAAAAAAATGCGTGTGCGCGTTGGGCGGCGATTTGGTGTATTTGGGCGAGAACGGATATTATATGCTTTCGCAGCTGTTATCCGCCCCCGCCGCGCAAAAAACCGCCGCATTTTCGGACGCGATAAACCCTACCTTGGCGGAGCTTAAAAGCTCGTTTGCCAACTACGGCTGGACGGTTAGACCCTTTCAATCGGACGGGTTGCTCCTGGTAAATGTACCCGAAACGGGTGCGCAGGCGGTGCAGCATGTGATGAATTTGCAAACAGGCGCGTGGAGCAAATTTACCGGGTTAAATGCGCTTGACTGGGCCGAGCTAAACGGGAAACTGTATTTTTGCGGCACGGGGGGCGTTTTCCAGGCGCAGACCGGCCAGAACGACAACGGGAAAAGCATTAATTGGCGTTTTATGGGAGCATACAGCACACTGGGCACGCCGTATGCAAAGGGATTAAAAGAAGTGGTTCTGTTTTACCAGGGCAGGAACGATATGAAATTTGAGGTAAACGCGTCGGTTGATTTTAAAAAAGAATACCGGGCCTATCAGTCCAGCCCGGCCGCTCCGCAGAGCCAGTGGGACACTTCGCCTTGGGACGAAACCCCCTGGGCTGCCGAAGCGGCTGCCGTAAAGAAAAGGATTATTTTGCGCCTGACGCAAGGAACCTACTTTAGCTTGGGCGCAAGCGGCGCGCTGTTAAACAGCGAGGCAAACCTGCTGGGATATGATGTGTTTTTTGAGCAAAGCAAAAATTTGGCGTAAAGGAACTGACTTATGGGAGATTTGGCACAAGCATTGATAAAGTACGGACGCCCGTTTTGGAGCGCGATAGGCGATGACAACGCCGCCAGCGTGGCCGGAGCGGCGCAAATGGTAAACGACTACCTTTTCGGCCCGGAAGCAACCGATGCGCAGCGCTCTTTTGAGGCGGGGCGGCGGGCCTTTAAGCAAGGTTTGCGCAAGGTGCGCTATGAAAACCCATACGGAGCGTTTGCGGCAGAAATGGCGGGCAATATACTGCTGGGGGCCGGTGCGGGCAAAGCCTTAAAAATGGGCCGCTTGCTGGAAATACTGGACAAGCCTTTTCAGGTTTCGGCTTCGGTGCAGTCGTACCCCAAGCGAACGCGGCAGCAGTGGCAGGCAGATTTGCAGTATGGCAAAGAACAGTTTAACGCTTTGCGCACACGTGGACCGCTGAAAAGAGAGGGGCACCCTGATGCGGCGGTAACAAACAAGGCTTGGAATAAAATTAAACGCCAGAACCTAAGAGAAAAGTATGACATGTTGCCAGATGTTCCGGATATTTATGCGACGGGGAATTATTATGGACCTCAAAGTTCTACAAAAGTAAGAGGTGATAAGTTCAGACAGTTTCATTGGTATCAAAAGGGAAACCAAGGAATTCAGGTAGGGGAAGGCCCCAACGGTCGTGCTTTATACAATGTAAACGCGGATGTAGAACAGTATTTGCTGAAACATCCGGAAATGCGTGATTTATTGGAACATATAAACAAAATAAACAAATAAAAAAGGGACACCTTCGTGTCCCAAGGGTTGTAGCCTTGGGAGGTATCCCTAAAAATAGTATAGGCAAAAAAAGGCGGAAAGTCAAGGATTTTTAGACGGAAACATAGAAAAGGAGGCAGAAAAAATGGGCTTTTTTAGCGATTTGTTTGGCGGAGGCGGAAATGTGCCGACCTATGATGTGAATCAAGCCAAAGAGATGTACAACTACACCCTAAACAAAGGGCGTTACAATGTGAACAACGGGTTTGCCGGACTTACGTGGAACCCGGCTACCAACACCCTAAACACTACCTACGGGCAACAAATGCAGGGGGTGCTGGGAAACCTTTTTGGCGGCACCAACGCCGATAAACAGGCCGCAGACAGCGTGTACAGCGCATTTTCTGACCGCTATGAGCCTATTTTTGAACGGCAAACGAACAATTTGCAAGACCGCTTGGTAAACCAGGGTATACCCGTGGGGAGCGAAGCGTATTCCCGCGCGATGAGCGATATGAGCCAAACCCAAAATGACGCCCGCCAGCAGGCGATGTACCAGGCGCAACAGGCAGGGCAGCAGGCGCGCAACAACGAAATTCAAAATAACTTAAGCATTTTCAGCGCGTTTAACCCCTTAAACGGCTACGCGGGTTCTTCCGCCCAGGGCAGTACCGCACTGTATGACAATTTGTACAACAGCCAGGTAAACGCCTACAACGCCCAACAGCAGGCCAAGCAAAATATGGCGCAGGGGTGGCTTAATTTGGGTTCTGCCGGGCTTAATTTGGGAATGGGGCTTTTTTCCGATGCGCGCATTAAAGAAAATTTGCGCCCCGTGGGGCAGCTGTTTAACGGGCTGACGGTGTATGCGTTTAACTTCCCGGGGGAAGAAGTAACACGCATTGGCCTGGTGGCGCAGGAAGTACAACAGCACATTCCGCAGGCGGTAAGCCAAACCGAAGAAGGGCTTTTGACGGTGGATTACGATTTGGCCAGCCGTTACGAAGAAGAGGAGGGGAAAAATGTCCATAGCTGATTATTTGATGAATTACCCGAAAACGCCGCAACTGAAAACAAATTACGCCGCAAACGCCCTGCAAAATTTGCAGCAGAGCGGCAACCCTTTTGCCGGGATAGCAAGTGCGTTTTTAAGCCCGTTTGCCGCCAAAACAGACCGGGACAACGCCCAAATGCTCCAGCAATATGCCCAGCAGAACGATTTGGCCAAAACGCTAATGAATTGGGGGCGGCAGGATGAACTGGCGCAACGCCAGCGCAACTGGGATTTGCAGGACGCGCAAACCGCCCGCGAAAACAAACTGGCCGACGCGCTGGAGCAGTACCGCCGCGAAGACGAAGTGGCTCAACGCAACCGCGGCTGGGCATTGGCGGATAGAGCCGCGGAATTTGATAACAATATGGGCCTTATCAAAGCCAAGCAGGAAGGGGATTTGGCAAAATCCTTGATAGGTTTCTCCAGTCAACCCAAAGAACTGACTCCTTTTGAAAAAGCATTCCAAGCAGAGGAAGGGAAAAAGAAGGCCCAGTATAAGCAGGAGTATGAAAACCAACATGCTTTATTTGAGAATGCTCAACAGATAACAAATGAACTGCGCTATTTGGCGGATGAAGCGACATATTCCCCCTTTGGGAGGGGTTTGGATGGGATAGCACACACCTTTGGATTTGGGACTCCTGGTTCCGTTGCTAGGGAGAAATACCAACAGACCATTAATAACGAACTGATTCCAAAACTAAAACAGTATTTAGGTGGACAATTCACAGAAAAAGAAGGAGAAATGTTGCGGCAAACCCTTGGCGATGTGAATGCTACTCCGGCCGAAAAGAAAGCCGCCATTGATGCTTTTATGTTTGCACGGGAAAGATCCTTAAATCAGGCCCGCGATAAAGCAATGGGACAGTTGGGTACAGAAAATGACAACCCACTTAATCTGTAAAGGGGGAAAATATGGATATTACAGAATTTAGACGGCGTTACCCTGCGTATGACGGCTGGAGCGATGACGAACTGGCCGACCGGTTATACAATAAGTTCTACCAAACCAAAATGAGCCGGGAAAGTTTTGAAGAACACTTCCGCCCTCGGAAATACACCGGTTTGGAAAAGGCCGTTTACACCGGGCGCGCCGTAGCGGAAGGGCGTTTATTTGGATTGGGCGATGTGCTGGCCGGGGCGACCAATACGGTGATGAGCCCGCTGGCCAAAACCGTAAACGCCTTGAAAGAAGGCACGCCGCTTTCCATGCAGGATTTTAACCCCGTAAAAAACTTTCAAGAAGGGCGCGGGGACTTTGTGCGTGAACAGGAAGAATTTAAGAAATTTCACCCGGGCTTAAACACCTTGGGGGAGCTGGCGGGCGGACTTTTGGGCGCAGGTTTGGGCGGGGCCGCCAAAAGCGTGGCCGGAAAAGGACTACTGCGTACTGCCGGACAAGGCGCTAAAGAAGGCGCTAAATGGGGTGGACTTTTTGGTGCGGGACAGGGACTTACGGACGATGCTGACCGTTTGAACCCCGTCGGTGCGCTGGAAGGTGGAATGAGCGGAGCCGTGTTGGGCGCGCCGTTTGGCGCGGCTTTTGGACTGGCGGGGGCTGGAATAAACAAAGCCGCCAAAACAGGCAAAAAGTGGATTGCTAATTATAAAAACAAAGATTATAACACCGTGGCCAAAGCCGCCGGGGAAGATGTGTTGCAAAAGAGTATAGACACCCAAACGCCGCTTTTGAATATTGGAAACAGCAAGGTGGCCCAACTTGCAAAAGATGTAAAAAACAATAATGTTGAGGCCAGCGACTTATTGACGGAGTTTGTGGAACAGGGCTATGCCGGGCAGGGGGATAAATTACGCCAAATTGTGGGCAAATATATCCCGGCTACGGGCGCGGAGACCGCCGAAACCCTGACCGCCGCCAAACGCGCTTTAAGCGAGGCCGCCTATAAACCGATGCAACAAATGGGGGCGTTGCTCCCCAAAAACCCGGGACTTGCCAAACTGGTAGCCAGTAACCCGCAGGTAAAGCGCGCGATGTTGACAGCAAAGCGCAATTTGCCCCAGTTGGGGGACGACGGGTTCAACTTGTTTAACGAAACCAAAAAAGTGTTGGACGATATGGCCATGCCAAATCCGTTGGCTTCCGGCGCGGAAAAGAGCCGTATCCGTTACGCCCAGCAGGCAAGGAGCGCCCTTATTGACGAACTAGACAAGGCCACCGGCGGCCAGTACAAAAAAGCGTTGCAGGATTACGGCGATTTGCTGGGCGCCGAACAGGCCTTAAGCCGCGGACGGGAACTGATGAATATGGACCCGCAGGCTGCCGCCGAGGTGTACCGGCAAGCGGGAAAAGCCGAACGGGAAGCCATGCGCGTGGGGCTGGCGCAGGAATTGCAGCGGCGCATCCGAAAAGGGAGCATAGACGGTTCGGCCCGCAACCTGGCTTCTACCCTGGTGGGGAGCGAACAAAACAAACAAATCTTCCGCTCCGTCTTGGGAAAAGACGCCGATAAATTTATTGAAGAACTGTCCGGTGTGAACCGGGCGGTTAAAAACTACGGCATCGTAAAAGGCGGGAGCGATACGCATTCTAATAATATGCGCGCCGAGGAATTGGCGGATTTGTTGTTTGGAAAGATAACAGCGTTACCTAAGATTGTGGTAGGAAAAATCATTGGGCGGGTAACGGGGAGAAACCCGCAGGAAGTGGCCAAAATGATGACCGACCCGGGCTATCTGGCCGCCAAACGATGGGCGGCTATGCAGCGCGATATTAATGTGGCGCGCCGAGTGGGAAAAGTGCATTTTGATTTGCTTCGCGCCGGCGGGAAAAAAAAAAAAAAAGGGGAAGAGCCGGCCATAATAAATGCACAAACTTGGGATCATATCAAGCAAAGCCCGGACTGGCGCAGTTACGAAGGAATTCAAAACATCCGTGACATTCATACAAACGGGCAAGCCCTAAAAAATATCCCTAATTATAAACAGCGCGGAGATGATTTTACCTCTTGGGATTATTACAAGAAAACCATACAAACGAATGAAGGACCTAAGGAACAGTTGGTTACTATAGGAAATGGGACAAAAGGAAGACGGGTCCATGGCTTTAACCCGGATGTAAAAGAGTGGGAACAAAAGCAAATGCGAAAAGGACAAAAAAATACCCGACTCCCTCGGGCTATTAATCCCTGGGGCGTGGTCGGGATACAAGAAGCTGCCGGTAACCCAGGTTACAGACCCGGGGCGGCGACTTCTAACCATAGTATAAACAATAAAAATTTAAAAATCAAGCCGTTTTCTATGCGTGATTTTATGCGCGTACTGCTTAGCCCACAGTTTGGCGGTATTGCGGCGCAAGTGGGAAACATTGCCAAGCAAAATTTACAGGAGGGGAACTGATGCCTTTTGACGAGAATGGAAATTTTACGCGCCTGTACGGCAAAACCGGCTGGCAGGACGACCGCGACGCCAATACCAAAATTTTGGCCTCCCGACACGATGACGACGCAAACGATACCGCAGACGCTTTGAACCAGATTTTTTTGGCAGACGGCAGAAAACCCGCATCCGGCGATTTTAAGATGGGCGGATACCGCGTGGGCGGCTTGGGCGACGCAAAAGACGCGCAGGACGCTGCCACGGCCAAACAGGTGCAAAACTTTGCCTTTAATTACGGCAAAGATGTTTCCACGGAGGCAAACGCCGTGAAAGTAAATCTCTCCCCGGCTGTGCAAACACTGCCTGCCGGAATGCTGCTGTTTGTGAAAGTGGCCAACGACAACACCGGAAAAACCACCCTGCAAATAAATAACTGCGCCGCAAAGCCCGTTTATTTGGCGGACCAGGAAATTGGCGAGGGAATGCTCAAAGCGGGGCAGGAGTATATCTTCTTTTATAACAGCGTGCTGGACGCTTTCCAGCTTCTCCCTGTCGGTCCTTTAACCGGGCAAAGTGTGCCGCCTTTTACGATGATTTTGCTGGACCATTTGCTGACGGGCGACGCCGCCATCGGCTGGGAACTGCAAGGCACGCGGTGCTATAAAAACAAATACTGGGAACAATACGAACAACTCGTAAGCGAATACGCAGACGCCGTGGACCGCACCGAAACCGTGGAAGGCGAAGAATTTTCCTACAAAGTAAATCTCTCCACCATGCGCCGCTTTTACACCAAAAACGCCTATGACGACCGCTTTGCCCTGTGCGGCGATTCGGGAGGGTATGTGCTGGACGAGGAAACCTATTCCTTCTACCTGCCCAAATGCAACAACTATATGCGCCCCGCCGTGGACGCCGACAATTTGGAAGCTTACCAAACCGACACGATGCGCCCCGTGAAAACCAACATCCATATGGGAGGCATCAACAGCGTGAGCGTGGAAACGGGGCTGACTTGGGAAGAACAGGGCCCCGGCGGCGGACAGGACGGCAGCGGTTGGGACAGCCGAAACGGCGATATCGGCGTGGATACCTCGGCTTTTGGAGCAAATTACAACGGAGCGGAAACCGCCCCCAAAAGCCGCTTTGTGGCGGTGTATTACAAACTGGGCAGTACCTATACCGAGCAAACCAGCCGGGCGGTGCTGGCGGCCGAACAGTATGCCAAGCAAAGCGCGCAGGAAGCAACCTCCGCCACGCAACAAAGCACGCTTGCACAAACGGCTTGTTCTCAAGCGCAAACCGCCGCCACGCAAGCCGCGGCGAGTGCGCAAGAAGCGAAGGGATATTCTTCCGGCGCGCTTGGCGTGCTGACCAACCAGGGTGTGGTAAAGTTTTGGCGCGGGACGGAAGCCGAATACGACGCGCTGGAAAGCAAAGACCCCAATATGCTCTATCTGGTGGAGGAAAATTGATGGGCATTTACCGCGGCGATAAAAATTTAACCCTGTTTTGGGGAAGCGGACATGCGGACGGATCTTCCAATGCTCGGCTATACTTGGGGGAAAAACTGGTGTATATGCCTTTTAGACCGCCGGAAGGAGATTTGCTGTTGGCCGGGAGAGGGGTGTATTTAAAATCCGACTCAGAAAGCTTTTTATCCTACACCAACACGCCGCAGATCGTGGAAGACGACCTATCCGGGAATAGCATTGGCGAGGGGGCTTTTGAACTGTCCTTCGAAGTGGCAAAAACTGCGATTTCACAGGGAACGACTGTCCTTTTGGAGCTGCCCGGAGTGGCAGCGGTAAAAGCCGAAAAAGGAACACTCTATTTTTGCTTTGCGTGGGAGAGCGGCTGGAAATATGTGCCGGCTTCGGTGTTGATAGACGGCTGGAATGCCGTGAGTTTGAAGGGCGACGGCACCCACATTACGCTTTCCGTAAACGGTAAAACTGCCGTTGTAAGCGGGGAAGAATACCCCCATTTAACGGCCGGGCTTTTAGATGTGCGGCAGGGTTGGGCGAAATTAAAAAACATTTTGGCGAAAGGAGAATAGTATGTCGACTACAAAACAATACAACGATTTGCAAGACGGGGGCAATATCCAAACGGGGGATAAACTTGCGGTAGCGCGCGAAGGCGCGTCGGAACTGTTGACCGTTCCGGCGGAGAGTTTGGCTCAACGCGCGGCAGAAATTGTCAGCACTGACCAACTGCAGGAATTAGTGGCGGATATTGGGCTTGGTAAACAGGTTCTGGCGCAGGCACTAAACAATAAGGGAGCAGGCGTTGCGTCCACGGACACGCTGGCGCAAATGGCCGCAAAAATTGACCCTTTGGATGTGGTTGGCGCAAAAGAATATCTCACAGCGAGCATCGTTCGCAGTGTGTCGCCGCTTTCGGCACCTTTGCCGTTGTACAGTTGCCGCATACCCGGGCGAGATTTGTTTATAGCGATGACCGATTACGCCTACGATAATTTAACGGTGGCGGTATATGGTTATACCGGCGGAGAATTCGGGCAAATTAGCTCTTTGAAATTGAATTCCTCGTTGTCCTCTACGCCGAACCCATCGGCGATGAACTGGCAATTCTCCCGAAACGGGGATTTTGTGGCGCTAAAATACGGTACGGAGATTTTTGTTCTGCAGGTTTCCCAAAGCGGAGAATTGAGCCAAAAGGGGAATTCTTTTACGGTTTCGTCCAGCAGTTTGTTTATGTTTTTGATTGATAATTTGGGCGACAAAGTGGCTCTGGCCGAAACATCAAAACTGCATATTTACGATGTGCAAAGCGGGAGCGGTATCAGCAAAAGTATGGTCGGGTTTCCCGCGCTTGCCGGTTTGGGATGGTGCAGCGAGGACAACAGCGGCTTTGTGGTTATGGAGAGAGGCGGTTATAATTCTTCGGCTGTTTCCTATTACAAAGGAAACATTGACTGGGAAACGGCGTCCGCCACTTATGCAAAAACAACTATTAACCTGGGAGAAGCGCGAAATTTTAAAACACAGGGAAATTCTATTTTTCCGGTGCCGACAAAAGACCTGTTTATAAAATGCGATATGTTTTCCGTTTCGCAAAGTCCTTTTGGTTCTCCGGACGGACTGTTTGCAGTGATTGATACCAAAACGGATTCGGTGGCGGCTTCCAAAAAAGTATTTGCCCAATGTTGGGGCTCCGGAGACAGTGTTTCTAATGGAAACATCACAGCGGATAAATGCACTTTTTACGGGCAATTTTCCGGCGATGAAATAACGCTGTTTAGTTTTCCATTCGGAAAAATTACTTACAATTCCCAAACGAAAAAGATTGAAGGAAGCGGCGCATACAACGACGATATTCTCGCTTTCGGTCTTTTTGAATACCGAAATACGAACATTAGAGTATTGTATCCGGAATGCACGATTTTGCAAAACGGACGACTGATTCCGACCGCTTTTAGTAATTCCTCAGCGGATGTGAGCGGATACAGCGTAAAAATGTCCTCCCACGGGAGTTCTGTTTATGAGTTTGAAAACTACCTGTTTTCAGAGGATAAAAAATGCCTGGGTAGCGTATATAAAAGGAACGGGCAAGCCGTCGTTCAGACCCTTGCAAAATGGGACGACGAAGCTTTTTCGGCCGGAGCATATGATATAGAAAACAGCTCCGCTGTTGTGCAGTTGACTGAAGGGAGTGAACAATGACGCCAAAAAGAATTAAAGAGTGGATAGGCCTGGCGGCGGCCGCCGGTGCGGTAATGTTCTGGTTTTTTACGATATATGGGCTTCCGCCGCGCGTTGAAAAACTGGAAGCAGCCGTGAAAGAACACGAACGGAAGCTGACGGAGAGCGGCGTCAAAATAGACATCATTTTGGACGATGTCAAAACCATTAAAACCCATATTTTGACCATTCACGGAGGGAAACAATAATGGATTACGAAAAATTGGCGGCCCGTGTGCGCCGCAATGAGGGCTTATCGTATCTGCCTTACCGGTGTTCGGCCGGCGCGCTGACTATCGGTTATGGGCACAATCTGGACGCGCGCGGAATTTCCAAAGAAGTGGCCGAACTACTTCTCAAGCAGGACTTGGAAATAGCGGAAAAGCAGGTCAAAAACGCTTTCATTTGGTGGCCGAAATTGGATGATGCGCGTATGGGCGTGCTGGTGGAAATGTGTTATAACCTCGGCCTTTCAGGGCTGGTAGGTTTCAAAAAGATGTTAGCGGCCGTGGAAGCGGGCGATTATAAGCGTGCGGCCAAGGAAATGCTGGACAGCAAGTGGGCTTTCCAGGTAAAGGGCCGCGCGGTGGAG
>CALUZQ010000007.1 GCA_944325225.1 uncultured Elusimicrobiales bacterium
AACACTGGGAATTTTGGTATTGGGCATTATTGCCTTTTCCATCGCCACCGCTTCGGGCGTTTTGCTGGCCAAATTAATGAATTGCTTCAGCAAAACCAAAATCAACCCGCTGATTGGTTCGGCCGGTGTATCGGCGGTGCCGATGGCGGCCCGCGTATCCAACAAAATCGGGTTGGAATACGATAAGAACAACTACCTCCTTATGCACGCCATGGGGCCCAATGTAGCCGGGGTCATCGGCAGCGCGGTAGCGGCGGGGGTATTGCTCTCGCTGTTGGGTAAATGATTACTAGGTAACAAAAGAACGCCCCGTGTAAACGGGGCGTTTTTGTGCTACAATAATCCCATATGAATTCCCATTTTATTCCATCTTCTCCCCAAAAAAACATCGCCGTCGTGCTGGGGGCGACCGGCAATTTAACCTTTGCGTTGGGCGTAGTCCTTAAAGGGCTCAAGCGCCATAATGCCCCGCTGTTGGAAAAAGCGGATATTATCATCTATTACCAAAAAATGGACGAACCTTGCCGGCTGGCTCTAAACCAAATAGTGCCCTGCCGGTTTGTGGAATATCATTTCCCGCATATGCAGGGAATGCGTCCACACATTCTGCGTGATTATGGCGAAATGACTTTCGTGCGCTATGAATGTTTCCGCTTTTTAAAACACTACGAATATGTACTGTGGCTGGACGCAGACATTTTGGTACAAGGAGATATTTCGGGAATGCTTGCGCAAATTCTGCACGGCATTGGATTTCGTCGGGAATACTACAATGAACGCGTACGCGTGAACTTTCTGCAAGATATTCCCAGTTATACGATGGACGCGCCGCACTATAACGCAGGCATTATGGCAATCAGCAATCAATTGCCGGGGGATATGGACGAACTGTCCGCCTGGTGCTACCAAAAAACCAGCGAAATCAGCGAGTCGCTGTACTACCCGGACCAAGGCATTTTGCTGCTCATGTGCGAGCATTTTAAATTGACGATTGATCCCTTGGACGAAAAATATAACTGTGAAGCGCGCCGCTGCGCCGCTGCCTTAAAACAAGCCGCCATCGTGCACGCCGTGGGGCACCGCAAATTCTGGAAGTATTATTATTTGGACGAATGGTTTAAACTTTACAAAGAATGGGTCAAAGAAACGGGTTTATTATGCGAAAACAATTTCCCCGTGTTCAAAAAACTGGGACTCTTGAAATACCCGTTGTTTCAAGTTGCGCCGAATCCGGCAAAATATCCGCTGAAATTTATTCGGTATTTAATTCGGGCGTTCTTTCACTGTCGGTATTAATAGCAATCCCGCCGTTTGGCGGGATTGTTGGCATTAAAAAACTTCCTTCTCCACAAATTATTAAGCCGAAACGGTAACCCCTTTTTTGGGGCACTCCCGCTCCAACGGGCAGCGCGAACATTCCGGCTTGCGGGCATTACACACTTGCCTTCCGTGAAACACCAGTGCAATGCCAAACCAGCCCCAGTATTTGTAAGGAATCTCTTTCATCAAATCTTGCTCCACTTTCACGGGATCGGTCTGTTTGGTAAGCCCCATTCGGTACGATAAACGCTTGATGTGTGTATCTACCACAATGCCTTCGGGTTTTTTAAAATAGTCCCCCAGCATCACATTGGCGGTTTTGCGCGCCACCCCGCGCAGGGAAAGCAAATCTTTCATATTCTGCGGCACTTCGCCCCCGTACACCTCGCAGATGCGTTTAGAGCTTTCTATTAAAGAAAGCGCCTTGCTGTGATAAAACCCGCAAGAATGAATAATTTTTTCCACCTCTTTGATATCGGCCTTTGCCATGGCTTGGGGAGTAGGAAACACTTTAAACAAAGCCGGAGTAATTTTATTCACGCGTTCATCGGTGCACTGCGCCGACAAAATCACGGCGCACAAAAGCTGCCAGGCATCTTTGTGGTGCAGGGGAATGATATGATCGGGATACAATTTTTTCAATGCTTTTAATAATCTTTCTATGCTGACTTTTTTAACGGGCATTTTCTGCTCCCCCCAACCGCGTCCAAGCGTACGCGCCGGCCAATATAGCCAGATTCATTAAAATAATCGTCGCTCCGGACGGGATATTGAATACAAAAGACAAATACACCCCCGCCCACACGCTCGCAACGCCGAACCCGGCCGCCAGCCACAACACCTGCTTAAACGAGCGAGATACCAACAGCGCCGCCACCGGCGGGATAATCAGAAGCGCCGAAATCAGAAAAATTCCCACCACTTTAAACGCCAACACCACCGCTACGGAAGTTACCACCGCCAACCCTGCATTCACCCCTTGCACCGAAATTCCGCGGGTACGGGCAAACGGTTCATCAAAACAGGCGGAAGTTAAATCCCGATAGAAGAAAAACAACCCCAACAGCACCGCCGCCATCAGCACGGCGCCCAGCGCGGCTTCGTCCTTGGAAACCGTCAGAATGCTGCCAAACAAATACCCCAGCAAATCCGTATTGAACCCGCCAGCCAAAGCCGTAATCAAAAGCCCGATGGAAAGCCCCGCCGCACTGACAATGCCGATTGCCGCATCGCCGTAAATTTTAAATTTCTGCGTCAGCTTCATAATGCCCAAAGACGCCGCCGCCACCACCGGCACCGATACATACACCGGATTGGCCGACAGCAACAGTGCCGCCGCTACGCCCGTCAGACATACATGGCTCATACCGTCCCCAATTAAGGACAATCGCTTCAGCACCAAAAATACCCCCAACAACGCACACGCCGCCGCCACCAGCGACCCGGCCAACAGCCCGCGCTGTACAAACCCATAACTTAAAAATTCGCCTATCATCATTTTGACTCCCCGCACAAACACCCCAGCGGACAATGCCCATGATTATGCAAATGGTCTATCGTATGCTGGGCAAAAGCGCCCAGTTTTTCGGCTACGGCCTGCGAATGGCAAAATTCTTCTTTGGTGCCGTAAAACACCAGGGTTTTATCTATATACATAAATTTGGAAATATATTTGCCCACTTCGCCGGTATCGTGCGTAATAAGCAAAATGGTTACCCCGCGCCGGGCATTGAGTTCCCCCAGCAAATTAAAAAACATCTCGCGCGATTCCGGGTCTAACGCGGTGGAAGGTTCATCTAAAATCAGCAGTTCGGGTTGGCTGACCAAGGCCCGCGCCAACAAGACACGCTGTTGCTGGCCGATGGATAAATCGTGAAAAATCCGCCCGGCATATTCCCGGGTATGCGTTTGCTGCATAGCGGCATGCACCTGTTTCAGTTCGCCCACGGATACGCCGCTGCCGCGGCGGTCCGACAGCCCCATCAGCACCACTTCCTCGGCCGATACCGGAAACCGGCTTTGCGATACCGGACTCTTTTGCGCCAAATAACCGATTTTATGCCAATCGTTAAATTTTTTCAGCGGCTGACCAAATAATTTAATGGAGCCCTGGCCGTTCTCCAGCCCCAACAATACTTTTAATAAAGTCGTTTTTCCCCCGCCGTTGGGGCCGATAATCCCTACATAATCGCCCTGTTCCACGGTAAAAGAAACCCCTTCCAGCACCGGCACGCGCGCATAGGCAAAGTGCAATTTTTCGGCTTCTATTACGGCTGACATCCAAGCCCCCTTTGCAAGCTTTCCAGGTTGCGCCGCATCAGCTCGCCATAGGTTACGCCACGGTCAAAATCGGCCTTGCTTACATGTTCCACCGTATAGAGCGGCAGCACCGGTACCCCGGTTTCTTCCGACACGACCGCCGATAAGCGGGGCGAAAGAGTTTCCTCGGTAAAAATAGCCGGGATTTGATTTTCTTTGATAAACTGAATCAATTCCGTTACGCGGCGGACGGAATTTTCTCCGTCGTGCGAAGAACCCGCCAACGCCGACAGGGATAAATCGTAGTTTTTCGTCAAATTACCAAACGCCAAATGCCCCACATGCACCACCTGGCGGCTTTGGCAGGAAGCCAGCCCCGTTTGATACGCTTCGTCCAATTCGGTGATTTCTGTTTCAAACGCTTTTAAGTTTGCCTGATAAACGGCCCGGTGGTCCGGGTCTTTCTGGATAAGGGCATAGGCCACCGCCCGGGCAATTTGCCGGACATTTTTAAAATCCATCCATATATGCGGATCGTCCGACTCGTCTGCATACTGGGCCGCCTGCACCACGGCCGTATGTTCCCCCGCCGAAGCCAAGATATCTTTGGCCCACGGTTCAATCCGGTCTGATACATAAATAAAAATATCGGCATTTTTAACCGTTACCAAAGCCCCCGGCGTGGGCTCAAAAGAATGGGGTTCGGCATTGGCCGGCAGCAGCATAGACACTTCGGCCTGCCCGCCGGCGAGCTGTTTTGCAAGCGTATAAGGCACATAGCCGGAAGTTACCACCCGGGGTTTTTGCCCCTCGGGTACCGGCATTTGATGGCGGCGCGGCGCCAGTGAAAGCCACCATAAAAGAGCGGCGGCCAATAAAAATAAAACGGCAGGCAAATGTTTTTTCATAAATCAAGCTTCTCCCAAATGCTATGTTATATTATACGATTTTCCCCGCGCCGGGCGGGCGGCCTGTTTGAATTTACTATAATATAAAAAAGGAGAAATATATGAGTTATATACTGGCTTTGTGTTTGGCACTTTGTTGGGGGACGGCTTTTTTAGCGTCTAAAAATATCGTGGAAAGTTTGCCGCCGTACTGGGGCACTTTTTACCGTGTGCTGGCGGGATTGTGTTTTTTTATTGTGCTGTATGCCATACAGCGGAAAAATTTAAAATGCCCGATTAAGCAGTTGTGGCGCCCGTGGACAATCGGATTTTTGCTGATTTTATTGCCGTTTGCCGCTATTTCCTGGGGCCAGCGTTTTGTGGCGCCTACCATCGGCGGGATTTTTAACGGAACGGTGCCGATATGGTCCTTTATTGCGGGGGCGGTGCTGCTGAAAGGAGAGGACCGCTTTACCTGGCGCCGGGCGGCGGGCGTAACCGTAGGTATGATTGGACTTCTGATTATTATGCACCCAATGATTTCCGCCGCGAAACTCAATGCCAGCCCCATGGCCCTTTACGGCTGTTTTGCGTTTTTGATTATGGCCTGGTCGTACAGCTTGGGGAATGTACTAACCAAAAAAATCATGGTGGACAGCAACGCCATGACCCACGAAGCCAACACCTTTCATCAATACTTATTTTCGGCGGTGGTGTTGTTGCTTATTTCCCTGTGTGCAGAACCGGTGCCGGCGGCGGCGGCTTTCAGCACCAAAGTTATTTTGTCCATCATCAGTGCGGGGGTATTTTCTTCCGCGGTGGCGTTCCTGTTAATGGTGGCGTTGATCAAGCGATGGGGCGCTACACGCATGGCCTCGGTTACTTATTTTACGCCGGTCGTGGCCATGGCCAGCGATATGATTGCCTTCGGCAGAATGCCTACCGGGGCGGAACTGGGCGGACTCTTGCTGATTTTCGCCAGTTTGGTGATGATTCAAAAGAAAGTGGAACCCGAAGCCAACTGATATATGAAAAAAATTCTCAATCTCCAGTGCATCAACTGCGGCAAAGAACATAAAACCAGCGAAGCCAACTTTGTTTGTACGGCCTGCGGCGGGAATTTGGAAGTCAATTACGACTATAAATTAATTTCCAAACGCTTCAGCATCGGAAAACTGAAGGATAACCGCGAGTTTGATATGTGGCGCTATATGGATTTGCTGCCTATCAACGATCACGATAAAGTGCCCCATGTGCATGTGGGCTGGACGCCGCTCTACCCCTGCAAAGAACTGGCCAAAGAACTGCATATTTCCAACCTGCTCATTAAAGACGAAGGGCGCAACCCGACCGGCTCCATCAAGGACCGCGGCAGCGCAGTCGCCGTAGCCCGCGCGCTGGAACTGGAGCAGGAAGTAATTGCCGACGCTTCCACCGGCAATGCCAGCGACTCCCTGGCCTGCCTAACCGCCAGTATGCCGATGAAAACCGTCATCTTTGCCCCTAAATCGGTACCGGACCCGAAGTTGGTGCAGCTGTTAGTATATGGGGCGGAAGTGATTGGGGTGGACGGTTCTTACGACGAGGCCTTTGAACTGTGCAAACAATCCGTACAAAAATACGGTTGGTATTCCCGCGCAGCGGGTTTTAACCCGTTTACCCGGGAAGGCAAAAAGACCTGTGCTTTTGAGATTTGCGAACAGCTGGACTGGGAAGCGCCGGACAAAGTGATTGTGGCCGCGGGCGACGGAACGATTTTGGCCGGCTTATGGAAAGGGTTTACCGATTTTAACAAACTGGGTATTATTGAACGAATGCCCCAGATGATTGCCGTCCAGGCCGAAGGCAGCGCCGCCATCGCCCAGGCATTTAACAGCCAAAGCGAGGTAAAATCCGTATTGGCGCACACGGTGGCGGACAGTATCGTCGTCAACTACCCGCGCGACGCCGCGCTGGCCCTGCAGGCGCTCCAAGAATCCAACGGCATGGCGCTTACGGTAACGGACGAAGAAATCCTGCAGGCCATTCCGGAACTGGCGCGCAAGGCCAACATTTTTGCTGAACCCGCCGGCGCGGCCACTTATGCGGCACTTAAAAAACTGGTGGAACAAAAGAAAATAGAGCGGGACGAAACCGTCGTACTAATTGTTGGCGGGAACGGTTTAAAAGATATTGATTCCGCCATGCAGGTACTGCCCAAAGTGTGCGTTATTCCCCCCACAATGGCCGCCGTGGAACAGGAATTAAAAGACAAGGGGCTTATTAAATAGCCCGAATCTGCCTTTTAAAGACCCGTCCCCCGTTTAAACGGGGGACTTTTGCGATAAAGCTTATTTACTTAATTGTTCAAACTGTTCCAATCCCGCGCTGCGTACTTCCGTCGGCACACAAATATTGCCCACCAACCGCCCGTTGCACGGCGCAGCCGGCCGGGCTGACGCGCCCGTCCGCACGGCGGCCGGCGCCTTGATTCCCTGCAAACTCCGGCGCGTTTGCCCCGCATATCGCTGAAGCACCAAAGACAGCATGACCGCCACAATAACTACCGCTATCAATAAACCCAACAGCCCCATACCCTTTTTATTGTGCATAAGAACCTCCCTTGTTTATTCTAACAAAAGCCAAATGGAAATGAATAGGGATACGGCGGTTAAAATTTCCCTTTTTTCACGCTGGAAATGCTAAAATAAAATGGGGGAGAAAAAATCTCTAAACGAAATTAACAGGGTGAGGTAATACATATTATGACGCAAAATTTATCTTCGTCCGCCTTGGTCAAACCCTTGGCCAAAGACATTCACGCGGAAGCGGATATTCCGTCCGGATACGGCAAAACGGAAAGCTACCTGCTGCCGAAAGATCCGGCCTGGCTGTTCTTATTTTGGGAAATTACCCAAAATACCCTGGACTGCATTAAAAGCCAATACAGCGAAGAGGTGCTTAAAAATGCCCGCACCGTCATTCGCCTGCACGATATTACCGATGTGGAATTTTTTGACGGCAGCAACTCCGTACAGCATTACGATATGCCGGTAATTTTTGAAGCCCGCAGCTGGTATATCAATGCCCCGCAGTCCGGCCGAACCTACCTGGCCGATTTGGGGTATTTAACCGCGGACGGCAAATTTATTTTGGTTTCCCGCAGCAACTCCACGCTGCTGCCGCCTGGGAAAGTGTCCGACATTGTGGACGATAAATGGATGGTGGTGGAAGGCGACTTCCAGAAACTGTTAAAACTGGCCGGGGCCGACTATATCGGGCTGGGCGCCAGCGAACTGATGCATGTGCTGGGCCAGCGCTGGAAACTGACCGAGCTCACTTCCTCCGGCGCGCCGACTTCGTGGTCCTCTTTTACGCTGCATTTGGATAAAGTACAGCCCGAAGAGGACGAGGATATCTGGCTGCAGGCCGACTGCGAAATTATCATCTACGGTTCGGCTTCCAAAAACGCCATTGTATCCATTAACGGGCAGGACATTGAACTGAAAGAAGGTAAATTTTCTATCCGCCAGCATCTGCCGGCCGGCAGCGTGGTGGACCTTCCCATCAAAGCGCGCAACGCCAAAGGCGATAAAAAGCGCCAGGTAAACATTAAAGCATTGCGCGAACAAGGAAAGTAATATGGGTGAAGAAAAAGGATATTTAGCGCTGGTACTCCACGCACATTTGCCGTTTATCAAACACCCGGAATACCCGGACTTTCTGGAAGAAGATTGGTTTTACGAAGCCATGGTGGAAACTTACATTCCGCTGCTTAATGTCTTTGAAAACCTAACCGAAGAAGGCACCGATTTCCGGCTGACGATGTCGCTCACGCCGCCGCTGTGCAATATGATGTCGGACCCGCTCCTAATTGACCGCTTCCGCCATTATTTAAACCAGCGGATAGAACTGTCCGAAAAAGAACTGAACCGCACGCAGGGAACCGAGTTTGAAGGCGTAGCGCGCATGTATTACAACAAATTCCGCCGCTACCGGGATTTGTTTGAAAATCATTATCACGGGCATGTACTGGAAGGATTTAAAAAATTCCAGGATATGGGCAAGCTGGAAATCATCACTTGCTGCGCCACCCACGGCTACCTGCCGCTGATGGTGCACAAAGAAAGCGTCAACGCCCAAATCAAAATTGCCGCCAACGATTACAGAAGCCGCTTCGGCCGCAGCCCCCGTGGCATCTGGCTGGCGGAATGCGCCTACAATCCGGGCGACGATAAATTCCTGCGCGACGAAGGAATCCGCTTTTTCTTTACCGAATCGCACGGTATTTTGCACGGCACGCCGCGCCCCAAATACGGCATTTACGCGCCGGTTTACTGCCCGCAGACGGGGGTGGCCGCTTTTGCGCGCGATATGGAATCGGCCCAACAGGTATGGAGCGCCGAATCCGGCTATCCGGGCGATCCGCGCTACCGCGAATTTTACCGCGATTTAGGGTACGATTTGAATTACGATTACATCAAACCGTATCTGCATTCCGACGGCGTCCGCCGCAATATCGGCATGAAATACCATAAAATTACCGGCAAAGTAGCCCTCAATCAAAAGCAGGCCTACAACCCGCACGAGGCGCGCGAAGTTGCCGCCATGCACGCCGGCAACTTTATGTTCAACCGCCAAAAACAGATTGAATACTTAAGCACGCTGTTGGACCGCAAACCGCTGGTCGTATCCATGTACGATGCGGAACTCTACGGCCACTGGTGGTATGAAGGGATTGATTTCTTGGAATACCTGTTCAAGAAAATCTATTACGACCAGAAAGACATCAAATTGGTAACCCCCAGCGAATACCTGGAAATGTACCCGGAAAATCAAATGGTGCAGCCGTCCATGTCCTCGTGGGGAGACAAAGGATACCACGATGTGTGGCTCAACAGCGGCAACGACTGGATTTATCGCCACTTAATCAAAGCCGCCGAACGCATGATGGAACTGGCCAATAAATTCCCCCATGCCGACGGTCTTTTGCGCCGCGCGCTCAATCAGCTGGCGCGCGAGCTGGTGCTGATGCAATCCTCGGACTGGGCCTTCTTAATGACCACCGGCACCGCCAAGGAGTACTCCACCAAGCGCACCAAAGACCATGTAAAACGCTTCAACGAGTTATACGAACAAATCCAAGGCAACCGCATTGACGAAGGATTTGTGTATGACCTGGAACAGAAAGATTCCATTTTCCAACAAATGGATTACAATGTCTATTCCAGTGCCGCCAAAGAAGCGGTTTTAAAGAAGTATTAATCCCGCATTCGCTTAACCCCCGGGTTCTACCCGGGGGTTTTTCTTTCCGACACACAAGCCAAGCCCGGCAATTTCTCTATTGGGGCCGCCAGAAGGTCCAAAAGGCCCAGCCCCGGATAGGCCCAATGACCCTGGTTTTGAAAAAACAATCTTTCTATAGTATAAGTATGAAGACATTCCTGACGACATTTATTACTTTGCTTTGCACCCCCTTTTTCGTCGCGGCCGGCTATGCCCAAACGGGTAAAATGCTCAAACAGGCCGCCAAAGCCGCTACGCAAAAACCGGCTGTTTCAGTAAATCAAGTTTCAGCTCCGATTTCCCATGCCGCCCAAAATTCCACCGCGTTATTAAACGCCGTCCAAGCGGCCGTACCGTTGGGCAATAAACCCGACATACCCTCCGTCGCGCCCATACGCCTTTCTGATGAACAGAAATACCAACAGGAAGTAGCGGCCATTATGAACTTTTCGTTGGACAAGAAATTGCTCAATTACGCGTATGATTTAGAAAAAGAACGCAGCAGCGCCCGCCGGCTGGCGATGGCACTGCAAAAATACCAAACCCTTAATTTGACCAAAGACCAGACTGATAACTTGGTGAGAAAGATGGACGGTTTTTTAGTCAATAACAGTTTGCGCAATTACTTGAAAAATTCCGTAACCAATAAAAACTACAAGCAGTTTATGCGGGACTTATCCAACTACTACAGCTTATCGGTCAAGTTTTTAGGGTCTTATGAACTGCGCTTTATTGCCAATCAAGACGCACGGGAAATTTTTGCCCAAACGGCGCTGGATTATATGCAAATGCACCCGCACAAAATGAATTTAAAACTGCGCGAAATTATGAAATCGCCGGCGGTAAGCGATGAAATAAAATCCACCCTGCGCGGCTTTATTGCATTGGATAAAATTCTGCCGCAGCACGAAAGCGCGTTCTTAACCGTCCTGCGCGAGGCCCACCGCCAGCACACGGCGGGATTGGCCGCGGCGCGATCCGAAGCAAATGTAGCCGAAACGGTAAAAATTTATAAGGATACGCTGGCCGAACTGAAAGATTTTATCAAACGCTATAACCGCTCTCCCCGCTGGAACGCCCCGGTAAAAGAACGGCGAATGTACAACAAGTTATTGTTGCTGATTACCCATAACCAGGCCAATCACTTCAAACAAGTGGAGTCGTACATTGACCAAATTGAGCAACTGTTAACCGAGTACCCCCGCATTCGGCTTAATGCGGAGCAAACGATTACCCAACTACGGCTTTTTGTGGCTAAAAATCATCGGCTGCCGCGGGCCATAACCGAAGCTCCCGAAGGAAGCATACCGGAAAAAGAATTGGAACTGTACGAAAGTGTGTTTTATTGGGAAGGGATAGATGAAAATTTTAGCAAAGAATTGGCTTTAATCCGCCGTATATCTTTGAAAAAATAGCATTCGCTTTTTGCAAAAAACGCCCCGGCTTAAACCGGGGCGTTTTTGTTGATGCTTTGGACCAGAAACAGTTATTTGTATTCCAATTTAACCAGTTTGTATTTTTTGGGACCGCGGGGCAAAATGGCCTCAAAGGTTTCCCCTTCTTTTTTACCCAGCACCCCGTTTGCCAGCGGGGACTTAACAGACAGCAGCCCCTTCTCCGGGTTAGATTCCATAGAACCAACCAAGGTGTAAGTGAACTCAATGCCGGCGTCCACATCTTGAATGGTAACCGTCGCGCCGATACGCGCTTCGCTTTTATCTACGGCCAAATCGTCCGTAATTTGTGCGTTTCGCAGGCGGATTTCCAATTCTTGAATGCGGATTAAGGTTTCCGTTTGTTTTTCTTTCGCGGCATGATATTCGGCGTTTTCTTTCAAATCTCCCTGCGCGGCGGCTTCGCCAATTTCGTTGGACAATTCGGCCTTTAAATTTTTCAAATCTTTCAGCTCGTTCACCAGAGCTTCGTATTTTTTGCGACTAACGTAAAATGGTTCTCCCATAATAGCAACTCCTTAAATACCTACTTTTTAAGTGTACTATTTATCCAGCCCCATTTCAACGCCCCTCCAAAATCATTTATTGCTATAATCTGAAATATGAGGAAACTGTTTCTGTGCCTATGCTTCTTATGCGGGGCGCTGCTGCCGGCGGCGGCTCAAAACGATCATGTCCGCATTGCCGAACAAAATGCGCCGGCGGTGGTAGCCGTAAATGTGGTTAAAAAAGACGGTTCCACCTTTACCGGAACAGGTTTTGTGGTAACGCCGGACGGACTGATTGCCACCAGCCGCCATGTTTCACAGGACGCCCTATATATGAATGTTACCTTTAACAACGGGGCCGTATCGGGGGAGGCCGTGAGCGTAGCGGCCGCCGGAAATGTGGATTTGGCCCTGCTCAAAATACAAGCCCGCGACTTGCCCTATGTAACAGTAGGCAATTCCGACTATGTCCTGCCGGGCGAAACGATTACCGTCATCGGCAACCCGCGCCGACTGCAAAATACCATTTCCTCTGGGCTGATCAGCCAAGTACGCAAAAAAGCCGACGGCGTAATTTGGCACCAAATCAGTGCCCCCATTTCGCCCAGTTCCAGCGGAAGCCCGGTTTTTAATGCGAAGGGCGAAGTCATTTCGGTCGCATTTGCCAGTTATAAAGGGGAAGGAAACCAGAATTTAAATTTTTCGGTGCCGTCCAATTACCTAATAGAATTAGCGGCCGCTGCCGGATACCCGCTGGCCCGGCCGGCTCCGGCGGATCCGGTTCCCCCCGCCCCGGAAAATGCCTTTTGGGCGCACCTTAAAAAATCCTGGGAAATTTTAAAACGGCTGCTGAGCCGCTGGCAATAAACGGGAGAAATCCCCCTTGAAAATTTGGCATTAAACGGATAAACTATCCGTATAAGCCGGCTGAAGGCGCGAAGGTTCGCGGCCCGGGCCGGGGAATTTTTATTCTTAAAATGGAGTGGTTATGAAAAAAACCCTAGGAAAAGCCCTTTTAATGCTCGGTTGTATTGCTGTTATTGCTTTTTTGCTGCTTCCTTTCTTGGAAACCAGCGCTCCGCAGCCGCCGGCGGCAGCCGCCCAAAAACCGACGCCCCAAATTTTTACTTCCAATCCTTTGACGGAATTAGTCAATCGGATTGCCCGTTTCTTTGGCAAACGGCAAAAAAGGGAAGCGGAACCTAAAACGCTTACAGCACAACAAGCCGAAGAAAAATTCGGCACCCCGCAAACGGACGGACAAACCTACGCCGATGCCCGCGCCGCCGCCGAAAATTATATTTCCACCGAAGAAACCCCTTCGGCCGGCAATACCCGCAAAAACAGTTTTGAAAACGCCTCCATTCAAGACGAAGAAGGCGAATGGGTGCTGATCCGTCAAAAAACGCCCGAAAACAGTGCCCCCGGCATGCACGAAATCAATTCCAAGGACAATGCCTACGACCAATATATCCGCCAAGAGCGCGCCGCCCGGTTTACCCCGGCCGCCCGCCAGCAAACGCGCAAAAGCGTGCCGGATTCCAAATTGGCCCGCTTCTTTAACCCCATTAAACGCTTCTTCGGGTTTGAAAGCGCCGAAAAGCAACTGCCCAATCAAGATATTTGGCAAGAACAAGACGGTGCCCTGCTGGCTTCTTCACAGGGGATTGGCAAATCGCGCAACGAAACCGGAAGTTCTTTCGCGCGCGGCGGGAATGTGGATTTAGCGGGAATCGGCGGAGAATTGCCCTCCGATACGGGTACTGATTCCGAAACGATGCTCCTTTCCTACCTGGAACCGGACGCGTTGCTGGACGAAGTGTCCGACTTCCTGGCAGATTCCAAATACCCGGACCCCAAAACGGAACAGGAAAAACAGGAAAAAGCCAACTACCGCCAACAGCGCCGCGCAGAAAATTTAAAATACTTTAAAGCACGCGCCCAGGAACGAATGAACCGGCTGGCCGCCGGCCAGGAACCGGAGGACGAACTGAACAACTTGCTCGCGGGCGCCTGCAGCAACAAAAAGCCGCGGTCGGTCAAAAATTCGGACTGCAATGCCCCCGTTCCGGCTCCGGCTTCTCAAAGCCAGCTAAACAACGCCAAGCAGAAAAACGCCGCTTTGTTTACGCAAAAAACAACCAAAAAAATGCCGCCGGTTGCCATTATGCCCGTTATCGGCCGCGCCGGCGAAATCCCCCCGGCCATTCCGCCGGAATATTCGGTAGAGGCCTACACCAAAACCATGGAACTCTATGAATTTATGTTCCAAAATGCCGATTGCGCCAAAGACGGCTGCTACTGGGTGGCCAACTCCATACAAACCAGCACGGACTTATCCGATTCCATAGAAGCGGCCGGAGCCAAACTCCGCGGGGACCCGCTGGATAAATACGCCGCCATTCAAGACCAGTTTGTGCAAGCCAAACTAAACGAAGGAGCCGAAGGCGCCAACGCCGAAGAACTGCAAAAACAAACCGAAGATTTTGCCCCGGCTTATATCTTATACAGCACCGCGGACTTAAAAGAACTCCAAGCCAAAAACCGCGAAGCGCTCCGCCAGCGGAACCAGCAGGCCGGAACGGCGATGTTTGTCCTGTCGGCACCCATCGCCCAGCAAATCAGCCGGGATCTCAACTCCACCTCGTTCTTCTACGGGCGGAATGATTCCCTTATTGATGCAGACAATTACCCCACCTTTGAGGAACGGGGAACTCTCTTAACCAATGACCTGGCCGACCAGATTCAATTCTTCCAACAAATCGGGCAGGAAATCAAACGCAACGCCTCGCGTGAAGTCGTGCAGGACAAAACCCGCGCCCAGGCCGAACTAATCCGCCAACAAGCGGCGCAAGAAAGAGCCGCCTTTGATAAAGCCAACTCCCTGGGAAGCACCGAACGCGGCAAGTGAACTTTCGTTTGTAACGCCCCCGTTTCACACGGGGGCGTTTTTTATGGGTGCGCCTGGAAAAACCCACGGCTCAGCACGCTTTTTCAAGCAACTTACGGCTTGTTTCTGTTTCACTGACTCCCGAAAACACCAATTGATCTGCTTTTTTAAATGCTCCTTTCCGCCCGTTTAGCCGCTGCTATAAAACCGCGCGCTTATTCCCTTTTGGCTGACTGCTGAAAATCTGCAAAAGCCGGGTTTCTTTTCTAATAAAAAACGGGTATAATTTCTGTAGCGGTTTCGCGCGCCCCTATGTACGGAGCGACCCTCACATTAAGGAGTCCGGCTTATGAAAAAACTGCTTGGCCTTTTATTTGTTTCTTCGTTCGTGCTGTTGGCGGGCTGCCACCAGCAAAAAGAATCTCCCTACAATCGTACCAATCCGAATCAGGATTATGAACGGCTGCTGAACACCCACATTTTTGCGGCCTGCCAAAATGCCGGCAAACCGTATGCCACTTATTCGCTGGCCACTCTCAACAAACGCCCGTCCAACGATGACCCACGCTATAAAGTAACCTTTTTCAACGGGCCCTGCGAAGGGGAAACTATCTGGACCACCGATGTTTTATTAAAAACGGCAGCCGTGGGGGCGGAACCCCTGCCCAAAGGGACGGTGTTGCTGCGCAATTTCTGGAACCCGAAAGATCCTTATGATCAAGAAAAAGCAGACCGCTGGCACAAAGGAGTGGTCAGCAGTTCCGAACGGCTCAACAAAGGCATTGTGGATATGGAATTCCCCCGCGACCGCAACGATTTTATGCCGGCCCGCGAAGGAGTTTATCTGCACAATGTGCGCTACATTGTACAGCCCGAAGTAAAAGATGTGCGGACTTTTTTATAAACTAACCCTGGAAGGAATTTGTTATGATGATTAAAAAACTGGCGGTTTTTTTTATTTGTATGGTCTGCCCGTTTGCCCTGCAGGCGGGGCAAGGGGATCCCATCAGCTTGGAAACGATGATTATAGATGTCCCCACAGCCGAAACATTTGACCGTTACCAAGCGTCTTTCCTCACCCGGGCTTATGACCACGGCGCCTTGATGGAAAGCATTGATTTCGGCGTATTTCCCCGCATTAACATTGGGGTAAGCGTAGCCGCACACGAGCTGTTGGGCTCTTCGGACGATGTGCGCGTATTGGACCCGGATTTTCAAGTAAAATGGAAAGTGTTTGACGGCAACCTCTACCTGCCGGCTATTGCCATCGGATACGACGGCCGCCGGTATGGGTACGGATACGATGAACACCGCAATTTTACCGATTCAGACGATTTTTTGGACGACCGCAAAGGCGGGTATATTACCATGTCGCGGGAGATTATTTTCCCCGGGCTTAATGCCACAGCCGGGATTAACTTGTCTGACTGGGAAGAATTGTACTGGTTTACCGGTATGTATTATACCTTGGCCGACAAAGTCAGTTTCCTGGCGGAGTGGGATAATATCCGCAATGTACGCGATTCGCGTTTAAATTTAGGGGCACGTTTTTACTTGCATCCCTCGCTGGCGTTGGACGGTGCAGTGCGCCGCGTGGGCCGCGGCACCGAAAGCGAACGGATTTTGCAAATCCGTTATGTAACCAATTTTTAAGAGGATTTTATGAACCAGCCAACCGCTCAGCAACCTTCGCCTTCCCGGTTTAACAGACGAACGATTTTTATTAAGAAAAATCTGCAAATCCGCTATATGATGTTAATGATTATGAGCGTGCTGTGCGGTTTGGCCATTATGACCTTTGAACTCACCGCTACGCTAAACGATTTGTTTGATTCCTATCCCGTACTGGTGCAACCTTTGTATGACGAATTTATCCCGGTAGCGGCGAGTTTCTTTTATAAAATTGCCATTTATTTATTATTTGTAGTTATTATCTCGGCGATTTTATCCCACAAGATGGCAGGGCCGGTATATCGGTTTGAGCAAACTTGCAAAGCTATCGCCAAAGGGGATTTCTCCCAACGCGTACACTTGCGCCAGGGAGATCAGCTTATGGAATTGCAGGACGAATTTAATAAAATGATGGACCGCATTGAAGCAGAAATTAATCAAAAGAAAAAAGAGTAATACGGGGGCCCTATGAAAAAAGCAGGAGCATTGCTGCTAGCCATCTTTTTTTTGGCGCCGGCAGTTTTTGCGCAAAAAGAATATGGACTCAAATTTTCCAGCTTAATTAACGATAATCTCACCTTAGAAAACGCCATCCGGCTGGGACTGGAAAACAGCACCGAGTTTTTAACCGCCAAGCAAGACATCATCATCGCCGAACAAAAAGTAACCGAGGCCAAGTTCCGCTATCTGCCTCAATTTTCTTTACAAGGCACCGCCACCCTCTACGACTTGGACTACCCGATGGTATTGCCGGACTCCGTGGCCAACCGCTTTTTGCCCGGCAACAACCAATATGGCGATAAAAATCAATTCTACGGGGTGGGTATTACCGCCACCCAGTATCTGTATTCCGGCGGGCGCATCAACGGCACGCTGAAAATGGCCCGCGCCAATTTAAAACAAGTGCAAAGCCGGTATGAAATTGTAAAAAACCAGGTGGTGCTGAACATCAAAAAAGCATTTACGGAACTGCTTTATGCCCAGCACAACGCCAAACTGACGCAGGAAGTATGGGCCTTGGCTCAAAAATGGTACGCCAAACCCACCGGCGATTTATGGACGAAAATCCGCATTCGGGCCCTGCTGGCGGACTTAACCACCTCACGCAACCAGGCGGAAAGCGAACTAAAAAAAGCCCAGCTGGGAATGCTGATTAACCTAAACAAAGAGCTCAATGCCCGCATTACCATTAAAGGGGATTTTGAACCCGTCAAAACCGAATGGGACCTGCCCCATATGAGCTTGTGGGCTATGGAATTTCGCCCGGAACTCAAGTCGGCCATTTATGCCTTGGAAGCGGACAATATCGCCATAGACCTAGCTCTTTCCAAACGCTACCCGGATATTATCTTAAACGCTTCGTACGAAAAATTAGGAGTGGAAACCTTAAATGATGTAAACAAGCAAGTTTCCCTGGCATTCCGGTTGCCGATTCCTTATACGCTTACCGAACAAATCGCAGAAAAAAAGGCCAGCCAGCAAAAGAGTGCGCTGCGCCGGTCTGCCATAGAGGACAAAATCCGCGTACAAGTAGCCGAAAGTTTTGAGAATATGCTCTTTTGGCAAAAAGAAGTGCTGGACCGGCAGGCCGCCTACGAAGAACTCAACGAACTGCTGGACCAGGCCGCCAAAGATAAACCCAAAACCGGCACGGCACCGCTGGAAGGGCTGCAGGATTACTTAAAAACCGCTCAAGGATATTTCCAGGCGGTTCGCAACAACCATACCGCCAAGGCGGAATTGGAATGGGCCATCGGCCAGGATTTAGAATGAAAAAATTATTTGGGCATTTGCTCTTAGCCGCAGCCGTCTGCAGCGGGCTATTGCTGCCGGCGCCGGCCGGTTATGCCATTCCCATTCAGACGGACGATGAAATTCTGCGCGATTTTATGTGGTCGCGCTTTTCGTCGCTGCCGGCGCCAAGCCGCCCTAAGATCGGGCTGGCGCTGTCGGCCGGCGGGGTGCGCGGGTTTGCCCATGTAGGCGTATTGGAAGTGTTGGATAACGCCGGCGTGCCGATTGATATGGTATCGGGTACTTCTATGGGGTCGGTGGTGGGCTCGCTGTATGCGGCGGGGCTGCCTACGGACAAACTGTGGGAAATCAGCGACCATATGACGATGGACAAAATCACCCCCGACTTTAATGTAATGGGGCTGCTTCGTTTCTTGTTTGCCAGAAAACTGCCTTCTTCCGCCAACTTGGTCAATTTTTTCCACGAACAAATTGGGGATATGCGCTTTGAAGATTTAAAAACGCCGTTTACCTGCTCGGCTATGGATATTAAAACCGGCGAACGGGTGGTATTTAATTCCGGCCCGCTGGCCATTGCGGTACGGGCCAGTATGAATATCCCGGGCGTATTTGAACCGGTGCAATACCGCCACCGGGCCTTGGTGGACGGAGCGGTTGTAGATTATCTGCCGGTGGAATCAGTCAAACTGATGGGGGCCGATTATGTAATTGCCTCGGTAACGCCGCCGGATTTCTTTTCTACTACGCCGCAGTCCATAGCGGCTTATTTGCTGCGGGTAGGCGATGTGCGCGGGGCTGCGATGATTGAAGAATCCGCCCAAAAAGCCAATTTCGTGCTGACCAACCGCGTTCTGGACACGGGAACGCTGGAACTGGGAAAATTGCATAAGGCGGGCGAAGTAGGCATTAAAGAAGCCAACCTGCATTTGGGGGAACTGCAGCAAGATATATTGCTGTTTACATTGCCATATGTATTTAAACCGTAATTTAATAATTTTAACTGCCGGACTGCTGTGGCTGGGCGGCTGTTCCGCCAGCCAGACAGGGCTGCTGGGATTAGCCCCCGTAGGCGACCGCAAAGAATATGTGGAAGCGCGGGACCTTTATTCCGCCGGGAATTATACCAAAGCCGTCCAGCATTTATCCGATTACATCTATAAAACCAAAAATGTCAAACGGCGCGAAGCCCGCGCCTACCGCCTGCTGGGACAAAGCTACGAACAACTGGGTCAATTAAGCAAAGCGCTGGAAGTTTATCTGGAAGCGTTGGAATTTCACCCGGACGATGTACCCCTGCTGCTGGCCGCGGCCGACTTATACCAACGCACCGATCTGACCGACCGTTCCATTGAACTGTATGAACAAGCCCTAGACAAAGACCCGGATAACCTGGAAGCGCTGGCCGGACAGGGTATGAATTACAGCAAAATGGGCTTTTATTCCAAAGCGCGGTCGTTTTACGATGAATTTTTTGAATTAAACCCCACAGCTGCCCCAATTTATCGGGCCCGCTACGCGGAAACTTTCTTGCGCCAGCGCAATTACAAAGACGCTTATATCCACATTACCCTGGCCCTTTCGGAGGACTCTTCCAACGCGGATTTCTGGCTTTTAAGCGCTAAAGCTGCCCGCGGGCTAAACCGGCCGCAGGAAGCGCTGGCCAACCTTCAAGCAGCCCTGTTGCTGGCTCCCCAGCGCAAGGATTTGCTGGCGAACAAAGCCCTGTGGCTTTACGAAGCGGGCCGCTACGATCAATCCATCCAATGCGCCCAGCAAATTTTGAAGCAGGAACCTAACAACCAACTGGCCCTGCTCACTTGGGCGATGGACGAATACTACCTAAACCACAAATCCAGCAGCCGCTCTCTCATGCAGCAAGCCGCCAAAGAAGCCCCGGACACTTTCGTCGGGAAAATAGCCGGCAGACTGCTCCAGCAACTTCATTTCTAACCCGTCTTTACCAGCCGCAAAAGCCCCGTTTAAAACGGGGCTTTTTGCTAAGGTTTTGAAACAAAGGGTTTGCGGTCCGGTTTTTTATCGTCCGGCAGGATTTCTATTTCGTCCACCAGCAAAGAAGGCGCGATGAGGGAATACGACCGGTACTCCGAATCCGAAAAAGTGGTAACGGTATCTTCCTGCCCGGCGGCTAAAATATCCCGCAGGGAACGCGTGCTGGGCTCGGCAATTTTAATTCCGAATACCGGTTCCCGGCGGCCGTCCCGGGTATAGATGCGTTCGGCCAAATTGACGGTTTTGGTGTCCCCGTGGGGAAACTCCTGCAAAATGTAACAGTATTCCAGTTCCAGCTCCCGGCAGCGCTGCAGCAGCTTCTGTTCCATTTGCTCCTTAGAAAGCGGATTCTTGGGCTGTACCACCACATTAGACAGTGCTTCACGCGGCAAAGTGGCAAAAGACATCCGGGCATGCCCGTTGCTGGGCTGTTTGTCCGCCGCGGGCCGGCGCGAACGCGGCAGCTGCTGCAGCCGCCCGGCCGAAACCACCGTCAGTTCTTCCGGGGCAACGCCTTCGTCATCTACCGGCATAAAGCCCGCCAACGGTTTGCCCTTGTAGTGGCGAAGAAGAGGTTTATCATAAACATCTGCCACATTGCTCATCACGCGCATACCCGTTTTGGTACGGAAACTGCCGGCGGAGTCGTCATTTTCCGCCTGCGCGGAAAACAACGGCCGCACATTTCGCACATTTTTTACCAGCAGTTCATTTAAAAAATCGGCGGCGCCCCGCGGCGTAAGCAATACGGGGCCCAAATACGGCTCGGGCTTTTGGGCTTCAAAAAGCTGCTGGGCCGCTTGAAGGACTTGATCGGTTTCGGCTTGTAAATCCGCCGGGTCCAGCGAATGGTCAGCCGGCAGTGTAATCCGTCGGGAAATTGTTTCCTTATACCCTTCCCGGTTGCGCAGGTCCGCTTGCACCAGCACGAAAGAATCTGGCCGGGTAAACTGGTAATGGCCGCCGTCGCTGTTTAAGTAATAAATATCTTGCTGGCTCAGGCAAATCCGCACCGAAAAATCTTCCAAATAATCCACCGCTTTCCCTTTGGCGGAAAGTATTTTTGCCAGTTGCTGCATTTGTGCCGCAGGCACGACAGGAAAAGGCGAAACAGGTTCCACAAAAGAAGTTTGCTTAGCCCGGGTAAAATCGGGCTGTTTATCCGTGATGTTTTTTTGCCGTTTATAAGTTTGCTTTTTTTCATACGAATCCGCCGCTTCTATATAACCGTCATCGGTCAGCGACCACAGCGCATGGCGAATCCCCCAATAGCTGTTGGGAATTGCATATCTTTTTTGAGGCGCATACGAAAAACGGTCGTTTCTAAACCCCATACTGTCGTTTTGGGGCGTACCTGCGGCCACTACCGCCGTGGCGGAAAGGGTGTCGGCCACGGCATCTTTGCCGTCCGTCAATTCGCCCAGCGAAGCGTCCGTGCAATAATAATGGTCAAACCCCAGTTGATACGCCAGGTAATACGGCTTGGGGCTTCCCTCTACGCGCAGCTTGGAAAGGGAGCGATCCATTTCGTCTTTCATCGCGCGGAAATAGATATTATCCGGCAGATTGGCGGCTTGAAGCGGTAGCCAGCATAAAGCGGCAACAGCCAACAGAAATATTTTTTTCATTATTTTCCCCCCTTCTCATCGGCAGACGGCGGCAGCAGCACCGGCGGCTTAAAACTGCTCTTGCCGGTTTTTTCTATTTCCAGCGCCTCCAAAAGCACACTGGGCGCAATGGCCGACACCGGCACCCAGCCCGATTCGGCCCCGCAGGAACCGTTGAACACCGCATCATCATCGGCTGCGGCCAGCACCTTATTAAAGCTGACTAACGGCGTTCCCACCATATCGGCCCCGCGCACCGCCTCTTTTCGTCCGTCGGGGTAAATTCGGTAAACCAAGGTGGGTTCCAACTTAAATGCCTGGGGCCCGTAGGTACTGGTTTGGGTAAATCCGCCGGATAAATCTTCAATAATAAACCCATACGGCTTGCCCTGGCGCTTGATTTCCGCGAGCAGCATTTCTTCCAGTTTTTCGTAGGGAACGGTTTGCGAAGCCATTACCCGGGTATTGCCCATACGCGCCACCGAACGCCGGCCCTCCTGGGAACGCCCATGCCCGTTGGAAGAGCCAAAACCGTGAATGGGGCTGCTGCTCATAAGGAAATTTTTTAACACGCCGTCCTGCACAATGGTAACCGGCCGCGATTTTACGCCTTCATCGTCATATTCATAAAATCCGCGCAGGGGTGTTCCGTCAAAATAAGCCAGGGTGGGATCGTCCACAATGGTTAAAATGGGCGACACAACCGGCTGGCCCACTTTGTCGGTAAAAGTTTTCCCGAAAGAATCGTCTTTCTGGCGGTGTCCTTCTACGCGGTGTCCCAGCACTTCATGCACAAATACCGCCATGGCGCGGTTTTTCAAAATAGCGGGGGCGGTCATGGGTTCGGCTTCGGGCGCTTGGGAAAGGACCTGCATTTCTTGAATGGATTTCTCCACCGCGGCCAAAAAAGCGTCTTCGCTGGGCAATTCGCTTTCTTTAAGCACATCATAAAATTCGCCGCGGGTCAGGTCCAGTCCGTCCGCGGTGCGGCCATACAGTTGGTATCCCAGCCGCACATACACAAACGGCGTTTTGAGCCGGGACCCCACCGAATCCACAAAATAGCGGGAACCCTGTTTAACACTAAAAACAAAGGTGCTGTACAACACAAAGGGCTTGCCCTGCACCCGCGCGGACGCTTTTACCAACATCTTTTTAATCCGCTCCCGATCAAACGACACGGGGGCTTCTTCCCGGCAATAGAGGGACTTGGGCGGAAAAACAAAATCGGCGGAATCGTCGGCCCGTTTGGAGGAAGTAATACTGTCAATTTGCACCCGGCTGAAATCTTCCTGGGCGCGTTCGGCGGCTGTCTGGGTCGCCCGCCAGAGCGCAGTTTTAAAAGCGCCGTCGCCTTCGGACCAGGCGGGCATCATCATATAAAACGGCACATAAAAATTATCGGCATCTAATTTTAAGGTACGGGTATTATCCATTTTCGGACTGCCGGCCCGGGCCATAACCTGCAAGGTATTGGTTTGCCGCTGTTGCTCCTGCACCACACCGCCTTCGGCCACTTCCAGTTGCTGGGAATCGGTTTCCGTATAAGTATAAGAAAGGTAATAAATGGGCGGTTTTTGCTTTTTGAGTACCTTAAAACTGCGCGTCAGTTCTTCCGCCAGCAGCTGCACGGGCCGCTGGTCGTTTACCTCACACAAGTTTTGCGCCTGGCCGGCCAATGCCGAAAACAGAAAAAAACATATTAAAAGAACTTGTTTCATAAACCCTCCTTTTTTTATTTTACCATATAGAATCAATTGGAGCTGCCCCAAAAAAATGCTAGAATATAATAGGTTTTTGTGCCGAGGTAGCTCAACTGGCAGAGCAACGGTTTTGTAAACCGTAGGTTGTGGGTTCGATTCCCATCCTCGGCTGGATTGTCCGCCTGCGGGCGGATTTTATTTGGCTCAAAACGCCTATTCCCACACTATCAGGAGAAAAAATGGAACCAGTAACCACTACCGTATCCGTCGCTATGTGGATTGCCTTTTGGGTAATCGTGCTGGCGGCGCTGTTTATTGATTTGGCCGTACTGAACAAACACCACGGCAAAGTAAGTATGAAAGAGGCCGCCGTAATGGTATGCGCCTGGATATCGCTGGCGGCGCTGTTCGGCGGAGCAATTTGGCTGGTGGAAGGACCGCGACATGCGTTGGAATTCTATACGGGCTATATTTTGGAATATTCACTGTCGGTGGACAATATGTTCGTATTTATTATGATTTTCAGCTATTTTGCCATTCCGCATCATTTGCAGCCCAAGGCGCTTTTGTGGGGTATTTTGGGGGCCGTCATACTGCGGTTTATCTTTATTTTCCTGGGCGTTAAATTGATTTCTATGTTCTCATGGACGATTTATGTCTTTGGCGCCCTGCTGATTTTTACGGCGGCCAAAATGCTGCTGCAAAAAGAGGACGACAACTTTGACCCAAGCCAATCGCTGGTACTGAAAGGGCTGAAAAAAATTATGCCGCTTAAAACCGATTACCACGGCGAAAATTTCTTCGTGCTGGAGAACGCCAAACGCTACGCCACCCCGCTGTTTGCGGCGGTATTGGTGATTGAAATGTCGGACTTGATCTTTGCGGTGGATTCTATCCCGGCCGTACTTTCCATTACGCAGGACACCTTTTTAGTCTATTCGTCCAACATTTTTGCGATTATCGGCTTGCGTTCGCTGTACTTTTTGCTGTCGGGCATGGCGGGCAAATTTCCGTATCTCAAATACGGGATATCGGTTATTTTGTTCTTTGTGGGCGTAAAAATGCTGATTTCGCACCATTTTAAAATTCCGGTGGTGGCCTCTTTAGGGGTAATTGTAGGCATTTTGGCCCTGTCCATTTTGGCCAGCAAATTTTTCCCGCCCAAAGAGGCCTAGGGCTGGACAGAGCAGACTTTTATTTACTAGAATATAAGAACCAAATTTATTTCAGTTATAAGGAAGGAAACTATGGCGTATAAATGTGCAGTGTGCGGCAAGGCCCCGGTATCCGGCGGTTCTTACAGCCACTCTAACTTAAGAACGAAAAGAAGCTTTAAACCGAACCTCCAGAAGCAGAAAGTGGTCTTGAACGGCAAAACCCAGACTGCCTATGTTTGCACCGGCTGCATCAAAAGCGGTTTAGCCAAAAGACCCACCAAATAAGTCAGTTTTTTTGGACGAAACAGCCCGTGCTTATTCCTTAGTGCGGGCTTTTTTATTAGACAAACGGGGGAGGTGTACTTTGTCCAAGAAATTTTTATTGCTCCTTTTGGCCGGCTTGCTGGCCGTTCCGTACGCGCGCGCGGAAGAAGCAGCTCAGCCGCAGGAAGTGGATCCCAACGGCCCATGGATGATTTGCGAAGTAGGAGTCAGTGGGCTTAAAAATATCCGCAAAAAAACCGTTACCAAGGCCGCCCATGCCAAAAAGGGCGAACTGTATGAACGGTTTACCATTTCCGAAGATATCCACGATATTTCCGCCTTGGGCAATTTTGACCAAGTGGAAATAGACATTTCCCCCATGCCCGGCACCCGCACCGAAAAAGACGGACGGGAAGCATATCCCTGCCACCGTTTGACCTACCTGGTGCAGGAAAAACCGATTTTTGACCGTTTAACCTACGAAGGGCGCAAACATTTGGGCAAAGGCACTATCACCCAGGCGATGACGCTTAAGCTCAAAGACCCGTTCAACGAAGCCAAACTGGAAGCCGACCTGGAACGCATCAAAGCCAAATACGCCGAAAAAGGATACATCAGCGCCGATGTTAAGTACGAACTTACCCGCGACGAACAATTAGGCGTTGTGTATGTAAAACTAATCATTAACGAAGGCGAACGAGTGCGTGTGAAGGCCGTCAATTTTAACGGCGGCGGCGAACTGCCGACTGAAAAAATCCTCAAAAAAGCGTCCAACCGGCCCGGCAAAGTATTTAAACCGCAGAACCTGCAAAAGGATTGGGTAAAAATGACGCTCTACGGCCGCAACGAGGGGTATGCGGAATTTCTGCTCTCTGCCCCACAGGTGGATATGAACGAAGCCAAAACCGAAGCAACCATCACTTACGATTTAACCGAGGGCGAAAAAGTGGATTTCGGCACCGTATCGTTTAAAGGAAACAATGTTTTTACGCCTGAAGAACTGGGCAAGCAAGTATTCTTCCGCGAAGGGAACCTCTATAATCAAAAAGACTTTGACGATACCATCACCTCTATCCAGGAACAGTATGCCAACAAGGGCTACCTGCAGGTGCGCGTCAACCCCATTAAAAACATTAAGGACGGCCGGCTCAACATCACCTTTGACATCGCCGAAGGGCATATTTTCTACATTGACCACATAGATGTAACCGGCTACCAAAACACCAAGAAATATGTGTTCACGCGGGAACTTTCTATTCACCCCGGCGATTTGTACGATAACGAAAAAATCCGCCGCAGCCAAACCAAAATTTTAAACCTGGGCTTCATCAACGATGTGCAAATAGACCTGCAGCCCACGGCCGACCCGCAAAAAGTGGACTTGGGCTTTAACATCGTAGAAGGACGGCCGGGTATGTTCACGGCCGGGCTGGCGATGAGCTCCATGGACGGATTGTACGGGGAAGTGTCCATTAACCATATGAACCTGTTTGGGCGGGCGCAGCGGCTGTCTTTGCGGACGCTGTTTGGTAAAGAAATTTTGGATTACACCGTCAGCTGGTCCACCCCGTGGATTTACGACAAACCGACTTCGCTTGGCTTGGATTTGTTCAACACCCGCCGTTACCGCTCCTTCTCTACGGAGAACCAGGCCTATACCGAAAAACGCCTGGGCGGACGCATCAAAGTAGGCCCCCGTTTTAACGACGATATTTACCAACTTTCGTTTGGCTACTCGTTTGAAAACATTGACATTTACGACATTGACCCGCTCTTTGTGTGCGATCCGACCAAAGATCCTTCCCAATGTATCGCCAAAGGGGATACGAATATGTCCTCCTTCAGCGTGGACTTTGCCATCGACACGCGCGACAATATCTGGGATCCCACCCGCGGCTGGCGCAACTCCATTGGGCTGGCATTGGCGGGCGGCCCGATTGGCGGCGACTTGGACTTGTGGTATTTAAACGCCCGCTCCATCTTCAACCACACGGTGTGGAATGTGGGCGGCAACTATCCGATTGTATTTGTACTGTCCAATAAAATTGGCTCTGTACAGGCCTATGGTCGTACGAAAGAAGTCCCACCGTATGAAAAATTCTTCTTAGGCGGCGCGGACACCATTCGCGGGTACGAACGCGCCGGCGAAGTAGGGCCCGAATTCGGCGGCGATATGTATTATGTGATGAATGCGGAGCTGCGCTTTCCGCTGGCGCGCGAAGGGCGGCGCAATATGGCGCAGCTGGCGTTCTTCTTTGATTTGGGCAACTCGTGGAATAAATTTGACGATTTGGAATTTTCACTGGGACCGAACGAAAACCAGTTTAAAGCCGGCGTGGGCGTGGGCTTGCGGTTTACCACGCCGTCCTTGCCGATCCGCATTGACTGGGGCTATGGGCTGAATCACAAGTCCAACGAGGACCGTTCCCATTTCTACTTCAACATCTCCAATATGATGTAAAAGCGTTATGAAAAAAGTTTGGCTGGGCTTTATAATTTGCTTCTTAGCGGCACCGGTACTGGCGCAGGAAAACTCGGCAGATGAATTATCCGCCGAAGAAGCCGCCGCCGTGGCCGCCATTTTAGCCCAAACAGCCGCCCAACAAGCCCAGGAAGCGGAGGATAAAATCGTCCTGCCGGAAGAAACCAAACAACAGGCCTTTGACGAGGTCAACCCGCCAAATGCTAACGCGTCCTCTTTGCCGGCAGACACGCCGGTTTCAGTCGACGAATCGGCCTCTTTGCCCGCAGATACGCCGCAAGCGGATTCTCTTTCGTCCGTCCCGCAAACAAACGAAACAGCCGCCGTGGCCGAGGATCCCGCCTCTGCGGCGCAGCCGCCTGCTGCAGCAGCTCCGGATTTGGCCGAACAGCCCCTGCCCGATGATACGGAACCCAAGGCGGAAAAATGCCTGCCGGTGGCGTATATTGATATTGACGAGGCCTTCAACGAACACCCCCGCACCATAGCTGTCAAAAAGCAAATCCGGCTGAAGATTTTATCCAAAGAAGAAGAAGTCCGCGGGGCAAAAGAACTGATTAAAACCCTGGAAGCCGAAAATAGGCAAATGACCCGGCAGGTGCGCGAGCTGAAACCGTATTACGAGCGCATCGTGGCGGAACCGCAGCCCCTGCTGCCCAAGATAGAGGAAAGCGCCGATTCTCTGCTGCTGGGCAACATCTTAAACCGGCTTACTTTTTCGGGGGCGGAAATTCTATCCACCAGCCCGCTTAATACCCCTGCGGAGCTGGAAGATTTAACGGCCCGGATTGTTGCCAACAAAAAAATTATTGCGGAACGCGAATTTTTTATTGATAATTATAAATATACCACCCGGGAAGAAATTTTAAAGCTGGAAAAGAAAGAAGTAAACGAAATTTTAAAAGACATCTATATAGAAATTAAATCCTTCGCCAAGAAGCGAAATGTCGGCGCGATTGTGCGCAAAGAAGATTTGCTGTATGGCGAACGGCCGGTTAATGTAACGAAAGATTTTATAGACCGGCTTAAAAAATCCAAAAAATACCGCAAACGCGGCTAACCGAGGTTCTATTTATGCTTAACTTAACCCTAGACCAACTGGTCCAAATTACCGGGGCCGAGCCCAACACCCGCCAAGAAATTACCGTGCGGGAATTATGCGCACTGGAAGAAGCGCATGAAGGAGGCCTTTGCTATTTAACCTCCCTGGAAAAAACCGATGGCTTAAAAGAGTTAAAAGCCGCCGCTTTAATCGTGCCGGAAGAAGCCAAAACCAAAGAACTTCCGTTCTCCGGCACGCTGCTTTATTCCAAAAACCCGGAATGGGCCTTTATTTTATTGATGAAATATGCCGACGCCCAAAAACAAAAACATACTTCCGGCATTCATCCCACGGCAGTCATCAGCCCATCAGCCAAATTGGGGGCGGAAGTATCCGTAGGGGCGTACACGGTAATAGAGGACGGCGCCGTCATCGGCGAGGGGACCGTTATTTTCCCCCAATGCTACATCGGTAAAAATGTAACAATCGGCAAACACTGCTATATTTATCCGCAGGTAGTGATCCGCGAAGAATGCGTGCTGAAAGATTATGTAATTTTGCAGGCCGGGGCCAAAATCGGTTCGGACGGATTCGGCTTCACTTTTCACGACGGGCGGCACCAAAAAATTCCGCAAATTGGCAATGTGGTGCTGGGCAACGATGTGGAAGTGCAGTCCAACTCCTGCATAGACCGCGCCAAAATTTCCAGCACTTATATTGGCGACAACACCAAAATAGACAACCTGGTGCAAGTCGGCCACAATGTAAAAGTAGGCATGAGCAGCATTATGTGCGCCCAGGTGGGAGTAGCCGGCACAACGAATATTGGAAACGGCGTCATCTTAGCGGGCCAGGTAGGGCTGGCCGGACATATGACAATCGGCGACCGGGCCCAAGTAGGTGCGCAGTCGGGCGTGATGACTTCTATCCCGGCGGGGCAGGTTTATTTCGGTTACCCGGCCATGCCGCAGCGCGAAGCGTTCAAACAGCAAGCGATGCTGCGCAAACTGCCGGAATTATATAAAGAATTCCGCGCCGCTAAAAAACAGGCGGACGAGCTGAAGAATTTATCGTTTTTGGGAAAACTTAAAAAATTAATAGGATTTTAATTATGAGAAAAACACTAGCTGCACCTGCCGTGGTAAGCGGAATTGGTCTGCACACGGGCGTCCCCGCCACCATGACCTTTAAACCCGCCGATAACGGAATTACTTTTTTGCGGACGGACATTCCCCACGCCACCCCTATTTTGGCGCAGGTAAACAGTGTCAGCTCCACGCTGCGCGGCACCAATCTTAAAAACGAAACCGCCGAAGTGTGGACGGTGGAACACGCCCTTTCTGCGCTGCACGCGCTGGGCATTACCGACGCCGCTGTAGAGATGGACGGCCCCGAACCGCCCGTAACCGACGGCGCCAGCGACCAATACATAGAAGCCCTGCAAAAATCTGGTCTAAAAGAACTAAACGCCGAACAGCCGCTTTTACATATCAAGCAAAAAATCACCTATTCCAGCGGCAACATTTCCTATAGCGCCGAACCGGCGGATAAGCTGACTTTTACTTTTCTGTTTTTGCACAAGCACCCGCTGGTCAGCCGGCAGGAATTTACGCTGGAATTTACGCCGGAGAATTATATCCGGGAAATTTCCCGCGCGCGCACCTTTGGGTTTGAAGAAGAATTGGCCTTTTTAAAAGCGCATGGGCTGGCCAAAGGCGGCAATTTGGAAAATGCCGTAATCGTTGGGAAAGATAAATTTTTAAACGAACTGCGCTACCCGGACGAGCTGGTCCGTCATAAAATTTTGGACCTGGTGGGCGATTTAAGCTTAACCGGCCGCAAACTGCCGCCGCTTAAAATTACCTGTGCCTGCGGCGGGCATAAACACAATGTTATTTTTGCTAAAATTTTGTTGGCAAATTCGGAGGAAAAATGAGCGCGAAATCCGCGAGTTTAAAAGAATTTTTAACACTTCCTGCAATTAAAGTATATGATCAGGAACACATCAAACGCAATATCCCCCACCGCGAGCCGTTTTTGCTGGTTGACGAGGTGCGCGAACTGGAATCCGGCAAAAAATATGTAGGCATTCGCCGTGTACGGGCAGAGGAGTATTATTTTCAAGGGCACTTTCCAGGCCGGCCGGTAATGCCGGGCGTGCTGGTGGTAGAAAGCATGTCCCAGGCGTTTGGCGGGGCCATTATGAGTCGCACCGTCGGCGAGAACCGGGGAATCCCGCTCTTTTTAAGTATAGACGAAGCCAAATTCCGCGGTATGGTGCAGCCCGGCGACACGCTGGAAATGCCCATTGAAGTATTGCGGTTGGGCAAAATTTCAAAAATCTATGCGGAAGCTTACGTGAACGGCAAGTTGTGCGCGCAAGCCACCCTGAACTTCATCTTAGGAGAAACTTCCCATGTCTAACATTCACCCCACAGCTATTATTGATCCGTCCGCCCAAATTGATTCTTCCACGGAGATCGGCCCTTATACGATTATCGGCAAGAATGTGGTGATTGGCAAAAACAATCACATCGGCCCCTATTGCGTGATAGAAAATACGACGATGGGCGACGGCAACGAACTGATTGCCAGCGCGTTTGTGGGCGTAAAACCGCAGGATTTGTCCTATAAAGACGAACCCACCCGCGTAACGATGGGCAACGGCAATAAAATCCGCGAATGCGTAACTATTCACCGTTCCACCAAGTTGGATAAACCCACCTCCATCGGCAACAACTGCCTTTTGATGGCCAACTCCCACATTGCGCACGACTGTCAGCTGGGCAATAACATCATTATTGCCAACAGCACGGGTGTGGCGGGCCATGTGGTGGTAGAGGACCGGGTGGTTATGTCGGGCATGGTAGGCATTCATCAATTTGTACGCGTCGGCACGATGGCGATGCTTTCGGGCGGGGCCATGCTGCCGCTGGATATTCCTCCGTATTGTATTGCCCAGGGCGAACGGGCCCGGTTGGTGGGGTTAAACCTCGTCGGTATGCGCCGGGGCGGGCTGTCGCGCGAAACGATTGCCGAAATCCGCCACGCTTATAAACTGCTCTTCCGCAGCGGCAAACGCCTGCAGGAAGCCATGGACGAGCTGGAAGCCGCGCACCCGTGCAAAGAAGTGCAGCATATGATTGATTTTTGCCGGGCTTCGTCCCGCGGGGTGGCGTCAGCCAAGCGCAAAGTAAACGAGCATGACGAATAATAAAATAGGGCTCATCGCCGGCGAAGGGAAAATGCCCGTCTATATTGCCCAAAAGGCAACGGCACAAGGGTACGAAGTGTATGTGGCCGGGGCCAAGGGAAACGCCAAAGAAGAGGACTTTAAAAACTGCGCCCGGGTGTTCCAATCTTTCCGATTGGGACAGCTGGGGGCGGGCATTCGTTTTTTTAAAGAGCACGGCGTAACGCGCGTGATTATGGCGGGGAGGGTGCAGCACACTTCTATTTTTTCCAACTTAATGCCGGATTTGCGGGGCGCGAAATTTTTGGCTTCCTTAAAAAATATGCAGACCAAAAATATCCTCTCCCGCGTAATGGACGAATTTAAAAAAGACGGAATAGAATTTGAACATTCCGCCTTGTTTTTAGAAGATTTTATGCCGCAGAAAGGGCTGTTGTCGGCGCGGAAGCCAACGGAAGAAGAAGAAAAAACCGTATCCTTTGGATATAAGATTGCCAAGGCCATTGCCGCGCTGGATATTGGTTTAACTTGTGTAGTCAGCCAAAATGCGGTGATTGCGGTAGAGGGAATGGAAGGAACGGACCGCTGTATTTTGCGGGCCGGGGAACTGTATAAAAATTCCGCAGAAAAAAAGTCCGCCGTGGCGGTAGTCAAAGTGGCCCGGCCGGACCAGGACAGCCGCTTTGATTTGCCCGTTATCGGCAAAGGCACCCTGGAAAGTTTGCACCGGGCCGGATTTGAAGTGCTGGCGTTTGAAGCCGGCAAGACTTTGGTGCTGGATTTAGAAGAAGTAATCCGACTGGCCGACAAGTACCATATTTCGCTATTGGCCGTTTGAACGGTTAACCGCTTTTTCATAAAAAGAGGAAGAAACGCCCCGGCTTTTTGCCGGGGCGTTTTTAACTATATACTAACTGCTGGGCTAAGGCAATAAATAATTATTGCCTTCTGTGGCCACCCCGCCTAAACTTTTACATAACCGGTTCAGAAGCACACTTCCGCCTATACAAAAAGTCTGCCCGGGATTGGTTTTAGAATGCGGCAAATAAATAATTGTCTTAATCAAAATTCTCCCTGATGACGGGTTATCAATCCAAGCTTCTATCCTATCAAATCCCCGGTCTGCATAGGAAGCCCCGCCATTATAATCCATTCTTAAATTTCCATCACACTTTAGTTGGCCGCTTCCTATTTCAACACAGCCGGTAATATCCAAATCCAACCCTTGCAAGGTGTCATTTGGATAGATACCGTTGGCTAAATAATATGCTTCCAACGCCGTTTGCAGCGGCCGAACGGTAGCCATCAAGCGGGCCCATTGGGTTTTCAGCACGGCTTGTTCATATCGCGGCAGCGCCACCGCTGCCAAAATACCGATGATTAAAACAACCACTAATAACTCTATTAGCGTAAATCCGGCGTTTTTTTCGCCGGGGAATATTTTTTGATAAGTTTTGTTCATCCGCAAAATTTATCAAAAAAAACGAGTCAAGGGGCGAGCCGCCCCTCCCCACTCTATGCCCGTTAACACGATTAGTTTAAGCCACACTGTTCGTGCAAGGTTGCACTCTAAAAATAGGAAACACCATTTCCGCTTTGTCGTGGCTGTTGCCGGGGCTGTTGAATCAGCCCCTTTGTCCTGTTTATAAAAAGCGGTTGGGTCGGAGCAGAAATTTTATTGTTTGAGCGCGGACTTTCGCGCAAGTTATAAAATTTCCCGCTAAAACCTGCTTTTTATAGGGCCTTCCAGCCAACGGAATCCGGCTCGGACAGGGTTTCGCGAATTACGATACTGACGCATTAGGGAAACAACGGGTTAGAGATATTTCTAAAAGGACAAGCTGTCCACGGGCCAGGACAGACGCTTTTTGGTACTTTTTCCCGTCGGGAAAAGTACACCCCTAGCCAGGGGCTTCCAGCCCGCACGCTCCGCTTCAACCACACGGCTATAAAATCCCCGTTCCCCACTGGATTTCCTTTTGAAAAACCGCACCCGGCCAGCCCCCTGGGAAAGCGTTTATTTCGGTCTTTTCATTTTTCTTTCTTTATGATAGTATGTTAGTAGGAAGTCTCCCGCCCTAAGACGGGAGAGCGTTCTATGTATTTCTAATTTAACGAGGATTTAAAATGACAAAAAGAACACCTATCATCGCCGGAAACTGGAAGATGCACAACACTTTGGCGGAATCTGCCGCCCTCATTACCGCACTGACGAAAGCCGGCAACAAAAACCAAGCCGAAATTATTGTAGCCCCGTCCTACACTTCGCTGGCCAAAGTGGCCGAGCTGGCCAAGGGCTCGGAAATTCAAGTAGCCGCGCAAGATGTGCATTGGGAAGATAAAGGCGCCTTTACCAGCGCGGTTTCCCCCGTGCAAGCCAAAGACGCCGGCGCCACTCACACGCTCATCGGCCACAGCGAACGCAGAAGCGTGTTCGGCGACACTGACGAAATTTTGAACAAAAAAGTAGCCGCGGCCCTGCGCCACGGATTAACGGTTATCTTCTGCGTGGGCGAAACCTTGGAAGAACGCGAAGCCGGCAAAACGCTCAGCGTCATTGAAAACCAACTAAAAAACGGTTTAAAAGATTTTGCCGAAGCCCAATTAAACGGCTTGGTGATTGCTTATGAACCCGTCTGGGCCATTGGCACCGGCAAAACCGCTACGCCCGAACAAGCGCAGGAAGTACACGCGGCAATCCGCGCGTATTTGGCCAAGGCATATTCGCAAGCATTTGCCGACGCTACCCGCATCCTTTACGGCGGCAGCGTGAAAGATTCCAATGTAGATGAAATTATGGCTAAAGAAGATGTGGACGGCGCTTTAGTCGGCGGGCAATCGTTAATTGCCGATAAATTCGCCCGCATTATTAATTTCAACTAAAGGAGTTCCGTATGAACCCGGCAAAACTCATTGACCATACCCTTTTAAAACCGACGGCCACCCGCGAAGAAATCCACCGCTTGTGCGAAGAAGCCCGCCAATATGGCTTCTTTAGCGTATGCATTAATCCGGTGTGGGTATCTTACGCCAAAGAACAACTGAAAGGGACGGAGGTAAAAGTCTGCACGGTCATTGGGTTTCCGCTGGGGGCCAACACCACGGCCGTAAAAACATACGAAACCGAGGACGCTTTAAAAAACGGCGCCGATGAAATTGATATGGTCATCAACCTCGGCGCCCTAAAAGATAAAGATTACCAAACCGTCCTGCAGGATATACAAGCCGTCCGCAATGCCTGCCGGGGCCATATACTTAAAGTCATTATTGAAACTTCGCAGCTTACGGACGAAGAAAAAGTAAAAGCGTGTGAACTTTCGGCCCAGGCCGAAGCCGATTTTGTAAAAACCTCCACCGGTTTTACCGGCAGCGGAGCGACCGCGCCCGATGTGGCGCTGATGCGCCAATCTATCCCGCCGCATATGCAGGTAAAAGCGTCCGGCGGGGTTCGTTCGCGCGCGGATTTTGACGCTATGGTTGCGGCCGGGGCCACCCGGATTGGCGCCAGCAGCGGCGTAAAAATCGTAGAGGGAAAATGATTAACAATTGGGACATAATCTCCCGGCTGGATTCTAAAGACAACAGCCGCCGTTTTACCCTGGTAACGGACGGAACGGAACACGATGCCCGTTTAATTGCCAAGAAATTAGACGGCTATGTGCAAGCGCCGCAGCCGGCCGTTGCGCCCTTTGTATATGCCTTTGAACTGCCCGCCGATCTGGACGAAGATACCTTGGAAAAAATCCGCACGGCCGTTAAAGAAGGCGTAGAACAAACCAATAAAATCAACCAATTCGTACCGGGCGGCATTCTGGGGGACCCGCTGTTTAACGCTGATGTTGCCAAAGAAGATAAAGAATTCCCTACTTTTGTTACGCTGGATCCTTCGGAGAGTTTCTTTCGGGGCGAAAAATCGGCCCCTGGCCTAAACCCGGAAGCGGCTCCCACTATTTCCGACGCAGTTCCCCAACCGCAAGGAACGCAGCCCGTGCCGGACTTGCAGTCCCATCAAGTAAACCTGCAAGCCGAAAACGATTCGCTGGGGCTGGAAAAGCAAACCGTATCGGCTCCGCAGTCGTCAACGGAAAAAACCGAAGAAATTACCATCAGCGACAAAGATATGCTCATTAAAGATATGGAAGGCACCATGCTGGGGCAAATGCCGCTGGAGGATATTTTTTCCGCTGAAACCAAGTACGATATGTTCCTGGATTTGGAAAACCAAAAACTCGTTAAAAATTCACAAGTCCAACGGGAACAGAAAATGAATAACCTGGCCGACGGAAAGGACAGTTTGGAAGAATCATTTAATATCTTTGAACAAAAAATTAAAGACCAAACCTGTATCATAGACCTGGACGATGTGAACGCCATTACTGACCGACTGACTAAAAAGGATTTAAATTTTATCCAACAAGCCGCACCGGAGCAAACCCCTGCACCAGCTGCTCCAGAACCTGCTGCGTCCTCCCCTTCGCAGGAGAAACCGGCTCCGGCGCCGCAGCCGAGTCCTGTTACGCCCGATACGCCGGAAATTCCCCATTTGGCAAAATTTGCAACCCCCTTGGCAGAACCGGACGGACTGCCGTCTATTCACGCTCCGGCTGAAACAGAAACAAATGCTGGGGTGGAAGATCCCTTTGACCAAATAGAAAAAACTACGCGGAATCTAAATACCGCACCCCAAGACAACCTGGAACCGGCTGAAAAATTAGCCGAGGAGACAGAGTCGTTAGCACAGCCGTTAGCATCTGATCCTTCGCCAGAACAACCAGCGCAAACGCTGCCGCCAGCCGAAACGGACGAAGAACCCCTCAATTTGGGTCCCTCCCCGGAAGAAGCATCGGTCAATTCGTTTGAAATGGAGCGCCCGGCACCGGGTGAATTGCCGGAGGAAGTTTCCCTGGTAAATACAGTACCGCCCACGCAATACAGTCAAAAAACCATTTCGCCGGACAAACCGGATAACGATTTGCCCGAAATTACGATACGCGGCAAAAAAATAGAATCGCTGGAAAAGACTTTTAATTTAGAAACCACTTTAAATACTGAAATTATGAAGCATCAGTACGAAAAGTCGTTTCACGACACACCTAAATCTGCTGCAAAAAATCCACCCGCCGGCCCGGCTGCTCCGCCGCCGGTACACCAGGCGGCCGCAGCATCCCGGCCGCAAACGCTGGAAAAACCAAAACACAAAGTATTGCGTTTGGTTGGCAAAAAAGAAAAAGAGCAACAAACAGTACATACAGAAAATTTAACAGTACATTCGGGGGAATCCATGATGGACGAAAACCAAGAACCAAAAACCACTTTTAGAATCAGACGCAAGGACGCGCCGCACGCGCCTAGCGCTCCGGTGCCGCCAGTGCCACCGGCACCGGCAGCTCCTTCCGCCCCGGTCGTACCGCCGCCGGCTGCACAAGCAATGCCAAAGCCCAAACCGGCCGCCGCCAACACCATCATTGAAAAGACCAAAACAATTGATCATTCTATTGAAATTCCACTCTCGGAGCTCAAGAAACACAACTGGCCGCTGGAAGTGCCGCTGGTGCCGACTTATACCTTAGAAACAATGGTAATGTCGGTGAACCGTTTTGCACACGCAACGGCCATTTCTGTACTGGAAAATCCTGGTAAATTATATAATCCGCTTGTTTTGCACGGCGCTACGGGGACCGGAAAGACCCACTTCTTAAACGCAATGGCGTATGCTTTTTCCAAAAAATACGGTCAGGAAAATATCTTTATGACAAACGGCGTCCGTCTTTCGCGCGGGATTCAGCGCTATGTGATGGAAGGCAATATAGAGAAATTTGAAAAATTTATGGACACGGTCAAAGTTCTGCTAATTGACGATGTACATCTGTTAGCCATCAACGAACAGAACCGAGTGCATATTTCTAAATTGCTCAACAAATTCTTACGCGACCAGAAACAAATCGTCATTACTTCCAAATATCCGCCGGAAAGTTTGGAAAAACTGGAAGAATTGATTAAGTTTAAATTGGATTCGGGCTGGATTTCCGAATTAAAACCGGCCAGCGGGGCGACGCACTTCCGGATTGTAAAAAAGATGCTGCTGGATAACGGAGTTGATTTAAGCGATGCCCAAATCAGTGAATTTTTTGGCGGCCCGCATATGACGCTGGGCACGGTTACGCGCAGTATCCGCCGTTTAAAAGTGCTGGAAAACTTGATTTTCCCGCATTTGGCGGAAGCCGACCGTTCCCAGGCCACTATCTTTGAAAAACTCTTGGCCACCGGCGGAGAGGACGCTGACAGCGAAATCTTAAGCCGCGACCCGGAAAGCATTACCACCATTTCCACCACCGGCAACGGGGAATGGGGACGGATTGGTTTTTTCTATCCGCAAAACAGTTCGCATATGATGAACTGGATGGTTTATGCTTTGCAGCAACGCGCCAAAGAATTGGGAATTACCGGCGGTTTTGATATTGCCGTTCGTTCCTCGTACGCGACGGAAAACATCATCTCCTCGGCTTTTAAAATTGCCAACTTATGCGACAATAAAAAGCTCAAAGGGGCCGTTATTTTAGGCCCTGCGCTGACGGTATGTGAACCGTCCGTACGCGAGAATTTCTATGATATTCTGACGCATATGCTGGAAATTATGCTTATTCGCTGCGGCATCATCAATTTTGAAGATGCCAAAGCGCCCAGCACTTATGTAAAAGTACTGTCGGAATTATTGAGGTAACGATGAAAAAACTTTTTCTCCTATGCGCCGCCGCATGCTGCCTGTGTGCGTGTACATCCGGGCTGAAATCCGCCGTTAAAGAAGGGGCCATCGCTCCCGCCTTTAACGACACGCTGTTAGACAGCAATTACCTGTGGGTGCGCGGATTTGGCGCGGCGAACCCGGCCCATACCTCCGACTCCCAACGCCGGATCATGAGCCGCGAAGCGGCCATCGCCCACGCCTATCAGCGCGCGGCGGAGGTGCTGTACGGCGCCGATTTGGAAGCCAATGTACAAGTGGTAGATGCCGTTTCTTCCGGCAGTACGATTGATACTTCCGCCCAGGGCGTTATCCGCCAGATGGAGCTGGTCTCCACCGAATATATGGACGACGGGGGCTGTGCCGTTATTATGCGGCTGGACCGCAAACGCCTGCAGGCCGCCGGCCTTAATTTGGAGGTCAAATAATGAAGAAACTGTTTTTGGTGGCGTTAGCAGCCACGCTGGCGTTAACGGCGTGCAGTTCGTTTCGCATCGGGCCGAAAGGAGAAGGCGAATATGTAGAAGCCGAATCGTTGGTACCGTACGATGAAAATAATTTAAAACAAATGAAAAAGGACGGTATTTTAGCCGCCCAGCGTGCCGCTGTAGAAAAAGTAGCGGGCATTTTTATATCTTCGGCAACGACGGTGGACCAAGCCCAGTTGGTGGAAGACAAAATCGTTTCTAAAACAGCGGGTTTTATCCGCCGCAGCCATGTGCAGAAGGCCTACCGCAAAGGGGACGAATATTACACCAAAATTAAAGCGATGGTGCTGGTAAAAGATATTGGGGACATTATCAAACAGTCCGAAGCGGACGCTTTTGCCAAAAAAACCAACATTTTAGTAACTTCCCGCGAGATGACCGGGGACGAAATTTCCCTGCGGCAGGACTGCAAACAAGCCATTTATCGCGCGCTCAAAGGCCAGCCGTTTGCGCTGGTCAACGGGGATAATTTAAGCCAAAACAACATAGAAAACCCCAACCCGACCATTGACCAGGCCCGCCAGGAAGGCGCCCGTTTTGTGATTGTGGCCGATGTACAGGCCAACCCGCTGGTGGCCCTGCCGGGGACGACCTCCCCCTTTAAATCCTACCGGGCCCGCGCCAACATCCGCGCGTATGCCACCAACAACTATGCCGTGGTGGCCGAAGGGGCCGAACAGTTAAGCGGGCTGGATCCAATGGAGGATATCGCCTCGCAGAAAGCCATTTCCGCCGCCTGTGAAGCGGCCGCCAAACAACTGGCCGAACCCATCAATGCGGCAATCAATTCGGCCAAAGTTTTTAATGTAACGGTTAAAGATATAGGAAACATAGAACGCCTCAAACAAGTGCAGGACATTCTGCGCGACCTGCGGGAAATTGAAGATTTCAACCTGATCCGTTACGCCAATTCGGCTGCCCAGTTTGAAATCTCGGCCAACATCGCCACACCCGAAGAACTGGCGGCTAAAATTATCCGCAAATACAACATTAATTTTACGGTGGTGTCTATTACACCCAGTGCCATCGTATTGAGTTTCAACTGATATGCTGGCCAATGTATGTACCGGCGCTATTAAAGGGATAGAAGGGTTTGCCGTTTCCGTAGAAATAGATATAGCCGCGGGAATGCCCACCTTGGCCGTGGTGGGGTTGCCGGACGCCGAAGTCCGGGAAAGCAAAGAACGCGTCGTAGCCGCCGTGCGCAACAGCGGGTTTGATTTTCCGGCTAAACGCATTACCGTCAACTTAAGCCCGGCCGAACTTCGCAAAAGCGGCACCCAGTTTGACCTGCCAATTGCCTTGGGCATTTTGGCCGCCAGCGGCCAGCTTTCTGCCGAAGCCAGCACCAAAATACAAAATTTACTAGTGCTGGGAGAGCTGGCGTTGGACGGAACCCTGCGCCCCTGTGCCGGCGTACTGCCGATGCTGATTTCCTGCCAGCCCTTGGGGAAAACCGCCGTTATCCCGCCTCAAAATGTGTTGGAAGGGCAAGTATCCGGCGCCCCCTTTATTACTCCGCATACGCTAAAAGAACTGGCTGATTATTTGGAAGGCAAGTTGGAAGAAAGTGCCGTCAAAATAGCGTATGTGCCGGAACCGGAAAAACCCGTATGCAGCGAATTGGATTTTTCCGATGTAAAAGGGCAGGCCTTGGCCAAGCGCGCGCTGGAGATTGCCGCCGCCGGCGGGCATAATGTGCTGATGATTGGGCTTCCCGGCACGGGCAAAAGCATGCTGGCCAAGCGATTCCCCGGCATTTTGCCGCCGCTTACGCAGGAAGAATCGCTGGAAATTACCAAAATTTATTCCATTTGCAATTTGATGGGCAAAAGCCGCCTGCTGACCCAACGCCCGTTCCGCGATCCGCATCATACCATTTCCGATGTAGCGCTGATTGGCGGCGGCTCCACGCCGCGCCCGGGCGAAGTTTCTTTGGCACACAACGGCGTATTATTTTTAGATGAATTTGCCGAATTTTCCCGTTCTTCGTTAGAAGTACTGCGCGAACCTTTGGAAAACGGCCGCGTAACCATTTCCCGCGCCAAAGAAACGGTTACCTATCCGGCCCGTTTTACGCTGGTCGCCGCGATGAACCCCTGCCCTTGCGGACACCTGGGCGACCCGCATACCCCCTGCACCTGTTCTCCGATGCAGATCAACCGCTACAAGGCGCGGATTTCCGGCCCGCTGTTAGACCGTATTGATTTAACCGTCAATTTAAATCCGGTTAAATATACGGACTGGAATAAAACCAGCGAAGGGGAAACCACCGCCCAAATTCGGGAGCGGGTGTTAAAAGCGCGCGCCATACAGCGCACCCGGTTTGCGGGATCCGCTACACCGGCCAACGCTTTTATGACCAGCCGCGAGATTAAACAGTTCTGCGCGCTTCCTGCGGGGGCGGATCAGATTCTGGAAACCGCCATGCGTAAATTTGGGTTAAGTGCGCGCAGTTTGGACAAAATTCTCAAAACCGCCCGTACCATTGCGGACTTGGAAGGGAAAGATTCCCTAGAAACCAAACACCTGGTGGAAGTGATGCAATACCGGCCGCTGGACCGGAAAGGAGTGGCAGACCTCTAATGAACCCGTCCATTTCCTCCGCCGAACGGCTGGCACGCATTCAATTAAACGCTTTTCTGTATTTTCGGGCGGACTGGCTGGAACGGCTGATTGAGATTTTTGGCTCGGCGCAGGAAATACTGCGGCAGGACGCACCAACCCTGGCGCGCGAAGCCAATCTCAACCCGGCTACGGCAGCGCACCTGCTGCGGGACGCTTTTGCCGTCAACCCCCAGGAAGAATGGGACAAAACAACTGCCCTGGGCGGCTATATTTATGTGCCGGAAGATGAAGAATATCCCCAGTCATTAAAAAATATCAAAGAAGCCCCCATTGCCCTGTATGTCTTGGGGCAATTACCGAGTAACGAACAAGCGTGTACTGCCATGGTCGGCACGCGCAAAATCACGCCTTACGGCCGGCGGGCAGCTGCCAAACTGGCGGGAGATTTGGCGTCCTGCGGCGTAACGATTGTAAGCGGGCTGGCCCGCGGGGTGGACAGCGAATGCCACGCCGCTGCGGTGCGGCTCAAAAAACCGACGGTCGGCGTCATCGGCACGGGCATTGGCCGCTGTTATCCGCCGGAGAACCGCGCCTTGGAAAAAGCCATGTTGCAATACGGCGGGGCAGTTGTCAGCGAACTGCCGTTTAACAGCCCGCCCAATGCGTTTCACTTTCCGCGGCGCAACCGCATAATTGCGGGGTTGTCCCAACCGGTCGTGGTGGTGGAAGGAGAAATTAAATCCGGCGCGTTGATTACGGCCAAGCTGGCGCTGGAGATGGGAAAAGATGTCCTGGCCGTGCCCGGCCCGATAGACAGCGCCCAATCCGCCGGCCCCAATGCCCTCATCCGGGACGGGGCAGGGGTTGTAACCGCCGTATCAGATATACTAGACTATATACCACAGCAACTGCGCTTTGGGCTGGACAGCCGATTTTTTGAAAAGAAAGATTTATCCGCCCCAAAGCCGGAAGAAGATTTGACACCTCGCCAGCGCGAGGTAATGAACGCCGTGGGCAGCAGTCAGGCCAGTTTGGACCAAATTGCCGAAGCCCTCGGCGCTGATGTGCCGGAAGCGGCCTCTTTGCTGTTTGAACTGGAAGTCAAAGGATTTCTGGCCTGCGAAAACGGGCTCTACAGCAAAAGCAAATTTTAACCGAATAAGGAAGTGAATGTATGGCAAGCACCAATCCAAAAGGCAAAAAGCTGGTTATTGTAGAATCTCCCACGAAACAGAAAACCATCAGCAAAATTTTGGGGAATGATTATATCGTGCGCAGCTCGTTCGGTCATGTGCGGGATTTGCCGTCCAAAGATATCGGCGTGGATATTGAACACGGCTTTAAACCGACTTATGTCGCCGTGGACCGCGCCAAACGGCTGATTGCCGAACTCAACGCCACCGCCAAAAACGCCAGCGAAATTTACCTCGCTACCGACCCTGACCGCGAAGGGGAAGCCATCGCCTGGCACTTGGTGGAACTGCTCAAACTGCCCAAGGAACGCTACCAGCGCATTTACTTTCACGAAATTACGCCGGCCGCCATCAAAGAATCGTTTGAACACGCCCGCAAAATTGACGATAACCTCGTCAACGCCCAACAGGCGCGGCGCATTCTGGACCGTATTGTGGGCTATAAATTATCCCCCCTCTTGTGGAAAAAAATCACCTCCGGGCTGTCTGCCGGGCGGGTGCAGTCGGTAGCCGTGCGGCTGTTGGCGGAACGCGCCAAAGAAATTGCCGAATTTAAAGAACAGGAATACTGGACCATCGGCGCCCAGTTTGAAAAACCCGGCAGCGAGCCCGCCTTCTGGGCGCGCGTTACCAAATGGCAGGGAAAGAATGTGGAACAAACCACCACCTATAAACTCTTTGCCGAAGATTACAAAGTAAAAACCACCGTTTTTGACAAGCCGGAAAAATTGGCCCCGCTGTCGGAACTGCTGCGAAAAGGGCCCAATACGGTTTTAAAAGTAGAAAAGAAAGAAGTCAAACAAAAACCCAAACCGCCCTTTATCACCAGCTCCATGCAGCAGGACGCTTACAACAAGCTGGGGTTCCCGTCCCAAAAAACGATGATGACGGCCCAACACCTCTACGAAGGGATTGAAATTTCCGGCCAGACCGTCGGGTTGATTACCTATATGAGAACGGACTCGTTTAATGTGTCCAAACTGCTGCAGGAACAAACCCGAAAATTCATCGGCGAAAAATACGGCGCCGCATTCGTTCCGGCCAAACAGCCCGTATATAAGAGCAAAGTCATGGGCGCGCAAGAAGCGCACGAGTCCATTCACCCAACCGATGTGCGCCGCACGCCGCAGGCGATGAAACCCTTTTTAACCAGCGACCAGTATAAGCTGTATGAGCTGATCTGGCTGCGGTTTGTGGCCAGCCAAATGGCGGACGCCGTCTTTAACACGGTGGCGATTGATATTGCCGCCGGCAGTGAAAAAGAATGCGTGCTGCGCGCCAGCGGACGCACGGTTAAGTTCCCGGGCTATCTGTCCATTTATAAGGATCAGGACGAGGATTCTTCCGAAGAAAAAGAAGACGGAAGCGCGCTTTTGCCTATCCTGGCGGAAGGGGACGAATTAAAACTGTTGGATATCAAAACCAAAGGCCACAAAACCACCCCCCCGCCCTGTTACAACGAAGCCAGTTTAATTAAAACCCTGGAAAAACACGGCATCGGCCGTCCTTCTACCTATGCCCCCACGATTAAAACGATTCTGGACCGCAAATACATCGCCCGCCAGCCCAAAACCAGCAAGCTGGTGGCAACGGATTTGGGCATTACGGTAACGGACAGTTTAAAAGATTTCTTTAAAGAAATTATGGATTTATCCTATACCGCCGGCGTAGAAGAACAGCTGGACCAAGTGGCCGAAGGCACCCAGCCCTGGGTGCAGCTGCTGGACAGTTTTTACACTAATTTTAAACAGGAACTGGACCAGGCCGACAAAGATATGCAGCGCCCTGCCGCCAAAGAAACGGACGAAAAATGCCCCCTTTGCGGCAAAATGATGCTTAAAAAACGAAGCCGCTTTGGGGAATACCTGGTCTGCAGCGACCCGGAATGCAAAGGAAAAATCAATTTATCCAGCTCCGGCGAAAAAGTACAGCCGGAAAAAACCGACGAAATCTGCGATAAGTGCGGAGCGCCGATGGTTATTCGCACGGGGCGGCGCGGTAAATTTTTGGCGTGTTCGGCCTATCCGAAATGCAAAAATACTTATTCCTTGGACGCACAGGGGAACAAAGTGGCCTCCGCCGGGCCTATCGTTACCGACCGTTTGTGCGAAAAATGCGGCAAACCGATGGTGTTGCGTTCGTCCAAACGCGGTGAATTTTTGGGTTGTTCCGGGTATCCCAAATGCAAGACCATCGTTACGGTAACTCCGGAAGAAATTGCACAAATTAAAGCGGCGCACGCGGCCAAAACCGGCGAAGCGGAGAAAAAATAACCACAGGAGCGCCAACATGGAAACATGGATAGAGGCCTTCTTACTCCACTTGCAAAACAAAAATTTCTCGCCCCATACGATTAAAAGTTACCGGGCGGATTTGCAGGAGTTTTTGCTCTTTTTCAAACAGCGCAATCAAAATGATTTACGCTTTTTTACTTCGCCCCATATCCGTTCGTTTTTGGCGGCGGTGCAAACTCGGCACCATTCGGCCCGCAATACCATACTGCGAAAAATTGCCTCTTTAAGGAGTTTTGCGGCCTATTTGTTGTTGCAAGGCAAACTGGAACGCAATCCGTTTAAACTGCTGCCGGCTCCCAAACGGGAGAAAATTTTGCCCAAGTTTTTATCGGTGCCGGAAACCGAGCGGCTGCTGGAAACAGCCGCCCACAGCAAACATTTTGCTGCGCGGGACAAAGCCCTGTTTGAACTGATGTACTCCAGCGGGCTGCGCCGCAGTGAAATTACGGGGCTGTGCATAAAAGATGTGGATTTTTTTAATGGGATAGTAAAAGTATTTGGAAAGGGCGCCAAAGAGCGGCTGGTACCGGTAACGGACGCGGCGCTGGAAGCGCTGAAAACTTACCTAAGCTGCCGCAAGAATCCGCAGCCGCAGGATGCTTTGTTTTTAAACAAAAACGGCAAACGGCTGACGGGCGACGGGCTGGCGTATATTTTTAAAAACACAGCGATTGCTTCGCACCTGGCGCGCAAAGTTACGCCGCACAGTTTGCGCCATTCGTTTGCCACGCACTTACTGAACAATGGCTGTGATTTACGCAGTTTGCAGGAAATGCTGGGCCATAAAAGTTTAGCCGCGACACAGGTATATACCCATGTGTCGCTTGAAAAATTAAAAAGCGTGTACGAGCACGCTCATCCCAAAAGCAAGGAGTAGTTTATGATCGGCGTAGGAGTAGATATCGGCGGAACTTTCGTAAAACTGTTTGTGATGAACGAACACGGGGAAATTTTCCGCAAAGAAAAAATAGAAACCGATTATTCCAAAGGGGCCAAAGGGTTTATTGCTCAAATCGGCGATTATATTAACGCCATACAAAAAGAATTTCCGGACCAGCAGGTGGCCGTGGCCGTAGGCGCCCCGGGCGATGTGGATAACCAAAAAGGCGTTCTGCGCTACAATCCCAATTTAAAATTTAAAGACATTGCCGACTGGCCCATCGCCCAAATGCTCTACAAGCATACCGGCATCTTGCCCTGCGTGGCCAACGATGCTACCCTGGCCGCCTGGGGCGTTTATGAAGCCGATTTAAAACGCCAAGCCACCAATGTACTGGTAGTTACACTGGGTACGGGGGTCGGCGGCGGACTCATTTTAAATAAAGAACTTTACCAGGGTTCCAACGGCACCGCCGGCGAAATCGGCCACACTAAAATTGCTGATACCTGCGACGGCCCGTTGTGCGGCTGCGGGGCGCGCGGCTGTTTGGAAGCGTTTATCGGCACCATTGGCATCAAACGGCGCGTGTTGGAAGCCGTAACGGATTATCCGGATTCTATTTTGGCACAAATGGTATCGGCGGAAAAAGATTTTAAAATAGAAATTGTTTCCCGTGCGGCAGAAAAAGGATGCAAAGTGGCGCTGAAAGTATGGGAAGACACCGGGCACTACCTGGGCATTGGACTGGCTAACTTTACGCTGGTGCTGGATATAGACACCATTGTACTGGCCGGCGGAGTTTCCGGCGCGGCGCCTTACTTCCTGCCGGCCGCCAAACGCGTGCTGGCCGCCCAGCAGATTCAAACCCCGTTTAAACGGCTGAAAATTGTAGTTTCCCAAAATCCCAATATCGGTGGAGTAGGCGCGGCCATGTACGCCATTTACCGCGCGAAAAAAGATACGCTCAAATGAAATTTCCTGCTTTGTTTACCTTATGCGTATGCTGTTTAACCGCCGCCCCCGTATGGGCGGCGGACAATGTGTTGCCGGAACCCAACGAGCCCGCGTTCGTTTATTTTACTTCCGACAAAGCCGCCGCCGAACCGGATAATAAAAAAGTAACCTTGGAGGGAAATGTAACCGTTATCCAAAAAACGAAAGACGGCAAAACACGCACCGTAACGGGTGAAAATATCACCGTAGACCAAAAAAATACGCAAATTTCATCGGTCGGCCCCATGACGGTACAGGACAGCCAGGGCAATGTGCTGAAAGGGAACAATGTATCGGTCAACTACACCACCAAAGATTTCAAAGCCGAGGACATCAGCACCGAATATCCGCCCCTGCGGGTACTTTCCGCCAAAGAGATTTCTTCCTTTACCCAAAAACAAACGCTCAAAGACGCTACCCTTACCTGCTGCGATATCCCCGACCCGCATTATACGCTTTCCGTCGGGAAATTGACCGTTTCGCCTCAAAAGCGCGTATTCGGCACCAACGCGGTCCTGCGGCTGGACGGGTTCCCGGTATTTTACCTGCCGGTTTTTTGGCGCTCTTTGGAATCTCAAAAACCCTGGACGACTTATGTGGACTTTACCCAAAGCAATAAAACGGGTTTTGGTATTTTAACTTCCACCGTTTTCCAGCCGGCGCTGAATCTGCGGCCGAAACTGAATTTGGACTATTACACCAAATCCGGCTTCGGTTTTGGCGGCGGTCTGACCGCTGTTACTTCCCCCACTTTGCGCGGAAGCGGCGAATTTTATTTTATTCACGATCTGGCCAACAACGACGATACTTTAAAACTGGCCGACCGTAACCGCTGGGGACTGCAGGGCGGATATTGGTGGGAAATGTATGACTCGTCGGACCATTTTAATAATCCGGACGGCGCCCTCTATCAATTCCAGACCCAGTTCCGCATGGTATCGGACCCCTACTTTTACGATACTTTCTTCCGCGGCAACCCCTATATCTTTATGCCGGACCAGGAAACCAACTTCTCCGTATCGCGCCAGACCCGCCGCTCCACCCTGCGCGTAAGCTACCAGCAAAAAGATATTTTTGCCTGGAACAAACAGGAATTTATGGCCGAACAGCGCACCCTGCCGGAAATTAAATTTACGCTGCTGCCGTTTAATGACCCGATTTTCAAAACTTCCAACCGGTTGGAAGTGGATTTTGACAACACCTCCCGCATTCAATACCAAAACGGCCGCCCCAACGAAGAAGGCCCCTACCAGCGCCAAGCCCATGCCAAATGGACGACGGAAAAAGCATTCCGTTTAAGCCGCGCTTTTACTTTTACGCCATCCGTATTTTACGACCAAACCGTTACTTTTGCCGATGAACAATACAAGAACGGCCAGGACGCCTGGGTGGCACGCGTGGGAACGGATCTGAATTTACAAACCCATTCTTTCTTAGGAACGACCGATTTTGGTTACCAGTTTACCAAACGGCTTTCTACGGGCACTTTGTCCTCGGACCAACTCTCCCCGGACAAAGGCATTGAGCTCAACCGGCTGTATGTCAACAATTACTACCGTCCGTCGTTTAATACCTATATTCGCTTTCAAACGGGGTTTGATTTGTCCGACTATACCATCAGTTTAAAAGACGGTTTTGGCTACGAGCAGGGGTGGGAACACCTCAAATCCCGCATTGAACCTTTCCTGCTGGAATGGGGATACAATTCTCCGGACGGCAAATTCCGTTTCTTCGTTCAGGACCAATACGACCTGGAGGAGAAAAATATCAACTTCATCGCCCAGTCTAATTTCTTCTACAAAAGCCATATTTTGGGACTGGGTTTCAACAACTTCGCCGATTATACCGACCCCGGTTCGCTCTATCAAACCAATTCCGACCGTTACACCGTTACCACCACCTGGGGAATCCGCCCCACCGGCGCCAAATGGTTTATGGACCTGGGAATAGACGCCGTATTGGAACCGCACAGCTTGGTGGGTTTTAATAAAATGTTCCGTTTCTCTTATACCTTCCACGACGCTCAGGCAGAATTTACCATTCGCGACCGCAACGACAACTTGTCCTTTGCGTTCCGCATCAATATCTTATGCGGCGGCAATAAACGCGTCCAAGGCCAAATTCCGGAAGATACCTATTGGTACCCCTGGCGGAGCCAAGGCGATTTAAGAGATATGTAGAGGAGTTTTATGGCAAACCCGCTTATTTACCACAAACAAGGTTGGATAGAAGTCATCTGCGGCTGTATGTTTTCGGGCAAGACGGAAGAGTTAATCCGCCGCGTCCGCACGGCGCTGATTGCCAAACAGAAAGTGCAATTGTTCAATTCTAAAATTGATACCCGCTACGGGATAGACAGCATTACCAGCCACAACCAAAACAAAGTGGCGGCAACCTGCGTTAAAAAATCGGACGAGATTTTGGCCCTGGTTGATAAAGATACGCAGGTAGTAGCCATTGACGAAATCAATTTTTTTGACAAAGGCATTGTAGCCGTCTGCGAGCAGCTGGCCCAAGCTGGCAAACGCGTGATTGCGGCGGGACTGGATACGGACTACCGCGCCGAACCGTTTGAAGTAACGGCCGCCCTCTTAGCCAAAGCCGAATTTGTAACCAAGAACCTGGCCGTCTGCACCAAATGCGGCAACCCGGCCAGCTTTACCCAGCGCATCAGCAAAGACAAAAAACGCATTGTAGTCGGCACGACGGACGCTTACCAAGCCCGCTGCCGCCGCTGTTACAAAAAACCGCGGCAATAACCGTTTGGGCGCCATACTATCCGGCTGTCCCATCGGCATCCCGGCGGTTTTATATATAGCTCCAGGCCGGGGCTGTCAATCGCGCCGTTTTTCCCCCAAGCCAAGGGCTGCCCCGGCCGCCAAGCGTCCCGGCTTTAGCACGCAGATTCACCCAGCCGACTGCAAGGGGATTTGGCAAATTCGGGCACTTGTCGGCCAACCCAAGTTCTTGCTGGACGGACGATTTTTCCCCGCCGGTTCGCGCTGGCGTTGACAGAGCAAAATAAAATTTTGGTAAAAAAGATATAATGTGTTTGTTCATTTTATTTTTGTCAAAAAGGAGAAACCATGCCCCATACGGTATATGCTTCATTCTGGAAACGCTTCGTTGCATTTGTTATAGATAATATCCTGGCAGCCATTCCGGCCTCTTTGATTTGTATTCCGCTGTTACTTTGGCAAGGATCGGCGTTTTCCAACGCCCCGCAGGAAGAACAAGCCCTTCATGTGGGGGCGATGTTCCTCATCTATATACTTTGGCAGCTATTGGGAGCCGTATCTATGTGGCTGTATTACGCTTTCCTGGAAAGCAGCCCGCGCCAGGCCACTTTCGGCAAACAACTGATGAAAATTAAAGTCATCAGCAAGCAAGGCCAGCGCATCAGTTTTGCCCGGGCCAGCGGACGGTTCTTTGCGAAAATTCTTTCTTATTTGACGCTGTATGTCGGTTTTTTTATGGCTGGTTTAACCAACCGCAAGCGCGCCCTGCATGATTATATTGCCGAAACCTATGTGGTCGCCGCAGATTTTGAACCCGGTGAAGACCTGCCGGATACGCCCGCGCACCCGATATGGCTCAGCGTCATCGCCGCAGTGCTTTTTATGAGTTTTCTGTTTTTCATGGTGTTGGGGGTAATTGCTCAGCAGCCCGCAGGCCTGGCACTGCAAGCGGCCGCCCAGCTGCAAGTGATGGCGGAACAACCCGACTTAGGATACGGCACTTTCCCGGTTGGAGGAATGATTTTCTCCCATCAATCCGACGGCTACCGCGCTTCCTTTGAAGACGCCGACGGCGGGGAATACACGCTCTATCTGCCGCAAAATGGAGCCAACATTTGCTGTGAAGATTATCCGGGTTTTAGCTGTGAAGCCACCGGCTTTGAGGAATGCGAATAATTTCGTTTGATCCCCTGTTAAAGCCCCGGAAAGACCGGGGCTTTTTGATTGTATTCTCCCCTTTCTTTTTAAAACACCGCCCGGTATTTTCCCCTTCTCTTTTCCCTGTTGAACCGAGCTCGGTTTAACGGGAGTTTCATTACGCTTTGAGCACAAATTACAGCAGGGCGGAAGTTGAGCTGGGCTCGGTTTAACGGGAGTTTTATTATGGGCCTTCCTTTTTGACGCGGTCCCGCGCATGGGGCCGCATTACCTGCCCACTTTTCCGCCAATTCAAGAAAATAAATCGGCATTTCGCAGCAAGCAAGCTGGCCCCGGTATGGCCGTTCTCGTTACCGTTTACTACAACCCCGTGCCAGGCGGGGTTTTCCATATAATAAAAACCGGGGCCCGCTATTTGGCCCCGGTTTCAAACGGTCTTTTAAAAACTCCAATGCGGGGTAAAAGAATCTCCCTTTAAATCAGCCAATAGATGAGGAGCGCTTCCGTCCATATCCATCAGATACAACTGGCGTTTGCCGTTGCGGGTGGTAGTAAAAGCGATAAAGCGCCCGTCGGGGGACCAGGTCGGATCTTCGTTGGAACCGGCGTCCGTAGTCAGCCGGCGAATTTGCGTACCGGTTAAATCCACCAGGAAAATATCCATCGGGTGATAGGGAGATTCCCGGCCAGAGAACACGATCCACTCCCCGGTAGGGGACCATTGCGGGCTGTCCGACCAGTTAAAAGTTTTGGTAAGCGGGCGGGTGTCCCCGGTAGCGAGTTCCATCACATAAATCTGCGGGTTTCCGGCCCGGTTGGAAACAAAAGTAATGTATTTGCCGTCCGGCGAATAAGAAGGAGACCCATCTACCGAGGCCTTATTGGTAATCTGCCGTTTCTTATGGGTTTCCAAATTATAAATATAGATGCTGGGATTGGTGCCGCCGGAACTGGTAAATGCCAGGGCTTTGCCGTCGGGCGATACGCCGCCGATCAGCGACAGCCCGCCGCGGATAATTACCGGCGCAATTTTCCCGGCGCGCAGATCTATGGCAAAGATATCCGGGTTTTTATATTTATAAGTGGTATAGAAAATCCGGCCGTCTTTGGACCAGCGGGGCAGAATGGAAATACTTTTGTCGTTCGTTAATTTCTGCAGATTTTCGCCGTCGTAATCCACGACATAAATTTCTTTGTGGCGGGTAGAATTATTGGAAAAAGCGATTTTGGTATCAGCAATGCCGCGCTTGCCGGTTAACGCCGATACAATCTGATCCGATGCAATATGTGCCAACCGGCGCAAGCTGCTTTCCGTCCCTTTAAATGCCTTGGCAAAAACCGCCGCACGGGTGGAGACATCATACACATAAATTTTAATGGTGTAATAAGGCGCCGCATACGAAATATCCCCCGCCAGCAAATAGCTCGCGCGCACGCGGGCCCACTGAGCCAGGTTTTGGCTGATCTTCTGCGGCTCAAACGCCGGGCCTTCTTCGGTTACATCAAAATAACGCGCAAACAGCAAGTCCGCACGCATAACATCGTGCACTTGCACCGCAGCGTCCTGCGCTTTATTGTCGCTATAGCGAAACGGAGGCATACCAATAGCCGGCAGTTTTTTATCGCCCACCGAGGTAATACCGATATAAACATCTGTTTGGGGCTGCGCGGCCTGGACGGCGCAGGAAACAAAAAAAACGGCAAACAAACACACGAACGAAAGAATTTTTTTCATGGAATGACAACGCACCCAGCGGTATGGTTATTTAAGTTTAGCTAATTCGGCCTTGGCGGTTTTCGCTTCGGACGAAGAAGGGAATTCCTGCACGACGGAAGCCAGATAGCGTTTGGCTTCGTCGGTCTTGCCCAGCGGCACAATGCTCAGCGCATATTTCACGCGGGCTGCGGGAATTAATTTGCTTTTGGGAAATTTTTGCAGCAAGGTGGCATAGGCAATCGCTCCTTGCTTGGTTTGGCCGGCGGCGATATAGGCATCGCCCATATACATATAGGCCTGCTCGGCATTTTCACTGTCGGGATATTTAGACACATACAGCTTAAACCCCATCGCGGCGGGCTCATAAGCGCCTTTGTCTAAATGGCTTTTGGATTCGGCAAACAAATCGGAAGGAAGCATAGCCGCCGCGGCCGGCTGGGCGGACGCAGAAGCGCTGCCCGTACCTGGTCGGACGGACGCTGTCAAATCGTCCAACTTGGCGGAAAGTTTAAAAATTTGGGAATCTACCTGGGAAAGGTTTTCGTTGGAAACCGACAGATTGCGGTTTAATTCTTCCATTTTCCCGGCCAATTCGGCCTGGTTGGACTGCATCTGTACAATGGTGGTATTTAATTCCTGCAGCTGCAACTTCAGCGTGCTCATATCCCGTTCACTGGCGATGCAGGCGGACAACAGAAAGCCCGAACCTGCCATAAAAATAAGTTTCGTTATATTTTTCATAGAGATTCGGGCTCCTTTTCAGCAAAATATCAATTAGTTGACTTTCAACAAAGTATCAGCCCGGCGGTTTTTAGCCCAGCAAGACTGAGTAGCTTCGTAGCAAACCGGTTTTTCTTCACCGTAAGAAACCGTGGTAATGTTAGCAGCCGGAATACCAAGCCGTACATAGTAAGCTTTCACTTCGTCCGCTCTTTTCTGGCCCAACGCGATGTTGTAAGCGATGGTGCCTCTGTCGTCGCAGTTGCCTTCAATGGTTACTTTGTAAGAAGCAACAGCACCGGCCGATTTAATGGCCTGTACATTGGCTTCTACAATTTTGCGGGCATCAGCGGACAAGGTGTATTTGTCCAAAGCAAAGTGCACTACGCCGAGGGATACTTCCTGGGCGGGAACTTCTTCCACTACCGTGGTTTCTTCCAAAACCATTTCAGCGCCGGTACCGGCGGTGAGGTCGGCGTTGGCGTCATCTTTCACATTCTTTTTGCAAGCGGACAAGCCGGCGGCCAAAGCCAAAACCAAAACTACTCTGAGTAAGTTTTTCATTTCTTTCTCCGTTATAGATTTTTTACTTCTACACATAAATGATAGCAGACTTTGTGCCACCGGGTCAATGTATTTTCCCCTTGCCAAACGCTGAAATTTATGTGTATTTTATTGTAGCGTATTTGGACGGTTTTGAATACCTGTTTTTGAATTAGCCGCCAAGACGGACGGACAAAACGGTTCTGTCCCCCCGGCCGGGCCGGAAGTTATATCAATAAAAAAGCCGGCCGCGGATTGCGGCCGGCTTTAGAACGGGAGCCCTCAGCCCAGCAATTTATTAAGCAACTGGCTGATAAGCCGCGGATTGGCTTTGCCTTTGCTCATTTTCATCACGGCGCCTACCAATGGGCCGATAGCGGCTTTGTTGCCGGCCTTGAAATCGGCCACGGGCTTAGGATTGGCGGCGATAGCGGCCCGGGCCCATTCTTCCAGTTGGCCTTCGTCGCTTACCTGCACCATGCCGCGTTTTTCCACCACGGCAGCGGGTGCTTCGCCGGTTTTCCAAATTTCGTCAAACACTTCCCGCGCCTGCTTGCGGTTGATTTTACCGCTTTCGGTCAGCTCCAACAGTTCCGACAGCCGGGCCGCCGGGATAGGCGAATCCTGGATTTCTTTTTTCTCGGCATTGAGCATACCCAGCAGATCGGTCTGAATCCAGTTAGACGCAGTTTTTAAAGATACTTTCCCGTTTTTGGTAACTTCTTCAAAATAGTCGGCAATTTCGCGCGAGCTGGTCAGCACGCCGGCGTCATAGGCGGAAAGCCCGGCCTTCATAAACCGCGCTTCTTTGGAACCAGGCAGTTCCGGCATACGGGCTTTTACCCCTTCCAGCCAGGATTTTTCCAACACCACGGGCGGCAAATCCGGCTCCGGGAAATAGCGGTAGTCCAAAGCGTCCTCTTTAGAGCGCATGGGCTTGGTAACGAGTTCCTCTTTGTCCCACAGCCGCGTTTCTTGTTTCACCTGACCGCCGCCGTTTAAAATTTCAGTCTGGCGGTTGATTTCGTAATAAAGAGCATCGCGCACGGCTTTAAACGAGTTTAAATTTTTGATTTCCGCCCGGGTCCCAAATTTTTCCTGCCCTTTGGGCCGCAGGGAAATGTTGACATCTACGCGCAGTTCGCCTTTTTCCATATCGCAGTTAGACGCTCCCACCCAGCGCATCAAGCGTTTGATTTCGGTCAAATACGCATAGGCCTCATCGGGCGAGCGCAAATCCGGCATAGAAACGATTTCCAACAGCGGGCAGCCGGAACGGTTGAAATCAATCAGTGAATACTGCCCTTCGTGCGAGGATTTGCTGGCGTCCTCTTCCAGGTGGGCATGGTGAATGCCGATTTTTTTCTTCTGCAAATGATCTTTGGGACCAAAGGTAATTTCCACAAATCCGGCGCCGTTGATGGGCTCGTCATACTGGGTAATTTGATAGCCCTTGGGCAAATCGGGATAGAAATAATGTTTGCGCGAAAAAGAGGAGTATTCATTGGTTTTGCAATTCATACTCAGCCCGGCGCGCACGGCAAGCTCCAAGGCGCCTTCGGTCAGTACCGGCAGCACGCCGGGGTGCCCCGTGCAGACGGGGCAAATAGCGGTATTGGGCTTGGTATCTTCACCCACACCGTTGGGGCAGGAACAAAACAGTTTGGTTCTGCTGGCCAGCTGGACATGAATCTCCAGCCCAATAACAGGTTCAAATTCAGTGTTCACGATAATCTTCTCCTAAATTATTATAATATCAAATATGATTCATCTTTTTAAGCCCACCTCCTATACAGCCGGGGCCGCGCTGGCCGTGGGATCCACGCTGGCGTGGAAATTGGTGTCTTTTGCCAACGCACTTTTAATTGCGTTGTATTTCGGGGCGGGACACTCCACCGATATCTATTTTTACCTGCTGATGGTAATGGGCTTTGGCGTTACTTTTCTGCAGCGCATGAACGCGGCCGTCATCATCCCGGAAGCGATGACGCTGGAAGCCCGCCAACCCGGCGCCGAACGGCCGCTGTTAAACGGGTTTTTATACTTTTATTTGGGATTGCTTCTTTTGCTGACGGCCGCCGGATATGGGGCGCCGGTACGGCTGGCGGCGCTTTTTTCGCGTTTTCAGACGCCGCAGCTGCAAGCGGATCAACTGCTTATTACGCTTTGTTTTATTCTTTTCGGATTACAGCTGTTAACTTCGTATTTAACAGCCGTGTTGGAAATGTACCGCCGGTTTGGTTCGGCCCTGCTTACCCCGTTAAATGCCGTGCTGCCGCTGTTCTTTTTGGCAGTGTGGGGGCGCTCGTGGGGCATTATCAGCATGGTGTATGGCTTTTTGGCGGCCAATTTGCTGCAAATTGTTATTTTTGGCTGGATTTTAAAGCGGGAACTGAATTGGGATTTCCGCCCGGCTAAACTGCAATGGCAGAGCCATTTGTCCCGCAATTTGGCCAGCAACCAACTCATTGAGCTGGCCAACATCGTCAGCAGTGTGTTGCCGCTTTATTTGTTAAGCGGGCTTTCGGCGGGGTTGGTCAGCGCGCTTAATTACGCCAAACAACTTTCGGATTCCCCTACAGAAATTTTTACTTACCGCGTGGCGAACATTTCCAAAATTCAACTCACGGAAAGCGCCGCCCGGAATGACTGGAACAAATTAAATGCCGATTTCCTGGCCACCCAACATTTTTTACTCTTTGTTCTTACGCCGCTGGCGGTATTTACTTGTTTTTTTGCGCCGGAAATCATTACCTTGTTTTTTAAACGGGGAAATTTTGGCGCGGCTGATGTGCAAAATGCCGCGGCCTTTTTGCGGCCGTTAATGGTACTGATGTGGTTTATGGCGTTAATTTCTATGCAAAACAATGTAGTAGCCGCGGGAAGAAAAGTGAAAGAAAGCTTGCCGTACGCCCTATCCTGTATTGGACTGTTTATTGTAACGGTTCCGTTTACGATGAAAATTTGGGGAGCGTTTGCTTTCCCTTACACGCAGGCGGCATGCAGCACGGTGAGTTTAGCCATCAATTATTTATTGTTTAAAAAATACTTTCCGCAGGTTGCCTATGTACAGTCGCTGCGGGCGGCAGGAAAATGGCTGGGGCTGAACTTGCTGGCCTTGGTGCCGGCGGGAATCTGCGCCCTGGCGGGAGCCCATTGGCCGATGCTCGTCCGGCTGGTAATAAGCGGGGTTCTCTTTCTGGCGGGACTGTTTTTCTTATCGCGCCGGAGCGGAGATTGGAACCAATTTAAAACCTGGCTGTGCCTGCACGCGCAGACGCATTAACGGGGCAAAATCCGTTTTACCGCGGCCAGCACATCGGCCGCTTTGACGCATTCCGTACAGGGTGCGGGGTTTTCCCCCAGCGGGCAGCGAAGCATCCAATCCGCCGTAGTCCACATACAGCCGCCGCAGGGGCCCGCCGCCAAATTCTCATTTTTCGCATATCCCAGAAACCGGGCGGAAGATGGCCCGAATATCACTACGCTTCGCACCGGCAGGAATTGGGCCAGGTGGACCAATCCGCTTTCGGTGTCTATATGCGCCAAACTGCCGGCCAGCAGGGCGGGCAGGTCCGCCACGGCGGTTTTGCCGACCAAACCGAAATCGGCTTCCTCGTACACGGGGCTGTTTTTCCCCCCCAGCTGCACCAATTTAATCTGCGGAAATTCCCGTTTAAACAGCCGGAAAAATTCACACCAGCGCACCGCCGGCCAAGAGCGGGTGGGCCGTTGCTGCCCCACCGTCTGCGCGTGGCTGGTTCCGTCGTGAAAAGTAATATATTTAACGCCTTTTAACCCAAATTTTTCAAGCGTATCCGCCGCGGCCGGCAATTCCTCATAGGTGTCGTGCGGCAATTCCACGCCGCCCGTGTAAGCCAGCAATTCAAACCGCCGCCCGCCGCGGTTATAAAGCCAGCGGCCCAACACGCCTTCCGTTAAAAAAATATCTTCCAGCAAACTGCCCAGCGATTTTTGCGCCTCGCCAGCCCGTTCCAACACCGGCACAAAGCCGGAAACGCGCTCCAGCCGGGTCGGACTAACATGCAAAAATTTAACCGCCATGCACGCCTGCAAAGCCAGGTCGTAATCCAGCGGTGAAAAATTTTCCCGCTCTAAAATACAGGTGTTTTTCGCGCCGCCAAACAGCATTTGGGCCACCCCGGGCAACGGGGTATAGATATCAAAAACGGCCTCCGGCAATAAGGCACGGTACGCCGTTACCAACCGCTTGGCACAGCACGCATCTCCCATACCGCCGGGCAGCCAAAAAAGCACCCGCAGCGGATCCCCTTCCGCCGGTGCGCCATGCCGGCGCCAACGGAATTTAAGTTCATTTAAAAAATGTTTTTTAAAACGGCTCCACGCAAAAGCGGCGCGCACCAGGCGGCTGTCCCGCCCGCGCCAGTCCAGCAGTTCCTGCCACTCTTTGAGGTGTAACGCCAAGTCGGGTGAGTCCCCGTTCATTTGATTGCTTCCTTGCATAATTGTTCGTAAGCGTCCAAATATTTCTGGAGCGAAAAACGCTGGGTTACTTCGGTCGCTTTTTGACCAAACGCACGGCGTTTTTCTTCGTCCCGCATCAAGTCCGCCATTTTAGCGGCCAGCCGGTCGGTATAACCGGGTTTAACTAAAAAACCGTCCACTCCGTCGCGCACGATGGCGTCCGGCCCGTTGCAGTTAAAACTAACCACGGGCAGTCCAAAAGCCATCGCTTCCAATAAAACCATCGGAAACCCCTCCGTGCGGGAGGACATGGCATACAGCTCCGCATGCCGATACACGGCATTCAATCCCTGTACCGGCGGCACCAACTGCACGCAATACTGCACATCCAGCGTATCGGCCAATCCTTTTAATTCGGCTTCTTCTTCCCCCGCGCCGATAATACAAAGCCGCCAATCGGGGAAATCCTCACAAATGCGCCGCCACGCTTCCAACAACAAATCAAACCCCTTTTGTTTGACCAAACGGCCTACCGCAATCGCATATTTTTTGCCGGGTTCAAAAAAATCCGGCCGGGGAAAAAATCCTTTCTCTGCGGGCAAAGCCGGATTATAGATAACCGCCGGCTTCCACGCGCCGTGATACCAGGCAATAAATTTTCGGTCCCGTTCCGACAGCACCACCACCCGGTAGGCGCGGCGCAATAAAAAGTTGCAAAGAATTTTCCACTTGAGGGAAGTGGCCAGCCGCCGCACATCCAAATGGTCCGCATAAATATACGGAATCCGCAGCAGCCAGCACGCGGCCAGCACGCTGACGGTCATAAAACTAATCAGCACCTGCGGACGGGTTGCGCGCACGGCCCAAATCAGCCGCCAAAGCCGCGGAATACCGCCCCAGAAACCGGCTTTTTTAAAAGTGGGCAGCTCAATCCGCACCCGGCGGACTTTATCGTCCAACGGATAAAAATCCGGCACGGAATTATCCAGCGTCAGCAGCGTAACTTCGTGCCCGCGCGCGGCCAAACCGCCGCACAGATAAGTCATCACGCGTTCTGCGCCGCCGCCGCCTAAATTTCCAATGACACAGGTAATTCTCATGATTTTTTTCAAAAAAGCCCCGGTGGCATACCGGGGCGTTTTTTACGGTTTTTAGTTTAAAAGTTCGGCAAACGCACGGACAAAATCTTCAAACGGATATTTGTCTTTGAGCTTGCTGGCTTCCACCGCGATTCCCACGCGCTTTCCCCAGTTTACCATCAATTCATCTAAAGCGACCGTAAACGGTTCTTCTTCCCCGGCATTTACAATCAGCCCGTTAATGCCGTTGGCCACCAGTTCGGTTACGGGCGCGCTTTCGCACGCCACGCAGGGCAGTTTGCTGGCCATCGCGTCCAGCAAAATATCGGCCTGGGCGGGATTTAATGCCGGATAAGCGAAGATATCGGCATTACGCAGCAAGCTGTACACATCGCCGTCGTCGGGAACGATTTCGGTACTGTCCTGCAAATGGTTTTTAGCCACAAATTTGGCCAGGGCCGCTTTGCCGGTACCGTCGCCCACGATGGTCAAATGCCAGGTGGAGTGCGCCGGAGCCAGCCGGGCCCAAGTTTTAAGCAAGTTTTCAAAACCGCTTTCCTTGCAAAGTTTACCGACGGCTACAATGTTGTTTTCTTTCTTAAAGCAAACCGGTTTATTGTAATTATAATGCTCCACCCACACGGCCGGGTTGATTACTTCCTGCACTTTAAGCCCGGTGTAAGGTTTCTTATTCAGCGGCTTATCCGAAGTTCTAATTACCAAAATCCGCTTGGCTTTTTTCAGAATGGCTTTTTTATCTTTGACGGTTTTATCTTCTTTGAATCCTTCGTTTTCGGCGTAGATAAACGGGATACCGGCCTCGGCCGCGGCTTGGCAGCCGGTCAAATTCATCAGCGAGATGACAAAATCAATCTGGTCTTTTTTCAAAGCGGCCGCCAAAGTTTTTGGTTTGGCTACAGCCGCATATTCCTGCAAAGCTACGGCCGATTTTTTTACTTTCCCCTTTACGGCACGAAGGGAGGTCTCCAACCCTTGTGCGGCCAGTTCCTCGGCCAATTTTACCCCTAAACGCGACGCGGTAAATGTTTTATTCCCGCCCACAAAAACAGCTACTTTCATGCTTCCTCCTAACCCACGGGCACACCCTGCGGCGCCCGGTTGCCGTCATTTTCTTTTTAGTTTATTGTACATAAAAAACCGCCGGAAAGAAACCCGTTTTCCGTCTGGAAAATTTTTGGGCTCCCCACAGCCATTTCAGCCATAAAAAAACCGCCCTTTCGGGCGGTAAAAATAAAAATCTTGCGGGGACTGGATTTGAACCAGTGATCTCAAGGTTATGGGCCTTGCGAGATACCAGGCTTCTCTACCCCGCAATGTTATTATAGCACTTTGCAACCCCAAATGCAAACCTAGAATTGCCTTTGCAACAAAATACTGCCTTGTAAAAAATGAGATAAATCAAAAATAAAACACTTAAATATCCCGTATCCGGCCCGAAAAACAATAAACCCCGCTTCACAGCGAGGGTTTCGTCACAAAAATTTCCGGCAGCACTTAGCGCAATTTCGCCTATTTTGTTACAAAATCAAATGTCTTACAAACAGATGCGCATTTTGGATCCGTTCCGCTGCATTTAATGACACCCGGCTGATCCGAATGATCAAAATAAATTGTAAAGGCACAGGAAATTGATCTGGATCCACAAGTAGTGCCAACACCTCCATAAATATTCAATTCACCAGGCACATTTCCGCCGCTGCCTGTTAAGCTATCAAAGCAGGTTCCATTGCTATAAATTTCTCTTCCACCCACAGTGCCTGATAAAATATCCCCTTTTGGAACTGCCACATCTAACTTACTTATATCATCGGTATAAGTTCCATTAGCCAAATAATACACCTCCTGTGCGTCCTTGATACTTTTGAGGATAGGCCATAAACTGCTCATGCGGCTCTTCATCACTGCTTTTTCATATTGCGGGATCGCCACTGCTGCCAAAATACCGATGATTAAAACGACCACTAATAACTCTATTAGCGTAAATCCGGCGTTTTTTTCGCCGGAGAATGTTTTTTGATAAGTTTTGTTCATACGCAAAATTTATCAAAAAAAAAAAACGAGTCAAGGCCTTCCAGGCCGGG
>CALUZQ010000008.1 GCA_944325225.1 uncultured Elusimicrobiales bacterium
AACGCTACCGCAAACTTCTGCACAATGTGGAAGCGCAGGAAGTGTTCAAAAAAGCCGGTATCGTGATGTGGGAATGCGCCAACTGCGGGCATATTCACATCGGCGAAAAAGCCCCGGAAGTGTGCCCCGTGTGCGCCCACCCGCAGGCCTACTTTATGATTCACCCGGAAAATTATTAATCCGGTGTCGGTCATTTGATACTAAAAAACCCCGCTTCAGCGGGGTTTTTTATGGCAAAAACAGCTGTGAAATGAATGATTCTTCCGCATTAAATCTATGCTGCACCGGCTTTATGCTGACTCAATCCCGTTTTGCCGATAAGATTCCCCCCGCCGCGGCCATGGCCGCCCCAAACCACATGGCGGCTTGGTATCCGTGCAGGAAAGCCGTTTTTCCGTCGGCGCCGCTGGCGGAAAAATAGCTTTGCACGCCGGCGTAAACCGCTACGGAAAGGGCAATTCCCATAATCATACCCGCGTTGCGCGCCAGCGCATTGACGCTGGATACAATCCCTACTTTATTTTTAGGCGCCGCACTGATAACGGTATTGTTATTGGGCACTTGAAAAGTACCCGAACCGCAGCCCGTAATCAGCTGGGCCAAGGCAATATAGAGGAAAGAAGTTTCCCCGTCCATAAACGAGAACATCAGCATACCGATAATCACAAATCCCAGCCCAACGGTTGTAATCAGCCGCGCCGGATATTTTTCGGACAGCAGCCCGCTTACCGGCGATGCGAGCGCCAACGCAATCGGAAACGGCAAAATCAATAAGCCGGTTTGTACTGGGTCAATCTGTAAAATATCGGTGGCATAAAAAGGAAACAAGACCGAGTTGGTAAAAATAGCCATAAATCCCAGCACGGCCACGGCGTATCCGTAGGAAATGGCCCGAATTTTAAAAATAGACAGCCCGATAAAAGGCGCTTTGGATACTTTTTCCCGATAATAAAACAGACCAAAAAATACAACAGCCGCCGCAAAAGCGCTTAAAATAAGCGGGGATTGCCAGTGCTCGGACGGACCTTCGTTCAGCGCGTATAAGAAAGAGAAGCACGCCACAATAAAAAAGGCGGCGCCCCAAGCGTCCATACGCATTTTGCTTTTGGGGTTGAAGCGCGGAATAATCTGAAGCCCGCGCCAGATGCCAATGGCGCATACCGGCAAATTGACCCAAAAAACACTCGGCCAGCCAAAATGCTGAATTAAAAATCCCCCCACTGCCGGCCCCGCCAAAGACCCCAGCGCCACCACCGCGCCGATTCCGCCCAGGGCCCGCCCGCGGTCCTTGCCGGAAAACGCTTTGGCAATAATTGCTTGGGAGTTAGCCATCATCGCCGAGGATCCCAACCCCTGTACGGCGCGGGCGAAAATCATCATCGGCAAGCTGCCCGCCAGCGAGCACAGGATACTGCCTATGCCAAAGACCAAAAAACCGCTCAAATATAATTTTTTGCGGCTGTAGAGATCGGAGAGTTTTCCGAATACAGGCAGAAAACAAGTAACCGCCAGCAGATAAATGGTTACGATAAATTGGATATTTTCAATATCGGCATTAAACTGCTTGGCAATAGCCGGCAGGGCGATATTTACTACCCCGCCGTCCAGCGTGCCCATAAAGGTTCCGGTGGCGGTAACGGTAAAAATCAGCCATTTGCGCGGCAGGTTAAGCAGTTGTTGTTTCATAGAATCCTTTGGGCTGTTTCTTGCGTTTTTTGCGTTTTTCGCGTGCGGCGGAAAAATACGCCGCCGCCAGCGCCATTACAATACAAAATACCATAGCCGCCTGATAGGCGTGCATAAAGGCCGGCTGTTCAGAAAGTCCGGCACCCAGATAGTGGCGTTTGACGGACGCAAAAATCAGTACCGACAGCGCAATCCCCATCACCGCGCCCATATTGCGCGCCAAGGCGCTTAAACTTACCACCATGCCCAACCGCTCTTTGGGGGCGCCGCCGATAATCGTGTTGTTATTGGGCGCCTGAAAAGTGCCCGAACCGGTGCCCATAATCAGCTGCGCCGCTATAATGTAGGCAAAGGAAGGGTGGGTGCCAATCCCTACAAACATGGAGGCCCCAATGATGATAAATCCAAACCCGACGGTCGTAATCAGCCGCGCGGAATACCGCTCGGACAGCCAGCCCGAAAACGGCGACGATATCGCCAACGCTACGGGAAAAGGCATCATTAAAAGACTCATTTGCAGCGGGGAGAGGTGCAAAATGTCTGCCATATAGAACGGAAATAAAATAGCGTTGCAGTTTAAGGCAATAAACCCCAACAACGATACGATACAGCCGTACGAAATGGCCTGTATTTTGAATAAGGACAGGCCGATAAAGGGATTTTTAGAGGTGCGTTCCCGCATATAAAAAATCACAAAAAACAAGGCCGACAGCGCAAACGACCCCATAATTAAAAAAGAAGTCCAATGTTGGTTTTCCCCTTCGTCCAGCGCATACAGGAAACAAAAACAAAACAAAATAAAGCAAACAGCGCCCATAAAGTCTATTTTTACCCGCTCGTGGGATTTAAACAGCGGAATAATTTGGATTCCGCGCCAAATACCCAGCGCACTGATAGGCACATTAATCCAAAAAACCGACTGCCAGCCCCAATGCTCAATTAAAAATCCCCCCACCGCCGGGCCAGCCAGAAATCCGGCCGCCACCATAGCGCCAATACCGCCCAGTGCGCGGCCGCGGTCTTTGCCGCGGAAGGCCTTGGCAATAATGGCCTGGCAGTTGGAAATCATCGCGCTGGCGCCCAGCCCCTGTACCATGCGCGAGAAAATCATCCAGCTTAAACTTTCCGAGAAAGCCGCCAGCAGCGAACCTATGCCAAAAAGCAGAAATCCCGTCAAATACAGGTACTTGCGGCTGTACATATCGGACAGTTTCCCAAATACGGGCAGGAAACAGGTCGTAGTCAACAGATAAATGCTGACGACCCACTGAATCCGCTCCAGCCCGACATTTAAATCCTGCGCCATTACAGGCAGAGCGATATTGACGATTCCGCCGTCCAGCGTGGACATAAATACTCCAATAGCGGTAACGGAAAAAATCAGCCATTTATAGGCGATGTGCGGTGTGTGTATGTTCATATATTAGCGGCTTAACGGCGTGTGCGGGCAGCATGACAAAAGGAAATCGGTTCCGGCTGGCTCGGCGGCGGCTTTTTTGTTAAGTCTTTACCTTATATATTTATTTTATTTAATTTAGAAAGGGTTTACAACTTTCGGCCCGGATTAAAAGGTCCTTTTGGAAGAACCTATTTTGCCGCTCTGCGAAAAATTTTTCAACCCGGTTTTTTTATGTTAAAATAAAACAGGAACCCGTATTTTATCCGTTGGTTCAAGCAAAATTTAAAGGGTCAGAAGGTCCCAATTAAAAATGGGCCTTTTGGCCCTTGTTGCTGGACAGATTTTCTGTTAGCATTAGTGTATAGGCAGTCAAAATTACTTATATTTTTCGGAGAGAAATGTATGAATAAGCTAATAGCGCTAGTTCTTAGTTTTTCGTTGGTTTTTGGAAGTGTAACCCCTTCCTTTGCTCAACAAAATAAGATTGTACAGGGAGCAAAAGCCATAAAGCAAGCTGGCGCTGGGGCTCAAAATTTAGTTCCGAATACCATTAAAAAGATTCCGGGCGTTTCGGTTGGTACGAATTTGCGCTATGTGCCCAATGCTCCGGCTATCAAACCGTTGGCTCCTTATGCGCCGGGTGTACATTTTGTAGCGCCGGCTTCTTCTGATGAGTCCACTCAAAAATTAAATGAAAATTTAACACAGGCCATTTCCAAACAGGCCTTGCAAGCCAGTGCGGTTCAAGCAAAAAAACTGGACGATATTAAAAAACTGTTGGCAAAATCCAATTTCTCCGAAAAAGATGCCAAAGAAATCTATGACCAGATTTTTAAAGTAGAACGGACGAATACTGCCACCGAATTTTTATTGCTTAATACGCTGCCTATTGTTACGGTGGGGCGTGGTTTTGCGTTAGGGAAAACACAAGCGGATCAAGCCCTGTCTTTTTACCGCAATTTGCTTTTATCCACAATTAATGCACCGGTGAACTTGCCGGAAACGGCTTCCTTAAATGATTTATTTGCCTATTCTGCAAAAAATGCCGGATATTTTGATGTAAAGAATTGGTCTAAATCTATGGCAGCCGCTACCAACTTGGGGTTCTTTGGGTCTGCTAAAGACGCTTCTCTTTTACTGGATACCTACATCAAAACGCCGGCCGTCTTAAAACCGATTACAGAAGTGGTAATCGGCCGCGCTTTATTAAATTTACAGGCCTATGAAGCACTGGAGCGGCTGGCTGTCTTGTCGGCTGGGAAAAATGGCAAACTTTCCGGTCAATTCTGGGAAGGATTGCAAACTTATGTCCGCCAGCAGGGGCTGCCGGTTCAATTGGCGGAAGTGGAAAATGCCAATCCTCTGCCTATCACAAAACGGGTGGACCGCCTGTTAAGTGCCTGGAACGAATTGAATATCCGTCATTTGGACGGTTCTGCTGAGGAAACGGCCAGCTGGGTGGCGTTGGGGCAGAAAAAAGGCAAAATCGTTGCTGAAGTAACACCTCGCCAAACTCAAGCTACGCCGGAAAAAGAAGTCCCCTTAAAGCCGGTGGCGGTGCCTGAAATAGAAGTTGATTTATCCAATGTTCATGCGATGGCGAACCTTTCCGTAGGTCCCCACGCTATTCCGGCTTCGGAGAATGAAGCCCGGGCTGTAGAAACGGCTGAAAATACTTCTTTGCAAAACCAGCAGAGCCAGGTTGCTGAAAAAGAAGTTGCTCCCCCCAGCAAAACAACGAAACTGTTTAATTGGGTAAAGAAAATTTTTAATCCCGTGCCGGTAGAAGAAAAAGGCGCTACGGATCAAGATGCTAAGCTGATTTTATCCAAAGTATTCCCGCTTAATTCACAGCTGCGCCGCATTTTAGAAGGGCCGACTTCTAATTCTTATAAAGAACAGGCGTTGCTGCAGCTGTATCAGCGCGGTTCTTTTGCTAAAACGATAGCGAATTTCCCGGCAGAGACGCAAGCGGCTTTAAAAACATACAATACAACGGAATTAAAAAAGGCCTTATTCTCTTTCTATCAGCACAGATGGTTTGATAAAGACATTTCTCAGTTGACCGATGTAACGGCCCAGGAGTTATTAACCGACGAAGTGCGCTTGATGACACTTCAGAAAAACTGGGAAGAAATGGCCCGCGCCGCGTATGCGGACGCCCCCTCTTTGCCGTTGGGCGGAGAGAACTTTGTCGGGGTGGTGCCTACGGTTCCGGAAGCCGACCAGAAGAATATTTCCGAAGCATTCCGGTTGGACCCCAACTTTGCGTTTGATAACTGCTCCGCTGGGGTGGACCGCGGCAATACCATTTATTACGAAAACCATATTCCCTTTTATTACCGCGATTCTCAAGGGCATTTAAGCAGCAAACCGGTGGGAATTTTGACGCAGGAAAAACCTTCCCTGTATGGCAGATTGTTGTCTAAAATTGGGTTGGCTTCCAAACCGGGGCTCTCTATCCCGAAAGGGTTTGTATTGGCCTTGGACGAACAGGGCCAGTGGAAATATGTGATGCCTGTAGGCAACTTGCCTATTGTGGAGTCTATTGCAGCGTCTAGAAAAATACTTAAAGATATCCGGGAAAAAGGTTCTACTCGTGTAGAAGTAGATGTGCCTTATACGACAACGGATATGTTAGCGTTGGGTAAGATGCTGGCGAATAATCCGAATTTGAACTTGGAACTTACCTTGAATACACCCCATTCGTTGAAGCAATACTTAAACTTGCATGCGTTCTTTGTAGGCAACGACGCCGGTGCTTCGCTGGCTGGGCCTTTTAAAGAAACTTTGAAGGGAGTAGAAGGATGGTCTGGCTTATTGGGCAACTTAACCAGCGGGGTGGGTTATTTAACCCCATGGATCGGCGGTGCCGCCATGAAGAAAATGACGAAATGGGGCAATGCCATCAGCACGCAGTTGATTTATGGGTTGGCCGGTGGCGGATTGCTGTATTCCTTATTCGGTTTGGGAATGAATGGTACGGTGGATCCGAGCACACTGAACTTGTGGGAATTAGCGATTCCTACGGTGGCGTTAGTGCTGGGGGCCAGCTTAGCCAATTCGTTTATCCAAACATTCTTGAATTTTTATAAAGATCCGAAAGCGCGTACTTCGGCTCATTTAAACTTTTCGGGCAATAAACAATGGTCCCGCTTATTATTGACCTTGGGAACTGCCGCGGCGGCTGGTTTTTGCGGGCTCAACTGGACGATTGTGGTACCGGTTGGATTAGGGTTGGTAGGCATGTCGGAATTGTTGTTCCTCAATACGCCGGTATTTAAAGACGCCAAACGCTTTGCCCGTAATTTGAAACTGCAGAAAAAAGGCGAATTGCCGCCCAGCGAAAAGAAGTTTATGGAAAAAGCCGAAGCGGCGGCGCCGACTAAATTTACGCCGGAAGAAGAAGCTAAATATAAGAAATCTTATAAGGAACTGGTTAGCAAACTGCAAGATGTTAAAGACATTAAAACCCGTGTCAAACTGGTGTATGCCAGCTATGCGGCCAGCTTGTTGGTACTTAACCAGGCGGCTACGGCGGTTTTGGGCAGCGGTTGGGGGCAGGCGTTAGTGGGCTTGTTTATGTTTGCTACGGCTATGACCAGAAGATATGCTTCCAAGTGGGTGTCTTCTAATAAGATGACCGACGACCAATTAACCGGTATTTCCCTGCCGTTGCTGGCTATTTCGGGCGGATTATTGGCAGCTGTGCCGGTGGTGGGTTGGCCGGGATTGATAGCAGGAGCGTTGGGTATCATCCATTATATGGCTACGGCTGTGCCTGGTCAGTTAGATACGGCCCGCTGGCAGAATATTGTAACGAAAGTCAGCCAGGAATTAAAAATGCAGGTAAATACGGACCCGAATCTGACTGCTGAAGAAAAAACGGCCAAAATTAAAGAATTGGACAGACAGGAAAAATACTGGGGTTCCCGTGCGGCGGCCCAATACTCGTATGCTAACGGGCATGGGTTAATTGGTATCGGTGCCGTAGCCGGGATGGCGTTCCTGTTCAGCGATGTTGCCCCTGCCTGGGCAACGGATATGCTGGCTTCTATTTCTCATTTCTTTGGAAATGAACCGATATCTGTTTCAATGTCTCGTTTGGTCTTTGCCTATGCGGCGGCAGTGGCGGGAGTTTTATCCTATAAGAACTGGTCGCTGACAAAAGATTTCCTGCAGAAAATTGGCAAAGGTACCAAAATTACCGATGACGCTATCAAAGCCGGCAAAATACATGCCTCCAGTTTCGGCATTACGCCCAAAAATGTGGGCAGACGCATGGCTGAGCTGAATGACACTATGACGAAAAAACTGGATAACCAGCTGGTCAACTACGGTGTAAATTCGGAACAGAAGATGACCCAGGTATTGCAGAGCTTAATCAATATGTATAACCGGTTTGTGGCTGCTAAAGAATTGGAACCGGAAAAAGCGGCATACTATCTGGACGCGTTTGGAGAAAGAGTTCGCAAATACGATGTCTTGCTGCAAAAGAATAAAGCGCATTTATCTGTTAAATTATCCAGAGAATTTGACAAGTTGAAAATGTCTTTATTTGAAAAAGGAGATATGTCCTCTGTCAGAGAAGATCTTCCGTACATTGAGGAAGGATTCTATTCCATGCCAGAAGATTATGCCATCTATGAAGAAGCCCGCTCGCTGTTAGACGAATTGGACAGCTTGGCTAATCTAATCAGCAAAGGTGGTACGGTGGGTATGAATTCTTACGATACTTTCATTTCGTATCAGAACCGGGTGAAGAAACTGCTGCAGCAGTATTCTGAGAAGAATCCGGAAGAATCTACCAAAGTATTAGAAGCTAATACGCGCTTGAACAACATTTGTTCCAGTTTGCGGAAATTGGACAAAAAGTATAATGTCATAGAGAAAAATGCGGGTCCGAGCGATGCGGGTGCTATCCTGCGCCTGCGGGATGTGTTAGACGGATACGCGCAATAAACATTCGCTAAACTTTCCCCCGGAATTTTTCCGGGGGATTTTTAAATCTTTTGCCGTAACTCCCCGGGCATAAGCCCGGGGCATTTTATTTATTCCCGGTCGGCTGGGATACATTTTCGGTGGGTTGTGTAGAAGGAAGAAATAGCGTTTGCAAAACAGGTGTTTCCAAAAGAGTCGTTAAAAAGTGATTTTGAGGAAAGGCCCAAAGGGATTTTTGCCGGGCAAGCAGTTTTTCAGCGGGTATTAAACATCCCTAGTTAACACAAGTTGCCAAGCGCTGGCAAGGTACGCTGGACCGGATTAATTTTAAGAGAAAACAAGTAAAAACTTTTGATGTTTTTCAGACGGTAAAAAATACCCGCCGGATTAGATAAATTTTGTTATAATTATAAGGTAGGCAGACTTGTCTTACAAATACCAATAAACAGCGAGATTTTCCTTTCTCTTTCTAACGAGAGAGCGTTTGCGCGGGGAGCCGGCGCCGGAAGGATGAAAGACGAATTCCTGTTGTATTTTTACTATAGGAGATTGTATGTTCGCGAGAATTATAAATTGGTTCAAGCCATTACCCGATGCTGAACCTTTGACCGATGAAGAGCAAATAAAAAAGCTATATAGATCCTGGCGTATTAAGATGTTCTTTTCTATGTACTTTGGGTATGCGTTGTTTTATTTTACCCGAAAGAACTTAGATATTATCAAACCTACTTTAATTAACAATCATCTTTTTACCGTAGAAGAATTAGGAACTATTGGTATGGTGATTTATTTAACCTACGGTATTGGTAAATTTGTCAGCGGGGTAGTGGCTGATAAATGCAATATTCGCTCCGTGATGGCGGTGGGGTTGTTCTCGTCGTCCATTATCAATATTTTGTTTGCGTTCTTGCCTCAGTTACAGTCTATGGGGCTGCCGCTTTCCTTAACTTTCATGGCCTCTTTTTTGTGGGGGTTAAACGGTGTGGCGCAGTCTATGGGGTTCCCTCCGGTAGCCAAAGGGTTGGTGTATTGGTTCTCCCCCTCTGAAAGAGCTACGAAATGGACGCTGTGGTCTTCTTCTCACACCTTTGGTGCTTTCTTTGTCGCGCAATTAATTTCGCTGTTGGCGTGGATGAAATTCGGTTGGCAGATGTCGTTTATTGTGCCGGCCTGTTTGGGTATTGTGTACAGTATTTTTATGCTCTATGCGATGACGGATAAACCTTCTACAGTCGGTTTGCCGGCTATTGAAGTTTATCGCAACGATGTTATGCCGGTTACAAAAGAAAAAAGCGATATGTCCCAGTGGGAAATTGTCCGCAAGTATGTGCTGACGAACCCCTTTCTGTGGGCTTTGGCTTTTTCGTATGTATTTATTTATTATGTCCGCTTTGCTACGCTGGACTGGGCAACCACTTTCTTGGTGCAGGACCGCGGTTTTACGCAGGCCATGGCGGCTTCGGCGGCTTCGGCTATGCCGTTCTTGGGAATGCCCGGCGGTATCGTAGCGGGCTATTTGGCAGATAGATTCTTCCAAGGGCGCTGCACGCAGATGAACTTGATTTATCTGGTTATTTTGGCGGCCAGCTGCTGGGGCTTTTATAAAGTAGCTTCCGTAGATGCGTTTTTGATGACGGCTGTCTTTTCGGCGTTTATCGGTTTCTTTGTGGACGGCCCCCAAAACTTAGCCGGCGGGGTGCAGGCCTCGCGCGTAACGGTGCAGGAATCTGTTTCTGCGGCGTGCGGTTTTACCGGTATGTTTGGTTATTTCGGTGCGATGCTTTCCAGTAAAGGGGCGGCGTATATCAGCACGAATTACGGGTGGAAAGCGGTGTATATATCCTGTATTTTCGCTTGTATTATTGCGATGATTTTTATTTCCACTACTTGGAAAAAAGAATCAGCCGGAGTGAAAAAGTAATCCGTTTGTTTGATAAAACCCCGGGAGAAGTTTTCTCCCGGGGTTTTTTGTATGTAAGCCCCCTGCTGAGCCGGGAGGATACTTATTTCAGTTGCCTACGGCGCCGGTTTGATTGTTTGCAGAATGAGTTTTAAGGGATTTCTTGGCGGTATGTAAAAAGGGTCGGCCGGTATATTGGTGTTGGCGGTTAATCTTTAGTGCCCGCAGCATGTTGTTTGTTGGTTGCGTATGGTATGGAAATTGCCGGTCCCTTTGAAGTTTTCCGGCTGTGTAGAAAGGGGTTGGCACGGGGCATGCGGCTAGGCATTCTGTGCTATTTTTAAATGCCGGGAAGCGATGGCTCTTTCCTCTGTTTTTATTTTTTCGCTGAAATAAAGACAAAGAGCAATTTAAAAACCGTTTTTAAGAGCGGAAATAGCGTTTTAGAAGGTTTTTTAGCGGAAAGAGGCCCCCAAGGAAGCATATTTCTTTTGAGCGTTACAATCGGGCGGTTAGGCGGTTGATTGACTAGGCGGTGCGTGTTGTTACGGCAGGAATTTGAACGAAGCGGTTTATAAGGCCGTATTAGAGGCGTATTGTACGCCCTATATAACTCTAAATATCCTTTCGGCGTGGATATATAAAAACGCCTCCGCGGTAAGCGGAGGCGTTTTGCGTGAATTTATGCAATTAGATATTCATTACATAAAGCATATTCGTCGTACCGGCTTTTCCGAAGGGGATACCGGCGGTTACGACCACATTGTCGCCTTCTTTGGCGAGCTTCTGTTCCAACACGGCTTTTTTGGTTTCAGCGGTCATATCGTCAAAGTTTTCCAAGTTTTCAATGACGATGGGCGTAACCCCCCATACAACCGTCAGTTGGCGGGCCGTGGTGATATTGGGGGTCAGCCCCAATATCGGTAATCCGCCGGCGCGTTGTTGGGAAGCGCGCAGCGTAGTGGAGCCGGAATCCGTGAAAGTTACAATCACATTGGCGGTATCCATATTGGTAGCTACGAGCCCGGCCGCAGAGGTAATGGCGCCTTCTTTGGTGGAATCGTTTTTGCGTTCCAGGGTAGAAAGCCCTTTGCGGTAGCGGTGGTCTTTTTCCACGGTTTCAATGATGCGGCGCATGGTGGCTACGGCTTCGTAGGGATGATCGCCCTGGGCGGTTTCGGCCGAGAGCATAACAGCGTCCACCCCGTCATATACGGCGGTGGCCACATCGGACGCTTCGGCGCGGGTGGGCATAATGTTGTGGATCATAGATTCCAACATCTGCGTAGCTACGATAACCGGTTTTCCCGCTTTGCGGCAGCCGGAAACGATTTTTTTCTGCAAAACCGGCACGAGTTCCGGGCTGGTTTCCACGCCCAGGTCGCCGCGGGCTACCATAATGACATCAGTCAAGTCAATGATTTCGCGCAGGTGGTCAATGGCGGACGGTTTTTCAATTTTAGCAATAATGTGCGCTTTGGATTTCATCAAGCTGCGCAGTTCAATGATATCTTCGGGTTCCTGCACGAAGGAGAGCCCGATAAAATCGGCGCCCAGCATTTCAGCGATTTTTAAATCTTCTTTATCTTTGGCGGTCAGCGCGGAAAGCGGCAGTTTTACGCCGGGCACATTGACGCCTTTTTTGTTGGAAAGTTCGCCGCCGGCGATTACGGTGCAGTCGGCGGTGTCGGCAGTGTGGGAATCCACGCGCAGGCGCACGACGCCGTCGTTAAGCAACAGTTCCAGGCCGTCTTTCATAGCGGCAAAAATTTCTTTGTGCGGCAGGCAGACGCGGGTCTGATCGCCCGGTTCCGGGTTCATATCCAGGCGGAATTTGTCGCCTTCTTTTAAGCTGATGCGATAATCTTTAAAGGTGCCGATGCGGAGTTTCGGGCCTTGCAAATCAAATAAAATACCCAGGGTGCAGTTGTATTTTTTTTCCATTTTTCGGATATTGGTTACTCTTTCCTGGTATTCAGGCAAAGAGCCGTGGCTGCAGTTGCAGCGGAACACGGATACCCCGGCTAAAACTAATTGTTCAATAGCTTTTTCATTGCTGGTGTCGGGACCGATAGTCGCGACGATTTTACAAAAGTCAGTATTCTTCGGCATAATCTATCTATTTTTCCTCAATCTTTCCTTCTAAAGTAAGGGGCGTTTTTTCCCCTTCTGAATATATTTTATTATTTTTAGAGGGGCTTGTCATCGGGTAGTTGGGCTTTTGTAGCTGCCTGGGGCCGTAAATTGAAAAGCCGCGTCAAATCCGCTACAATATAGCCATGAATACAAACCCTACTTTGGAACCCAAAAAAGATTATTACGCTCCTATGCACACGGCGGAACATATTTTAAACCAAACGATGGTGCGTGTGTTTGGCTGCGCCAGAAGCAAGACCAACCATATAGAAAAAAATAAATCCAAATGTGATTATTTTTTGCCTGTTTCCCCGACGGAAGAACAAATGCGCGAAGTGGAGCAATTAGTCAACGAAGTAATTGCCAGCTATTTACCCGTTACAGCCGAAGAACTGCCGCGGGAAGTGGCGGAGAAAAGCGTGGATTTATCTTCTTTGCCGGCTGATGCCGGAAGCCGCGTACGCTTGGTGCGGGTGGGCGGTTATGATGTGTGCCCCTGTATTGGCAAGCATGTGCAAAACACGCGGGAAATCGGGCATTTTAAGCTGTTTAGCTGGGATTATCAAGCCGGGCGGCTGCGGGTGCGGTTTAAGCTGGAAAATAACTAACGGACGGGAATAAAATGCTTAAAAAATGCTTTCTTTTAGCCATTCTGTGTTTGGCGGTGTCGGGCGTATCGGCGCAAGGGACAAAACGCGGTTGGGAGGTGGAACTTTCCCAATTATCCTTTGATTTTAATACGACCCAAGTAAAACATGCGCAGGAATACCAGAACTTTCCGGAGGCCCGCTTAAATGCGGATTCACAGACGGCTGTGCGCGGGCTTTTGAATGCTTCGGCGGATTATTATGCCCGGCATTGTTTATGGAGTAATGAGTTGGTGCTGGATTACGGCCGCACAAAAATCCGTCCGGTGCAGGGGCAGTCGCTGACCAACGAAAATGCCGACCAGATTTTATTTACGACCGGTTATACCCACCGTTTGTGGAAAGTGCCGCATTTTTTGGGCGGTTTTGAATTGGGGCCGTTTGCCAATTTGGGATATGAAACCGAATTTACCAAACCGGCGGATGCCAACCGAAAGAAAATACTGCGCTTTACCACGGGTGTAAAACTGTTTGAAGGCAAATACCTGAAAGATTTTTTTGTGGCGGCGGTGGGCGAGCGGGATTATACTTATTCCCCGGCGTCTAACAAGCTGGCGTGGGAAACGGGATTTAAAATAGAACAGCCCGTTCGGGAAGGAGTAACCGCTAAGTATGCGTTTGTGTTTCGGGATTATTTAAGCGAGTCCCAAAGCAACGAAACGGATTTGGATTATGAACTTTCGGCCGATGCCCGGCTGGAAGTGCAGTTATATAAGAACCTGCATTTGGCGCCGTTTGTCAGTTTCTATACCGCCCAAGGCAAGCATATTGCCAAGCGCGGCGAAAACCTCTATATAGGCGTTTCACTTTCTTTCAGCCGGCTTTTTAAAGCCGCGCAGGAGATAGAATAGCCAGCGGTTGTTCCCGGCATTCCTGTTCTGGCTTTTGCATGCGTATATCCGCCTCCCGCGGCCCGGGATTTATGCCTGGATTAGAAAACAATAAAAAACCCGCCTTTTGGCGGGTTTTTAAGCGGTTAAAAGAGCATGCGGCCAAACTGTCCCGTCCATGCGGTATGAGGTTTCAGAGTGCCTTTCTGCGCGTTTTCAAAAATTTTATCCAGCGATTCCAGCCCATACTCCCCCCACACCAATACATCTACAATATCTTCCGGGGGAATATCCTCATAAGAATAATAAATAGTCTTAGTCCGGTTCAGTACGGGGTCTTTGCCCAGTTCCATAGACGGTTTCCGGCGGACTTCAAATACAACGCCAATTCCATTTCTCTTGCTGCCGCTTTGGAAAATGTAATGCGTGGCTTCCACCGAAGAAGAAGATAAACTGATGGCCTGTCTGCCGTCTGTTCCGGCATTCCATTTAGAATGAACGGGCGAAAACCCCTCTTTTAAAATTTTAGCCAATTCTTCCGGCGTAATCAGCATACCGCGGTAGAGAATTTCGTCCGATTTTTTATCCGCTATATAGTTTGGCGAAGATTGATACGGGAAGATGCGTTTCATAAAGAAACCTTCCAAATATCCTTCCGGCAGATGATAGCTCCGCAACAAATCTTCCCGGTGCAATAAGGTATTGGCTCCCCACAGGGTGCATTTTTGAGCGGCGCGGGTTTGCTGGATTTTGCCCAGTGCGTTTTGCAGTTTTTCCTGATTAATCCGAGGAGCGGCGGCCGACAATCCGGCCGGATCCGAAACGGACAAGGCCGCGGCCGAAATTTTAATTTCGCCGGTTCCGGCCGGCAAAAATCCGCTGAGTTTCGGGGATATCGGGCCCGTAATGGTTTTGGCCGCATTATTCGTAAGCGCCCGCGCACCATTTTGGGCTGCTTTGGCAGGGAGTTGGGCTTGCACATGGCAAACAGCCGCCAGCAGGCAGCCCAATACAATCGGAGCGGATTTAGCAAGTATGTTCATAAGAATTCCTCGTTTTTCGTCTGTTTTTATTTTAAAAAACCCCCGGATTTTTATCCGGGGGTTATACAATAAATCCAAAAATTTATAATTTCCCGGAAAGCCATTGGTATTTAAAAAAGCCGGTTTTGTGGAAAGAATCCATCAAATAGCTGTTTTTAAATAGGTTCATCGCCTTTAGTCCAAATACAAAAGCCGCTTTATTTGCACGGCAAACAAAAGCGTTCCAAACAAAACGGATTTTTAAAAAATTGTGTTTCATACTAAAATTATAGGCAATTTTACCGTCAAAAGCAAGGGGTTTTTTAGCCGTTTTAGGGCTGGCGCGTATAACGGACGGTTTTGCCGTCTTTACGCAATATCAGTTCATGGTCGTTGATTTCTTCTATTCCCATATAGGAAGAAAAATCAATTGTTTGTCCATTCCCGATGCTCTTCCCTTTCAAAATCAGTTGATTGCCTTCTTTCTCCCAGCTTTCATAGAGCAGCGTGGTCATATTTACAGAGGAAGCTTTCCCCCCTTCTTGCAACAGGAACCCTTGGGTTTTGCCGGGCATGCCGGGTATGGGTTCGGTCCAGGAACCCAACAGCTGCCGGTCGGCCGAAGCGCAGGCCAATAACGAACAGGAGATAAAACTCAGCAAACACCATTTTTTCATTTTTAAAAACCTCTACTTTATTTTATAAGTTAAGGTAACCGCAGCTTTGACGGGAATCATACCGGTAGCCGGGGTTTGTTCTATGTCGGCCGGCAAATCCGGCTGCACGATGTTTTGGCTGATGTTGCTGGTCATAAAACGGGCAGACGGATACGCCGGGAGCGCATTTTCGCTGATATCTACGATTTTACCCAGCCGGATATCGGCCGCTTCGGCCAGCAGGGCGGCTTTTTCGCGGGCGTATTGTACGGCCAGCCGGCGGGCTTGATCGCGGTGTTGGCGGATTTGGGTGGAATAGAACGAAATGTTTTCTATCCGGTTGATGCCCATATCCAGCAGGGCGTACAGGACATCTTCGTACTGGGAAGGATCGTCGAGCGTAACGGTGAAAGTTTGGGAAATTTGATACTGCAGTTTTTCACTTTCGGTGCGTACGCCGTTTTTGCCGTAAGCGGTTTGCAGAGTATATACGGGGAGGATTTGCAAATTATCGGTTTGGATAAAGCGATCCTCAATTCCGCGGGTGTGCAGGTAATGGTTCACTTGGGCGGCGGTGGTGTTTAAGCGTTCGGTGCCTTGGCGCAGGTTGTCGGTTTTTTCAAAAAGTCCGAAAGTGATGGCGGCGCGGTCGGGTTTTACGCGCACTTCGGCCTCGGCGCTTACGCGCATCAGCGGATTTTCGGCCGCGGGAGCCCACATCGGCAGCAGGCAGCACAAAGATACGATTAATAAAGCAGTTTTTTTCATAAAATCCTCCTGCCGATTATTATAGATTATTCTGCCGAATAATACAAAAAAAGCGGGTTCCCAAAGGAACCCGCTTTTATAACAAGTGAATGTTATTTGTTGACGGAAGCCATGTGGGCGATCAAATCCAGCACTTTGTTGGAGTAGCCGATTTCGTTATCGTACCAAGACACGACTTTCACGAAGGTATCCGTCAAGGCGATGCCGGCTTTGGCGTCAAAGATAGAGGTCAGCGGGCAGCCCAAGAAGTCGGAAGAAACGACGGCTTCATCGGTATAACCCAAAATGCCTTTCAGTTCGCCGTTGGCGGCTTCTTTCATCGCGGCGCAGATTTCTTCGTATTTGGCCGGTTTAGCGAGGTTGACGGTCAAGTCCACCACGGAAACATCCAAGGTCGGCACGCGCATAGACATACCGGTCAGTTTGCCGTTGAGTTCCGGGATTACTTTGCCCACGGCTTTGGCGGCACCCGTAGAGGACGGGATAATGTTGCCGGAAGCGGCGCGGCCGCCTCTCCAGTCTTTCATAGACGGGCCGTCAACCGTTTTCTGGGTGGCGGTGGTGGAGTGGACGGTGGTCATCAAACCATCTTTGATACCCCATTTGTCATGCAGCACTTTGGCGATAGGAGCCAAGCAGTTCGTGGTGCAGGAAGCGTTGGAAACGAACTGAGTGCCTTTGACATAGGTTTTTTCGTTGACGCCTACTACGAACATCGGGGTAGCGTCTTTGGAAGGAGCGGACATAACCACATATTTGGCGCCGGCTTTAATGTGGGCCTGCGCTTTTTCCTGGGTCAGGAACAAACCGGTGGATTCAACGACATATTCAGCGCCCACTTTATCCCAAGCCAAGTTGGCCGGATCTTTTTCAGCGGTTACGCGGATTTTTTTGCCGTTTACGATCAGCTGGCTGTTTTCTACATCAGCTTCTACGGTGCCTTTGAATTGGCCGTGCATCGTATCGTATTTGAGCATATAAGCCAAATAGTCCACGGGGCACAAATCGTTGATGCCGACGATTTCAATGTCATTGCGTTCTTGCGCCGCGCGGAACACGAAGCGACCGATGCGGCCAAAACCGTTAATACCTACTTTAATCATAGTTGTTACATCCTCCATAGATTTTTTACTTCTGCTATATTTTACAATTTTTTGCGGCTTTCGTATATCCGTTTTGGGAGCGGCCGGGGTTATTGCCAGTTTTTGCAAACATCTACCCATTTTTCCGCCCGGGACGCCGCTTCCAGCTCCGGAAGTGATAATTTTACCGCCGTATTGCCGCTTCCGCCCGCGGGATACACGGTTTCAAACCGTTTTAAGGATATATCCAAATACACCTTTACCCCCTCTTTGGGCGCAAACGGGCACACCCCGCCCGGCTGGAAACCGGTTAATGCTTCTACGGCTTCGGGCCGCGGCATTTTGGGTTTTGTACCAAACTGGGCTTTGTATTTTTGGTTATCTACTTTAGCGTCTCCGGCGGCTACCAGCAAAATGGCTCCGCCGTTTAATTCAAAGGAAAGTGTTTTGGCAATCAGCGCTTCCGGGCAGCCCAGGGCCTGTGCCGCCAGCCCCACGGTTGCGCTGGACTGTGTAAGCGTAAGAATGCGCTGTTCCAGCCCGAAGCCCGTGAGATAGTGAAATACTTTTTCTGTACCTGTCATACGCTTATTGTAGCTTTTTACAACGGCCGGCGCTATTTCAGTTCCTCGGAAGAGATTACTTTTTTCGTCTGCAAATCATACACATACGCCCGCAGCGGCGAGATCCGTTTGTGCGGGTGCCGTTGCAGAAAATCGCCGTCCGGCGTCCATTGGATACGCTGGGCGGTAATGTCCACAAAGCGGGCCTGGGGATATTGTTTGAGGGCTTTTTCCAGCGAGGAGTGGGAAAAACGGTCTATTACATCGTGCTTCCACAGGATGTTTTCGTGGGCGTCTAAGAGTACCACAGAATGGATATGTTCATCTGCATTTAACGGCAGGGAATGTTCGGAATTGATATAAAAATCAACCGGCGCAATTCCGTTATTATGATAGCTATTTACCAATGCTTTTAAATAACGGGACGGCGTAACAAAAGCTTGATCCCCCTCCCCATAGGGTTGCGATATGCTGCCTGTATGGATACCGACCAGTTCCCCTTTGGCATTGAGTACGGCGCTTCCGCAGAGCCCGGGGCGCTCTTTTCTAGGCACTAAAATATCCGTGCGGATAGAGGCCGGCGTTTGCTGGAGAATGCGGCGTTTTTCAATCGGACGAATTCCCAGGGTATTAAACCCAACGGAATGAAGGGGTTTTCCGGGAAGGACTTCTCCTATTTCATACGGTTTTAACAGCGGTTCTATTTCCGCCGGAAATTTAACCAGCGCAATATCCAGCACACTGACCGGGGACGCCGCTACGACTTCCGCCGGGACAATCCGGGGCAGACCGTTTTGGTAAAAATTCACTTCAAACTGCCGTTTGATGCCAAAGGTGGGGTTCGTCGGCACATCGGGAATAATGTGGGTGGCTATCGCACCATAAATCTCTTTTTTGCCGTTGTAGGTAACGGAAAACACCGTACCGGAAAAACGAATGGAAGGTGCTTCTTCTACAAAGGGCTGAAAAATACGCATATCGTAATTGGGCAGGACAGCGGCTGCTTGTCGGGTGATGGCTTGGGATAAACGGCGGGCGGATTGCGCGGATATCCCGGCCGGCGTTTGTGAAAGAAGCGGCGCAGCGGCTGGGCGGGTTCTTGCGACGCCGGCGGCCGGGCCGGACACACTGCCGGCTAAAAGACGGCCTGCCGATTGTACGCTTTTTACCGCAGCGGACGGCTTGAGCATGGCCCGCAGCGATTGAAGTGATTTTTGAGCATAGCCCGGCTGCGCTGAAAAAAAGACTAAAAGCATAAATAGACAAAATGGTTTCATAAGGTTTTTACTCCAAGGGGGCCGTTATTAATGTATTATGTTGTAAATCGTACAGATAGGTTTTTTGGGAATCGTCCGGCCAATCCCGGTTGACTAGCAAAGCGGTGCCGGCCTCGTTCCATTTGGCTTGGCGCGTAATAATGCGCAAATATTGCGCCTGCGGATGTTGTTCCATCATTTTATTTAATTTAGAATGGGAGAATCGGAACGAAAGCTGTTGCTGGGCCAGCACTTCATGCTGTTTGTCCAACAGCGCAACGGATAAAACATATTCATCTACATTAAGCATAAAGAACTGTTTTTTGTTGATAAAGAAAGGAATCTGAGCCCGCCCTTGCTGATGGTAGGCCTCCACTAAGAAATTTAAATAATTAGCCGGCGTGGCGAACGAACAGCCCGTTAAGAAATTGCCGGGCTGGAATGTGCTCCCGGTATGAATAGCCACCAGTTTGTTTTCTTTATTGAGCACGGCACTGCCGCATAAACCCGTGCGTTCTATTCGTTCCAGCGGCATGGTGGTACGAATGGAAGAAGGTGTTTTTTGAATAATTTTCCGTCCGCTTATGGCCGTAAAAGACCAATGGTTATATCCTACGGAATGGAGAGTTTCTCCCAGTTTGGCGCTTCCCAGCGAAAAGGGTTTGAGCAAAGGTTCCACTTCGGCCGGGAATTTAACCAGGGCGATATCCAGCATACTGACCGGCGAGAACGCCACCACTTCGGCCTTTGTTTTAAGCGGGGGCCGGCCGGGCCGGTGGATAATGACGGTAAAATGCTTAAACAGGCCAAAAGGGTCATTTTCTTCCGCCGGAATGGTATGGGTGGCAATGGCGCCGTAAATTTCTTTTTTCCCTTGATAAACGGTGGAAAATACGGTGCCGGAAAAACGCGTATCGGGGTCTATATCCACGACCGCTTTAAAGATATGAGAGTCCGCTTCTGGCTGCGGCAAAGAAACGGCCTGCTGCAGCTTGCGTTGCAGAGCGGTTCTTTGTGCCGGTGTTTTCGGCAGCAGCTTGGGTTTTTTTTTAAGGATAGACAAAAGTTCTTTTTGGTTTTTTATTGGCGTGGGTAAAGATGAGATTTTTTGGGAAATAACGGCATTTACGCCCGCCCGCCCAGCACCGAGATAATTTTGCGCGCATACGGGACCGGCCGATAAAACCGCTCCGGCTAACAGAAAATAAAAAATGGTTTTTCGCATACTTATATTTTAATAAAGCAGTTCTGACGGGAACAAGGGTCAAAGGACCTATCCGCCGCTGGGTTTTAGGGCCTATAAAATCCGGTCGTTAAAACGCCGCCCGGAACGACGGGGTTTTGGCGGCTGCTAAAAATTCCGGCTTAGGGAGGGGCGATGCTTGGCTATGTTGGCTCTACTTATACAATCGGCTGGCCCAGGCGGGCATGTGCCACTGTTGGCCGCTTCGCAAGTTATACAGATAGGTTTTTTTAGGGGCTTGGCCTTCGTATTCAAAATAGACAGGGAGGGCCGTTTTGGCCTTGTTCCACACGAGCCGGTGGGTGTTAATAAGCAAAAACTTGGCTTGTGCAAATCGCTGCAGTTGGTTTTTTAACTGGGAGCGGGACGGACGGGTAATGATTTCTTGAACAAGCAGAGGCCGGCCGAAACGGTCTAACAGCTGGTAGGATACGATATATTCGTCCGTCGGGAAGGTAACAAAGCGGGTTTCGTCCAAATAAAAGGGCACATTGACTTTCCCGCCGTTATGGTATGCTTCTACCAGCAAATTTAAATAATGCGCCGGGGTGGCATAGGAGCGCAAGGGGGCGTTGGTTTGGTCATAGAGGTCAAAGAGGGTGCCGGTATGAATGCCCACCAGTTCGTTTTTGCGGTTTAACAGCGGCGAGCCGCAAAATCCGCGGCGTTTGGTTTTATCCCAAATGGGCATGGAAGTTTGTATGGAGTAAGGCAACTTTGCCAACAGGCGGCGGTTAGGAATCTCCAGCAGGCCGTAGTCGGTATATCCCAGGGAATGAAAGGTTTGTTCCTCGCCCAGCTGGCCCAGCCGGTAAGGTTTTAAAAAAGATTCCGCCTCTTTGGAAAATTTGACCAAGGCAAGGTCCAGCATGGAGGTTGGAGAGAATGCCACAATCTCCGCCGGCAGCTTAACCGTGGTTCCGTCCGGCCGGAAGAAAGTGGCGGTAAAATGGCGCGAAATGCCGGAAAGCCCGTCCTCATGCGGGCTGACGGCATGGGTAGCAATCACACCATAGATTTCCGGCTGGCCGTTGTATTCGGTTTGAAATACGGTGCCGGAAAAAGAAAGTTGCGGTTTATTGGGCGCCGCCGCTTGAAAGATGCGTCCCTGCCAGGGATAACGGGTGGATATGCTCTTTTTTTGGATATACAGAGAAAGAGTTTGGGCGGGCACGCGGGCCGTACGGTGCAGTTTGGGGCCGGTTGGCAAGCCGCTTGGCTTGGTTTTAAACGGCTGGCCGGAAACGGCACGGAAAAGTTGTTGCCCGGTTTTAGGGGTGCGCTGGGCATAGGCCGGCCAGGCGCAAGCCGCCAGTATTCCCCCAAGAAAAAAAGCCCAAAAGAGTTTCATAGAATCATTGTATAATCCGTCGTTTGGGTGCACAAGGGCCAAAAGGCCTAGCAGGCGCTAGGCCTTGAAGCCGGAAAACGCTTCGGTTATTGGCCGGTATAGTTACTGGAAATCAAATGCCGGTAACTGGATTGCAGAATAGGAAAGGCCGTTTGGGCATCGTCCAGCTCCCGGGCGGCGGTTTCCATCGGGCAGCTGCCGGTTTTAGCGCGGTTTAAAATATAATCCACCTCTTTATCGGCGGTATAGGAGATATGGTATTTTTCCAGTATCGGGATCGCCTCTTTGGAAAGCATACCCGTATGCAGAGAGGCGGCCCCTCCGTACGCCAGCAGCAGGGCCGAGGCGCGGCCGGTTACTTTATCATACATTTGGGCCCCTTTCAAATCTCCCTTTTCCAAATGGGTTAACAGCGGGCCCAGCCCGCGGCCGTTGTAAGTTTCCACGCGTCCGTCCGGGAAAACGGCCACCAAGTCGTGGCCTTTGGCCAGGGTCAATAATTCTTCCTGCGACACCGGGCGGGAAGGCGTACCGCAGCCAATCAATACGGCGATAACAGATAACATTGTTACTATTTTTTTCATCGGTTCCTCCGGGCCGGCAAGTCAGCCACTGCTCCTCTTTTCGGCCGTGTATATAGTATAGAATATACGCCGCCGTTTAGAAAATTGGACCCGGCCTCTCCGCCGAATTTAATAAGAAGCCGCGTGGAAATTTAACAAAGGCGTAAGCCGATATGCTTTCCCGCTACAAATAGGTTTGTAGGGCGTTGGAATGAAAGTTTATTGCCTTGAAGCCAATGTTTTTTTTACAATAAACTGAAATGAAAAAATAGGGAGGATTACATGACAATTAGAATAGGAATTGCGGGGTATGGCAATTTAGGCCGCGGGGTAATAGCGGCGATTGCCCAAAACCCGGATATGCAGGCGGCTGCCGTATTTACGCGGCGCAATCCGGCGGATTTGAAGTTGGAAGATAAAAATATACCGGTGGTTTCGTTGGCGGAAGCAGCAAAATGGAAGGGTAAAATAGATGTGATGATTCTCTGCGGCGGCAGCGCCACCGATTTGCCCAAACAAACGCCCGATTTGGCGCAATACTTTCATGTGGTGGACAGTTTTGATACCCACGCCCATATTCCTCAGCACTATGCCGAGGTGGACCAAAGCTGCCGCAAAGCCGGCACGGTGGGGATTATTTCGGTGGGGTGGGATCCCGGTCTGTTTTCGCTGAACCGGCTGTATGCCGGGGCCGTTCTGCCGCAAGGTAAAGATTATACTTTCTGGGGAAAAGGCGTCAGCCAGGGCCATTCGGACGCTATTCGCCGTATTGCCGGTGTAAAAGACGCCCGCCAATATACGATTCCCGTTCCGGCGGCCTTGGAACGGGTGCGCGCCGGCGAAAACCCGGATTTGTCCGTCCGCCAAAAACATACGCGCGAATGCTTTGTGGTGCTGGAACCCGGCGCCGATGCGGCCCGCGTGGAACAGGAAATTAAAACTATGCCCAATTATTTTGCCGATTACGATACGACGGTGCATTTTATTTCCGAAGAAGAACTCCGCACGAACCACGCCGGTATTCCGCACGGCGGTATGGTGTTAAGAAGCGGCTGCACCGGCAAAGGCAATAAACACTTGATTGAATATAGCTTAAAGCTGGATTCCAACCCGGAATTTACTTCCAGCGTGCTGGTGGCTTATGCCCGTGCCGCATATCGGCTGGCGCAAGAAAAGGCCTTTGGCTGCAAAACGGTGTTTGATATTTCCCCCGCTTATCTGAGCCCCAAATCGGGCGAAGAACTGCGCGCCGAATTGTTATAAACCCATATTTTAACATACCCCGCGTTATAAACCGACGCGGGGTATTTTTAGCAAAAAACGGCCCGCGCCAAGTCGGGCCGTTGAGCGAAATACGCGAAGCTTAAATTTCGTTTTCTTCCAGAATTTTGGTTAAGGTATCGGCCGATTTTTTTAAGGCGGCCACTTCTTCTTCGTTTAACTGAAGCGGCACATGGGTTTCTACCCCCTGCCGGCTGACGATAGCCGGCATGCTGAGCGCCATACCCTTGATGCCGTATTCCCCGTTCATTAAGGCCGAAATGGGCAAAATGGATTTTTCGTCCCGCACGATGGCTTCGCAAATGCGCTTGACGGACATCGCAATCCCGTAATAAGTGGCTTTTTTGCGGGCAATAATTTCGTAGGCGCTGTTTTTCACTTCTTCGGCAATTCTTTGGGTGGCTTCCCGGTGGTTAAAATGGCCGCGCATTTCGCAGAATTTATCCAGTTTAATGCCCGATACATTGGCGCAGCTCCAGGCGGCTATTTCGCTGTCGCCGTGTTCGCCGATGATAAAAGCGTGCACGCTGCGGCTGTCCACATCTAAATGCTGGCCCAGGTTGTATTTTAAGCGGGCTGTGTCCAGCACGGTGCCCGAACCCAGCACGCGGTTGGGAGCGTAGCCGCTTAATTTAAGGGCGACCGAAGTTAAAATGTCCACCGGGTTGGCGACGATTAACAAAATCCCTTGAAAATCGCGTTTAGTAATTTCGGGAATAATAGATTTAAAAATAGCGATATTTTTTTTGACCAAATCCAGGCGGGTTTCGCCGGGTTTTTGGTTGGCGCCGGCAGTAATGATAATCAGCCCGGCGTCTTTTAAATCGTCGTAATTGCCGGCATAAATTTCCATCGGTTTGGAAAACGGAATGCCGTGGCTGATGTCCAGCGCTTCGCCTTCGGCGCGGGCTTGGTCGCTGTCAATCAGCACCATTTCCCGAAACAGCCCGCTCTGCATCAAGCTAAATGCCGAGGCCGCCCCCACAAAACCGCAGCCGATAATGCCTACTTTATTAAAGTTTACAAATTGTTTTTCCATGGTACGCTCCTTGTATAAGACTGTATCTATTCTATCAAATCCGCGGTTTGGCAACGGAAGTTTTTTGGGTTAGAAACTAAAAATCCAAACGCCAGAATTGCTATAATTTAAAAGTAAATTATGGAAAAAAGAGGTATGGATGTTTACAAGTAATTTTAATCCGTGGCACCATGTGTCTCCCGGCGATAAAAAAACCCTGCCCGATGTGGTAAACGGGGTCATTGAAATCCCGAAAGGCACCCGCGCCAAGTATGAATTGGATAAAGAAAGCGGTCTTTTGCGGTTGGACCGGGTGTTGTATTCTTCGGTATATTATCCGGCCAATTACGGTTTTATTCCCCGCACTTACGGGGCGGATAAAGACCCGCTGGATATTTTAATTTTGTCCCAGGCCGAAGTCGTGCCGCTGTGCATTGTGCCGGCGCGCATTATTGGCGTAATGCGAATGTTGGATAACGGCGAGGCGGACGATAAAATCATCGGTGTTGCGCAAGGCGATCCGAATGTAAGCCATTATACGGATATTTCCCAGCTGCCCGAACATTTAGTTTCGGAAACGATGAGCTTCTTTGAGGATTATAAAAAGCTGGAAAATAAAAGCGTGGTGGTGGAAAAAATCTTTGATAAAAAAACCGCTATTAAAATCCTGCAGGAAGCGTTTGTGGCCTACGAAGAAAAATTCGTTACCTACAGCAATTTCTCCCACTGCTGCGAACCGTAGCAGGGAAAAAGCTCCCGCAAGAGCGCTTTTTGTATATAAAAATCCCCGGCTGGGCCGGGGATTTTTTTGTTATGGCAGAACGGAATAATTCGTTACTGTTTTGCGAACACCCGATATTAGGGCCGTTCTTTTAAATACGCACGCAGTTCGTCGTTGAGCTGTTGTTGCAGGGTTTTGGGTTTAATGACCCGGATATGCGGCAGCCAACGCTTGAGCTGCGGCAGTACCTGCATTGGATTGTTCGCCCGGCAGGAAAGAATTATTTTCCCTTTTTCTTCTTTTTTTATTTGCTGATGTGGGAAAAACTCCACTTCCTTAAAATACGGCGCCGCTTCGGCTGAAATTTCCAGTTCAATGGGTTGGGTTGGTTTTTCGTCAAACCAGATGTTGGGCTCTTTCTGAAGAAGGGAATGAATGGCCGTCGGTTTAAAAGTTTCTTTTTGCGGCAGGATTTGCAGAATTTTGGTCAGCGAGAATTTCATATATCCGTTGCTGTCGTTTAAACAGACCAGATACCAAAAACCGTCAAAAAGCGCAATAATAAGGGGGCGCAGATGATTGCACCACCAAGTTTTACGATTCGCGCGCCGGTATTGCAGATTGATATATTGTTTCTTTAAAATAGCGGTTTCGGCCGCTTCTAACATCTGTTGGTTAATGCTGTGCCACATACGGGGCATTTTAATAAAATAAGCGCTTTTTCCTTCCGGCCGTACCGTGCGGCTGCGCAGGTGTTGGTAACTGGTCAGCCAGTTCTCCCCCATGGTATCTGCCAACTGCCCCATGAGATTAAGCAGTGCTTCGTCCTGCGCGGAAAGGGAAAGTTTGTTAAACGAAAATCCCTCCACCAGCGTATATTCCCCAGGCAGATTATTGCACACCGGGAACCCGGCGGAGTCCAGTTCGTTGATGTCCCGCTGCAGTGTGCGGACGGTAAAGCCCAGGTTTCGGGCTTCGTCGGCTAAATTGATACTTCTTCCGTCCATTCGGTATAAAAGGTAAAGAAAGCGTTGTATTTTTTTTATTCCGGCTTGTTTCATATTCATATCATAGCATGAAATAATATTTCTTTCCAAGCTTTGCTATAATAAAGACAGCAAGTTTTGCTTGAATACAATTTACAGTTATCGTACATTATTTTAAGGAAGTCTGGCTGCGGGCCTGGCAGAGCTGAACGGAAACGGACGGCACTTTGGAATCCTCAAGATAATCGTTCTCGCTTATTCCTTTTGGGAATAGGCAAGCGGCGGTTACATGGGTTATTCCAAAGGCCTTGGTAACACGCCGCTTTTTTATACTTTCCTGAAAAAATAGTATAGAATAAATAAACGACAGGAGTATTGTCGCCGCGTTATTTTAAACTGTAAAGAGCTTATGTCGGAAGGAGGACAAAATGGGACAAATGGTTCTTTTGGATAATGAAATTATTCGTATCAATCCGGGAAATAAGGCCCACATAGATTATTCGTCTAACTTGGGGCGCACCTGGCTGGTGCGATATGCCGCCAGCAGTGCAGGCCTGTTTCAGGATTTATTGGTCGTTGATGACCAAATTATTGCTCTGACAAGTTACGGCACCTATATTTCTTCCACACAGGGGCGATCCTGGATAAAAATAAGTTAAGTCGGTATATTTGCAAAACAAGGAAATAGATTATGCAAGAATTTGATCAAAAAAGAGTAGAGGAAGAATGTGAAAAACAACAAAAACAATGGGAAGCTAATTTAAAAAAGCCGACCGTATTGTTGTGCGGACAAACCGGTGCGGGAAAGAGTCAGTCTGCCTGTTACATTTTTAAAGAAAACATTGCCGAGGTAGGGCACTCGTCGGAACCCTGTACGGAAGGAATCAATTATTATCCGGGTACCAATGTGAATATCTACGACAGCGAGGGTTATGAAATCGGATCCGAACGGCAAAGCCATTACCGCGATCTTATTTTTAAAGATTTTTTACAATCTGACAAAGTAAAAAATTCAGACGGTATCCAAGCGGTTTGGTATTATATTTCCGGGGCGGCCGCCAGATTTACCAATTTAGATGAAGTATTGATTAAAGAATTTCAGTTGTTGGGATATCATGTAGCCATTTTAATTACCAAAATAGATGAAATGAGCGACGAACAATTAGACCAACTGACCGCCGCTATCCAAAAAGCCCAGTTGGGCTGCCCCATTTTCAACTTGAGTATTCACCCGCAGATTGCCGATACCTGTGATTGGGAGAAATTGGTTTCCTGGACCTATGATATATTGCCGGAAGTATTCAAAGAACGCTATATTTTTGCCTTGAATAAAGGGCTGGAAGAAAAAAGTAAAGCCGCCAAAAAAGCTATTTGGCTGGCAACCGGGACTGCCGCCGGAGTGGGAGCTACGCCTATTCCCCTCTCGGATGCCCCTATTTTAGTGGGGATTCAATCCGTATTGATTTATAAAATTCTGCGCTATTACGGGGTGAATATATCCTCCAGTACGATTAGCGGGTTGCTGTCCTCTATTTCAGTAAGTCAGCTGGGCAAGATGGCAGCCGGTTCTTTACTTAAATTGATTCCGGCCGCGGGCCAGGTAGTTGGAGGAGCTATTAATGCAACGGTTGCGGCCGCTTTTACTTATGCGTTAGGTTATGGCATTAATGAACTTTGTAAAAAACAAGCCAAAGAAATGATGGAAGGCAAAGAGGTTACTATTGATATAGAACAAATTCTATCTTCTAAGGATTTTATCCAGCAAGTAACGAAAATGGCTGCGGAAGCAAAGGGAAATATCCTGGAAAAAATAAAGGAACATAAAGATGACAAAAAATAATTCTGTGTGTTCCAATAAAAATTTTTTGATTATTGGACATACGGGTACAGGCAAAACGGCACTGCTTAATTATGTGTTTGGACAAACAGTGGCAAAATCTGCTGCAGGCCGGCCGGTTACTAAAAAAGGGAGCTGGAAATCTATTCGGATTTCCAGCCCCTTTGTGGATAATGAAACACTCACTTTTTTTGATTCCTGGGGATTGGAAGCGGATTTGGCCTCGGAATGGGAACAGGAAATCCGTAAAAAGCTGACCGCAAATTGGAATGAAGAGGTTATTTGCGGGGTGATATTTTGCCTCTCATATGCATTGCGCATTCAGGAGTTTGAATTGCGCATGCTGCGTTTATTAATGGAATTGGGATATAAAGTGCTGGTTGTGATTACCCATGCCGATGCAGGTAATTATAATACCCTAAAAGCCAACTATCATCAACGCATTGAAACAGCGTGCGTGAAGTATAAATCTTCTTATGCCATTGTAGATGCGTGCATGGTAAGTATGAAAAAGAAAGTGGGCTCCTGCACGGCATTTGGCAAAGAGGAAATCATACAAAATCTCGCGCAGTTTTCTACCGATAACCTGCATTTTATTTATTGTAAACAGTTGGATTTAGATTTTGGCGAAATTGAAAAAGAAATTCAACTGCGAATCTATAGAAAGAAAAAGTTGCTTAAATTATTGGAAGAAGATCAAGGATGGAACAAATTCAAAAGGGTTTGTTTCCCCCGCATACCTGCGCCGGATTGGTTAAATCGGTTTTGTTCATCTGGTAAAAACAAAGTTAATTTTAGGGAATTATTACCGGAAGAAATAGAAAAGGACTTGGAAGAGTTAAAACAAATGGTAGCCAATCGTTTAAGAACTTTCAGCCAGGGATATTCCCATATCTACCAGGTTCCTTTTACTCTGCAAGATATCCCGTGGAGCGTATATATGCGGGATCTGTTGACTTTTTCCAACAAACGCCGAATGATGATGGCAATGGACTATATAAATTGGTTGAAAAACTTTAATGGTATGGTTTTGAGTTTAAAAGAGATGGCCAAAAAGGAAAAACGGCAAGTATTGTTAAATCCGAATAATAAAAAATAATTTCTCTTTTAATTCTTATCAATCTAAAAAACCGAAGATTGAAAAATGGGGCGACAGCAGGTTTGTCGTTTTCAAAAGATAGAATAAAAGAAAATTATTCAAACAGGAGAACAATATGAAACCGAATTTATTTCAACTGGCTACCAAAGAATTGGCGCAAGACGGTTTTTTAGTATGGCTTCTTCAATGGGCTGATGAAAGCAATAAACAGTATGACCCGCAGCTAAACGAATGCGCCGCTTTTTTTGCCAAGATGCTTCTTCAAAAACAAGTGCCAGCAGCAGAGAAAATCCATACGGTAACTGCCGGCCGCAAAGGACTGCTGAAAAATGTAGATGTGTGGGCGGTAATTAATCAGCAGTATTTACTGGTTATTGAGGATAAAACCGTTACGGAGCGGCATTCCAATCAGCTGGCAATCTATAAAAAAGAGGCCGAGGCGTTATGCGCGGCAAAAAATTGGAAGCCCGTATATATTTACCTTAAAACGGGGTCCGAATCGCAAGCTTCTTTGCGGGAGATTGAACAGCAGGAAGGATATCACTGCGTAACGCGGGCCGAACTGATGGGTTGGCTGGGAAAGTTTCAAGTAAGAAATCCTATTTTTACGGATTTTTATGATTACCTTTGTCAGCAGGAAATGGCAGAACAGGCGTTTGAAACCCGTCCGCTGAATCAGTGGGATGCGGCCTGCTGGCGCGGGTTTTATCAATTTTTAGAAACCCAACTGCCCGAGGAAGTATCTTCCTGGCGATATGTAGCCAATCGGGCCGGCGGATTTTGGGGGTGCTGGTTCCATTCCCGGGCGTGCAACGGATACCAAATCTATTTGCAGGTGGAGCAGGCAAAACTTTGCATCAAGGTGGAAATCCCGTCCGATTCCCCCCAGCGCGGTAAATGCAGCAGGGAATCTTGGCAAAATATCCTAAAATTGAAAGCAGAAAAACAGCTGCCGGAAATTATCAAACCGCAAAAGCTTAGCAATAAAGGCACCTGGCGCACCGTGGCTTTGATACGGGCGGAAGATTGGCTGGGAAAACCTGGAGAAGTGCTGAATAAACAACAGGTCGTAGAAAATATAAAAAAATATCTGTCGTTTATAAGGGAGTATGCCCGTCGGACAGACGATAAATAACTACAAACACTAGCATATCCCCGCTCGTATTTGGGCGGGGATTTTTGTATGGGCACTCCCGGCTAGGCCGGGGAATTTGTATCGTGTATGCTGTTTTGAAGGGACAGTAAAATCAGTTTTGTTATAATTGACAATAACGACCGCATAGACGATTTGGGTTTTGAAGGGACAGTAAAATCAGTTTTGTTATAATGTATGACAAAGAACAGTTTTGTTTTGCGGAGTTTTGAAGGGACAGTAAAATCAGTTTTGTTATAATCATTATTGCTTATGCCACGACGAGGCGGCCGTTTTGAAGGGACAGTAAAATCAGTTTTGTTATAATCATAGAGCGCACGACGTGGGAGCGGCTGGAGTTTTGAAGGGACAGTAAAATCAGTTTTGTTATAATTGTGCTGGGCGATAATGTCAAAGAAGGGCAGTTTTGAAGGGACAGTAAAATCAGTTTTGTTATAATCTTGGTTTGAACTGGTTGATGCCAGCACGGTTTTGAAGGGACAGTAAAATCAGTTTTGTTATAATGCTATGGCTACTTTGCGAAGCATAAAGCGCGTTTTGAAGGGACAGTAAAATCAGTTTTGTTATAATTGATGATTTGCCCGCACGCAGAATTTGACCGTTTTGAAGGGACAGTAAAATCAGTTTTGTTATAATATCTTAAACGGACATTTATTACAACATTCCGTTTTGAAGGGACAGTAAAATCAGTTTTGTTATAATTTGCGGAGTTAAATGTTTCGTTTTTACGCCGTTTTGAAGGGACAGTAAAATCAGTTTTGTTATAATCTATGGGCGGATGTTCTTCGGAACACCTGTGTTTTGAAGGGACAGTAAAATCAGTTTTGTTATAATTAAAGCGACGGACTACAACCAGATTAAGAAGTTTTGAAGGGACAGTAAAATCAGTTTTGTTATAATGTTTGGCAAGGATTTCCTCACGGTGGAGCAGTTTTGAAGGGACAGTAAAATCAGTTTTGTTATAATCTTTGCTCATACTTGCCACATTCTCAAGCAGTTTTGAAGGGACAGTAAAATCAGTTTTGTTATAATAGAACAACAACGAAATAGAAGTGATGTACAGTTTTGAAGGGACAGTAAAATCAGTTTTGTTATAATCATTTTTGTAGCCCTGATGTACATTTGGGTTTTGAAGGGACAGTAAAATCAGTTTTGTTATAATGCAGACAGGTTCACATTATCTTTTTTTTAAGTTTTGAAGGGACAGTAAAATCAGTTTTGTTATAATTTTTGGGGTGCCCCAAAAAGGAAGTCAAAAGTTTTGAAGGGACAGTAAAATCAGTTTTGTTATAATTTCCTATCTCTCTCAAGACCTGGCGAATCAGTTTTGAAGGGACAGTAAAATCAGTTTTGTTATAATGAAACTTTAAACCAGCTTTTCTTAATTTTTGTTTTGAAGGGACAGTAAAATCAGTTTTGTTATAATTCGCACGGGTGGCGTTCGCTTGGTCAATAAGTTTTGAAGGGACAGTAAAATCAGTTTTGTTATAATAAGATTTATACCGTAAAGAAAGAAATAGAAGTTTTGAAGGGACAGTAAAATCAGTTTTGTTATAATAATCATTGTTTTCTCTGCATTTGACGGCGCGTTTTGAAGGGACAGTAAAATCAGTTTTGTTATAATCTGGGAGTCAAAACTCTTATTCGGGCGGTAGTTTTGAAGGGACAGTAAAATCAGTTTTGTTATAATATAAAATAAATGAGCCTATCACTTTAGGAGTTTTGAAGGGACAGTAAAATCAGTTTTGTTATAATGCGCAGGAAAATCCCCCGGCGCCAGGACCTGTTTTGAAGGGACAGTAAAATCAGTTTTGTTATAATAGGATTCTATTGAGAAGAACTGTAAAAATTGACAGTATAAACGGATTTTGTTTATAATGAGGTATCAATTTACTGTCTCGTCTTAACTAACGGGTGGAGGTCAAATCACTGTTTACACATTTGGCTAACCACCCAAATTTTTACCAAAATTGTAATTGTTCGCCAATTTTGGTATCGGTATCCAGTTGCCGTTGGGTTTGGGGATAGTGATGGCAAATGGTAACCGCTTTGCTCCATTGGGTGTCTGTTATAAAGAAACACTTTACATTGCCCGTAGTGGGGGCAATATGTTTTAACCGTATCAAGTGGGCTTTTTTCCCCTCCGCGCTTACCGCACAGCGCGCATATACAGAATACTGCAACATTAAATAGCCCAAATCCAATAACCCCTTGCGGAAACGGGCCGCCTCCCGCCGTTCGGTTTTGGTATCTGTGGGCAAATCAAATAAAACTAAAAGCCAACCCATAGTATATTTACTCTTTTTCAAGGATAAACTCGCTTATATCGGGCAAAAACAGACGGGTTATTTGCCCGTCTATAATCACATTGCAAACGGACTGAACATAAAAATCCATCGCATTAAACAATTTTACCTTGCGATTATCGGGCAGTTTCAAACGAAGGGACAGAAATTCCTTCGCCGCATATTTTACCCATTCAGTCAGTTCGGTGCGCTTGTTGGCTTTTCTAAACTGCCACAAGCAGTAATCCACCACCGGGCGCCAGGGTTCAAACAAATCATAAACCAAAGGGTCCGACCGAAAACGATACTTATGATGTATGCCCAAAGCCGGGTTTAACCCGTGGGCGCAGATACTGCGGTGCAAGATTGCGCTCAATACTGCGTACCCGTAATTAAGCATGCTGTTGACGGGGTCTTCGGCTCCTTGGCGGGTGCGTGTATCGGGCGCTAAGCGGCCAAATTGGCGGAAATAATGCTTCCAGTATTGCCGGGCGGCGTTCCCCTCGTCTGGAGGGTTTGGCGGCAAATAACGGGCTAATTGATGCGTTATCTGGAAGTTTTCTAAACACGCGGCCTGGTTGGCTATTTTGCTTATTATAATTTTTTGCCAAAGTTGTTTGCTTAAAGCGGGTGGCAGGGTGATTTGGCGTTCAAATAAGTCTTGCCGTATGACGGGCGCCAGAGAAACGGTTTTCCCCAAAGGGCGATATTTTTCGTTACAATGCACAATAACCGCCCCGCAAGCGAGCAACGCGCTTAATGCGTCTGCCGTTAGGCAGACGCCGCGCGCCGCAATTACAACGGCCAATATATCCCCCAGCGGCAGCCGGTGGGAAGTGGCCGGCGTATCCAGCACCAAACAGCCCCTGTCTTTATGCAGGCGGCTGTTTGGCTGCAGAATGTGCACTAAATGTGTTGCGATAATTTCCCCCTATGGATTAAACGGTTTTAATTTACCGATTTCCATTATTTTTGTGAGTGTTGGATGGTAACTTTCCTGGGTGTGTATGTTTTCCAGTTTAAATTGACCCGCCGCATTTAACGAGCACATACGGTAAATGCCTTTTTTTACTTTACCCACATCGTGTTGGATTTCTACCAGCTGGCCGGACTTTAAAAATAATATATTGCCGTATTTTTGCTTGGCTTCGGTCAGTTTGGCGGGCAGAGAATCCCATAAGTAAACGGGATCCACTTTCCATTTTCCTTTTTGGTCTTGATAAACAATTTGCCCTTTATGGTTCTCTTTATTGGTCAGGAATTGGCCTTTCATTTTTCCTAACTCATAGAAACAGCCGATTTGCCGCCGACCTTTTTTGATAACAATGTCTTTTTCCGTGTAAGGGCCGGATTCTATTTTAGTGATTTTGCGTATTTTTTTGCCGTTATCGCTCCAGTTATTCAGCCACGCCTGCCAAGTTTCCGGGGTAATATCGGGGCGGTCCAAGCATTGCTGCAATTCTTGACGGATAGCCGGGTCAAAGATATTTTGAACTTGTTTTTTCGCTTCCTCCAGCTTTTGCAGTCCGCTTACCGTGCTGTTGAAACGGGTAACCAGGTAATAGTATTTCGTCCCGTTTTCCACCCGTTCCCGCAGGCCGTATATAGTGTCGCGCAGTTTGGGCTTACACGCTTTGACGGTTTGCGGATAGACCTGGTTGAGGGCTTTTGTGCAGAAGGGCGGTGTAAAAAAAGCGGGTGCTTGGAGCAAATGGGTTTTTTCATCGTATTTGATGTCGCGTATTAAGCTAAGGACCAGGGCGTCTAACGCGTGATGTTTTTTATTTTTACGGTTTTTTTCCGAGAGGGAGTTTTCGTCCAATGCTTTTTTAAACTCCTCCGCGCTGTAGAGCAGCTGGTCCAGTTTGAATGCCCGGCGAATACGGGCGGTTTGGGCGCCGGAAGCCGCGAACAGGCGGCGCTGGTCGTTTTTGGTATTGTAGCCCCAGCCAAAGTGGAGGGCCGCTATATATTGGGCCAGTTTTTCTACATAAGCGGTGGCCTGCAAATCGTTGCGGCGTTGTTCCAATTCGGCGGCCTGGTTAGAAGTTAACAGTTCAAATTTCCGGTCGCTGAGGTTGGCTTCTTTTAAGTTGCTTAAAAAAGCGCTCCAAACGGCAGAATCGCCGCTGAGCCATTCGTAAGGGGTACGATTGGATTTGGCGATATTTAAACTGCGTTTAGTAAGCACTTTATTGGCGTAACTGTCCGCCCCGCCGCGGGATTGTGGGACGATATGGTCAATATCGTATTCGTCCAGCTGGGTGGCGGACAAAGCGCGGTTTTCGGTGGTATCGTAGAGGTCAATTCCTTTTTGGTCCATAAATAAGCGCATTTTTAGTACATTTTTCAGTCCTGCTTCTTTGGCTAATTTTTTATGCAGGGCGCTTTGCGTTTTTTGGAATTTAATCAGTTTTGCTTTTTCTTCGGGACTGAGAAAGTCTTCTCGGACGATTTCAAAAATGACCTCGTCCGGCGTTCCGTATTTTGCTTCCAACACGGCCATGCGCTGCCATAAGAAGAACAGCCGGTGGCGCACCACCGGGTGCGTAATGCCGGAAAGCAAGGAAGAAATGGCTTCTTTCCGCTCGGCCGGTGAGAGTTTTTTATCCGCTTCGCGCGTATCGGGGATATGAATTTTATCCCAGCTGTTGGGCATGGCAAGCAGGAACGCAAAATCTTCTTTAATCAGCCCGTGGAGCGGATTGGTGTTGGTAAGCTGGGCTGTTTTTTGATGATAGAAATCGTGCGGATTTTGGCCCGATAAAATTAACTCCTGCAGAATTTCCATAGCCGGGCGCGAGAAACGGCTCCGGCCGCTTTTACTGGGGGCCGGCACCGCTTTTTGGTTTTCATTTACTATGCCGCCTAATTGGGTTACTTCTTTTTTCCAATCTTTTACGCCAATTACATTGGCGGAATATTTTTCCAGATTGGGCAAATACGCGTGATAAATGGAAGCCAGTTCGTTGCAGGTTAAGGCGCACGAGGTATTTTTCCCTTTGGTATAACGCATATTTTTTAAGGCCAGCAGAAAGCAAATTTGCAGGTTAAGCGGCGTTTGCGCTTTGCAAACATGAAAGCGCGGAATTAAGCGACAGTTGGCGAGGGCGCGGTTATCAAACCGGGGTGTTTTCTGTGCCAAAATCCCCTGCCATTCCCAATCCGTTCCGCGGTAAGCGGCATATTGCTTGGGATTGGTGTAGGGCGCATAGGGCTTTTCGGCCGGACCATAGAGGATAAAGTCCGTTTTCCCCTGTAAACCGGGATATTGTTTGGCTGCTTGTTCCAAGAGCGTGCGGAGTTCTTTTTCTACCAATTTACGGGGAGCGATTAAGGTTTTCCCCCCTTCTTTGTTGCGCGCGGCTTGCGGCGCGGCCGATAACGAGGTTTTAAAACGCTGCGGTTGCTGATAATCCCAAAGCCCTAAACGGTACGCTTCAAAGTAGCAGGGAAGCTGGTACGCTTCGGGAAATTGCTGAACTTCCTGCAAATATAAGTTAGAGGAAGCTGCTTCTTCCTGGAATTCTTTGAGGAGTTTTTCTTCGCGGGGCGTTAATTTTTCGTTATTTTTGATTTTTTCTTCTATCAGGCGCACTTCGCTTTTCCAGGGGAGCTGCGCATCATACCCGCGGTGCTGCAGGGCGGACCAGACGGCTTTATAAATCTGCCAGGATTGCAGGGGTTGCCCCTGAAGCAGTGCGATACGCAGCAGACAGGAAGTGTAGAGCGTCTGATCCCCCGGGGCGGCAAATTCCCGCAGCAGCCGCGGGTCCGGCTGGCAGGCGGGTGCTTCAAAAGAAGGTTGGCTGGAGCAAAGCACTTCCAGCCCGGCTTGTCGGGCGGTTTGCTGCCACCAATGTTCCCGGGCCAAATGGGCCTGGCGGGTGCGGAAAGCGCGCCGTTGGGCCGCTTGTTCGGTAACGGAAGCAAATTCGTGATCAATCAGCAAAGAATTAAGATGTAAAATCTGATCGCATTGGCGGACACATTCGCCTAAACTGCCGCTGCCTAAATCAAATGCAAAAATAAGTTTTTCGGTCATAGGGGCCTCTGGTCGTTTTTAAAAATTCAGTTATATGTCAACGGAAGTCATGCAGGAAAGAAGTATAACTTAGTTTATTATAAAATAAAAAAATAGATAGGAAAACGATATTTTTAGTTATTTTTGATAATAATGGCAGGAAGAAGGACCTACCGTGAAAATAGGAGAATTGTACTCTGGAAAGAGCATGACATATTCTCTATTTTGATGTAGCGAACTTTTTCAGAGTTATTTGTAAAGTGATAATTTCTCTCTTTTGGATTATAGATAAGTATTTTTAAGGAAGTAATTTGATTGTTGCCGAATCAGTGGAGGATAAAAAACGGATTGCCTCACGATTAGTTATTTTTCCAATTTGGGTATATTGGTAAGAAGTGGAGAAATCTTCGTAAAAAAAGACCAAGCAGTCATTTCCAAACAACATCACATCTCCGGCGTGTATTCGTTTGACAGGCCGGGCATTAGTGGGCAGTTGAATAGGGAGAGTGCCGTATTTTTCGTTTGCATTTAGATCGTGCAAGGAAAGCGCAAGCGGTAGATTTTCCACCAGTGCGTTGGCTGAAAGATTATCTGCTAATATAATAGAGAAAGTTTTTCCGTTTAACAAGATTTTCATTTGTTTTATTTCCTGGGCAGGCGTTGAAGAAGCAAAATTATTTGCCGCCTTAGATGAATCACAGGCGGCAAATAAAAGGCATGCCACACTTATTATACTGAAACAGAGTGTTTTCATTTGGATAAATTTTCTTGATAAAAAGAAACAATTTTATCAAATGGTATTTTTTGCAAATTGTCGTATAAATCCACATGTGAAGCATCGGGAACAATTAATAATTCTTTGTTATCTCCCCTTAATTTCTTAAAAGCATCCTCGCTAAAATAACGGCTATGGGCTTTTTCTCCGTGGATTACTAATACTGCCGAACGAATTTCCGGGGTGTAAGCCAAAATGGGTAAGTTCATTAGCGATAAGGAAGATGTCATATTCCAGTTTCCGTTTGAGTTGATGGAACGCTTGTGGAATCCACGCGGGGTTTTATAATAGTCCCAATAGTCTTGAACAAATTTAGGTTCTTGTCCGGTCAGTTTATCGGGAAGTCCGGGTTGAGGCGCATAGGTGCCAGCTTGGAAATCTTTGGAGCGTTGTTCATTTAATTTTTCGCGTAAAGCGTAGCGGGCATTGGCATCCATAGAATCAAAGTACCCATTGGCCGAAACGCGCGTCATATCATACATAGTAGCGGTTACGGTAGCTTTGATGCGGGAGTCCATAGCCGCCGCATTTAAAGCAAATCCACCAAACCCACAGATTCCCAATATGCCAATCTGGTTGGGATCTATATTTTTATGAATACTTAAAAAGTCAACAGCCGCACTAAAGTCCTCTGTATTGATATCCGGCGATGCTACATGGCGAGGTGAACCTTTGCTTTCTCCAGTATAAGAAGGATCAAACGCCAGTGTGATAAAGCCGCGTTCCGCCAGCGTTTGGGCGTAAAGCCCAGATGCCTGTTCTTTAACAGCGCCAAATGGGCCGGAAATAGCTATAGCGGGTAATTTTTCTACCCTTTTGATGGTTCTCGGAATGTAGAGATCTCCCGTTAATTCAATGCCAAAGCGGTTATGAAAGGTTATTTTTTTGACATTTACTTTATCGCTTTGTGGAAAAGTTTTATCCCATTTTTTTGCTTCCAACATATTTATCCCTCCTACGACAAATAGCCCGGTTAGAAAAGCAGTTAAAATATATTTCATATTTCCCCTCCTTATCGGGTAATACTTTATTATAAACGCTGGAGTTAACTCTAAGTCAAGTTTTTATATTAGTATCCTAAAAATAAAAATATGATATATTTCCTAGATATTTCGGCTTTCTATCTATTTTTAAGCGTTTTTTAGTGATGTTTTTGGGTATAAAAAGACAAAAGATCCCTCTTTCTAGAAAGAGGGATCTTCACTAAATACAAAGCGGAGCTTTTGGCTGCCGCTCCACTCCCCTATAATTTAAAACCCCGCCTAAAAGCGGGGGTTTAAATTCTACGGAGAGGGAGGGATTCGAACCCTCGATACGGGAATTAACCCGTATAACGGTTTAGCAAACCGCCGCTTTCGGCCTCTCAGCCACCTCTCCAAAATTTTGTTCGCCGGGTTTATTACCGACGGCTTATATATTATAACAAAATTTAAAACGGTTGTCCGTTTTTCTGCGTTTGGTGTTTTTATCGGCTGGACCTATGCAAATTGAGTTAAAAACTTTTTTTCAACCCTTCGGTCAACGGTGTAAATTTTTGTCCAGTCAATTTCTGCCATTTTTTGCCAGAACAAATCCAGTGTCCGGAAATAGTGGCCTCGGTTACCTTGTCGTAATTTAAGGCCGGCTGGGAGCCGCTTATACGGGCGGCCGCTTCGTACAGCCACGCCGCTCCGCGCAGCAACCATTTGGGGGCCTGCGGCATAAACGGTTTATGGCAGTTCATCGCACGGGCCATTTCAGTAATAAAATAATCCCAGGAATAGATTTGATCTTCCGTTACAAAGAAAGTTTGCCGGTCCGTATCCGGGCGGGAAAATGCCAGCCAAAGGGCTTGCACCAGGTCGTCCACATGCACAAAACTAAAGTATCCGTTGCCCGAAGTATTGACCATCAGCCCCCGGCGTACCCACAAAGCAATTTTAGATACCCCGGAATCGTTTTTTCCATATACAATAGGTGGGCGGATAATCGTCCATTTCACGCCGGGCCGAAGCGTGTGCACGGCTTGTTCTCCCCCCCATTTGGTAATGCCGTAATCGGAAACGGGCTGAGGCGTCATATCCTCGGTGCGGGGGTGCTCTTTATCGGGTGCAAAACCGCTGGCGGCTAAGCTGGAAACATGCACAAAAGTTTTAATATCCGGCATTTGGTTAACCGCTTCTGCCAGGTTGCGGGTAGCGGTTACATTGGCTTTTTCAAAATCGGCGCGGCTGAAGCCGAAAATAGCCGCCGCTAAGTGAAAAACACCCACGCACCCTTGCAAGGCGTTTTTTAAGGATTCTACATCCGAGTAATCGGCTTGCAGAAGCGTAACGGACGGATTCGCCGGCTGTTGTTTGGGTTTGCGCCGCGTAAGAATGCGCACATTAAAACCTTCCTGCAGCAGTTTGTCGGTCAATGCTCGGCCAATAAATCCGTTTCCGCCGGTAATAAGCAGGGTGTTTTTCATACATTACTCCACATGAATATCAATAGATTCAATTAATTCTTCCGTCGTTTCGGATACTTTCTTTTTGATTCCTTTTTTTACTTTGTCGCCGTCTAATTCCTGGTTGATGAAATTCTCTTTTCGGGTTGCGTTTCGGCGGATGAAATCAAAATTAAAAGTAAATCGCTTTAAGCCCCGTTCTATATCTTTTTTGGTGGGAATTTCCCCGTATTTGATTTTGTTGATAGGGGTTACTTTATCTTCTTGCGGAAAGTACCACAAAAGCGAATACATAATTGCGCACAAGAGTACAAAGGTAATGAGCTTATTGAAAGTTTCCAGCCGGTAAATGCCAAACAGGTTGGAAATGACAGACAGCACCATAATCACCCCGGTCCACATGGCGAGCACGACTCCGATAAAAGTCCAGCCGGCCGCGCCAAAATCCGGATAAAGCACCATGACCGTAAAACAACATAAAATGAGTAATGCAAAACGCTGCCATCCGTTCATTTTATTTCTCCTGGCGAAACTCTACACTGACGGTGAGTTCGTCTTTTTCGTAATACATAGGCAGCGGCGCAAACGGGCCGGCGTTGATGACTGCGGAAGTGGCGGCAAAATCAAAATTTTCATCTCCGGATTTACGGGCTACCTGTAAATCTTTTATTTTTCCGTCGCGGGCGATGGCAAAAGATACCAGCGCCGAAAGTTCCGTTCCGACGGGGCGTCTTTTTTCCCACTCAATCCACAGCGAATTGCGTACCTGGGTGATATACCACGGATACGGGAAATTGGCAAAATCGGTTTGGATATTTCCGCCGGCAAATTCGCCTTCTTTGGAAGCACTGGCGGAGCCGCCTTTTCCGTTGGCGTTGGAGTCGGCGTCGTCCAGCACGCTGGGCGCCGCCAGCTGGGCCGGTTTGGCCGGTGCTTTTTTCGTTTGTTTTTTAGCAGAAATTTCGGATTTAGAAGCATACGCCTTTTTATTGGATTTGGATTCCGGTTTAGCGACGGTTGCATCTTTGGCCGGGGCCGGCGCCTGTACGGCGGCTTTGGGTGCCGCAATGGGAGCCGCCGCTTCCTGGCCGGTGGTGGCGACTACTTTACCCGTTCCGATAAAGTCAATAGTATATGTGGCGGCGGCCTTCTTGGCTGACGGCGCCAACAAAAGGAGTAAGAAAAGTGCGGCCAAAATATGCAGGCCGCCGGAAAGGGCCAGGTAACGATTCATCAGTTTTTAGAAAGCACTCCAATTCCCAGTTTGGCCGCGCCGAGTTTTTTAGCCACATCAAACACATCTACCACTTGCTGTATCGGCACTTCTTTATCCGCCTGTACGAGAATGGTTTTTTTGCTTGCTTTTCCCATGCGTAAAATTAATTCGCGCTCCAAATTTTTAAGCGCTATCTTTTTATTCATGACGGAGATGGTGCCGTTTTTCTGCACCTCAATCCGAATTACATCGTCCTCCGCCTGAGTATTGATGGCGTTGGATTTAGGCAAATCTACCGTCAGCTGCATTTGTACCAAAAGCGGGCTCATCACCATAAAAATAATGAGCAGAATCAGTGTGATATCAATAAACGGCACCATATTGATTTCCGCCATAACGGTTCGCTTTTTATGCGTATTCATAATTAAAACTCGCCGGATTCTTCCTCATTTTGGCGGTAGATAATTTCATCAGCCGCATTTTCCAATTCTTTGGCAAAATAGTTGGTTTTGGAAAGGAAATAGTTGTAGGCAATTACTGCCGGAATAGCCACAAACAATCCGGCCGCCGTGTTGATAAGCGCTTCGGCGATGCCTGCCGCCACAACCGAGGCCCCCGCTCCGGCAGCCGAAGTAGAAGCTAAATCTTTAAATGCGTGCATAACCCCAATGACCGTACCAAAAAGCCCGATAAACGGGGTAATGCTTCCCAGGGTGCCCAGCACCGTCAGCCGGCGCTGCAGTTTGGAAATTTCCCAGTCAATCACCGAATCGGCGATTTTTTCAAGTTCCGCCGGGGTGCGGTGCCGTTCCTGCACCAGCCGTAAAATCAAGGCCGCGGCGGGTGTATTTTTTACGATATCTTTGCGGCAGGCGTCTTCTACTTTTTGGTAATTCTCCGAGCGAATCGGGTGGCGGCAATAAGCCATTAATTTGCGTGAAAGCGAAATAGAAGAACGCAGTTTAAAAAAGCGTTCCAGAATGACAGAAATGGAATAAACCGATAACAAAAGCAACAAAATTAATACCGGTCCGCCGGCGGCTAAAAGCTCCCGGACATTGGTCATATTGGAAAAGTCCATAGTTTCTAATCTCCTTAGGGTTATCCCCTTACAAACAATATAATAAAAAGCTGCAGCAAAATGTTGGACATCAGTCCGCCGGCGACATCATCAAACACCACACCGAAAGCGTTTTCCATGCGGTCAAAAGTTTTAACCAGCCAGGGTTTTAAGGTGTCAAAGGTCCGAAACAGCACAAATGCCGCCAACAAATACGGCCACTGCCGGGGCAGAAACGCCATAGCCGTTATATAGCCGGCCATTTCGTCAATGATAATTTTTGGGTTATCATGCCCCGTATATCCCTTAAATTGTACTTTTTTACAGATGATTACGGCAAATACCCAAAATGCCAGCATGGCAATTAAATAGAGCATCGGGTCTTTGGGAAACAGCAAGACCAGCGGTATCCCCCACAAAGTGCCCAAAAAGCCCGCTCCGGTATTTTTTTTGTACTTGAATACCAGGGGCGGCAAATAGCTGACAAACAACCCTGTCGCCAACGCCCGGATGATTATTTGCATACGGGCAAACTCCAGGATTTTTTAAGCAAATCCCAGTTATTTTTTAAATACGAAATGGCGCTGATCCAGGTAATTACTGCCGCAATAGCGGTAATGGCATACGGCACTTTATGCAGGGTGATGAAAAGAATCATGCACACACTTTTAGCGCTTCCCGTTAAAATATGGGCCAGGTGATAGACATCCAGCACAAAGAAAATCGTGCCTACGGCCGCCATTTGAATTACGGTTTTGAATTTGCCCCAGCGTTCGGCGGCCATCACTTTGCCTTCCAAGGCGGCAATTACGCGCAGGGTGGAAATCATCAGTTCGCGCAGCAGAATAAAGAATACCGCCCAAATGGGGATATCCAGCTCTTTAATGCCCACAAACGCAAAGAAAGCGGCCGCTACCAGGATTTTATCTACAAACGGGTCCACAATCGCGCCAAACGGGGTAATGGTGTTGGTTTCGCGGGCGATTTTACCGTCCACCCAGTCGGTGCTGGCGGCCAGAATAAAAATGAGCGTGGCGACCAGGCGCGCCCAGCCGTAAGGCATTAAAATAAATAAAAACATTACGATAGACAGCGCAGCGCGCGTAAGCGTAATTTTATTGGCTAGCGTCATCATTGATTAAATCCTCCAAAAATAGCTGTTGGGAGCGGCTGGTTTTTGCGGGTGTTTGTTAAGTTGGCCCGGGTAACCATCAGTTCCGAATGAATGGCAATCGTCTGCGGGAAAAAATCCTGTTTGGAGAGGGTCAAATAAAGGGTATATTCTTCCCCCTCTTTGGGCGTCAGCACCAGCAGGGCGGTTTGAGCGTCCTGCTTTTCTACTTTGGCGGAATGTTTATCCACCAAGCCGGTATAATTGCCAAAATCAAATAAGGCCTGGTTGGGCTGGCCTTGTTGCCAATCGGCCCAGGAAAGGGTGGTAATGTGCTGGTTGTTTTCGTCCAGAATTACGATATCTTTTTTATCGGTAATAGCGGTTTGTTCCAAATCGCCCGATGGGCTGAGCGTATCCAGCCGCAGGCGGTTTTGGTCGCGGTCGTAAAACAGTTTTCCTTTGGAACGGCTGACTTCCACCCCATCGTAAGATGTATGTTGAATAAAATCCGTTTCCAGCAAAGCCAGTTTTTTATCCCATTTCTTTAAATTTTCCGTCAGTTCCTGGGCCGTCATTTCCGGAACCGGTGCCGGCTGCGGTTTTGGGGCAGCCGGGGGCTGAGCCGGTTCCTCTTTGGGCTCAGCTTGGGGTGCCGCCGGGGCGGGTTGCTGGACGGTTGGGACCGGTTGCGCCGGAGCGGCCGGCTGGGGCTGCGGGGGTTGAGAATCCGAACACGCCGAAAACAACAGGGCCGCGCATACGGCGGAAATGAGCAGCTTATTTATACACGGTTTCATAGGTTTCTTCCTGGTAATTTTTGTCGTACGGAAGGGAGTTTAACTCTTCCAGGGCCTGGTCAATCATTTCGTAATGGATTTCCCAGCGGTTAGAACCTTCCGGTTTAGAGATAAATCCTTTCATTTCCAACACGCTTAGCATATTGGTAGCCCGCGCGCTGGACCCAAAATGGGCTTTTAATAAATCCTGCGAAACGCGGCGGCGCTCTTTAATTAAGTTAAGCGCCTGTTTCATTTCTTCGGGGCTGGCTCCCAGTCCGTCCTGCGGGCGTTGGTAGGGGTTTTGTTCCGCTACAATCTGCACGGGATAATCCGGCCCGCCCTGAGCGCGCAGGAAATCGGCCACGGCCTTGATTTCTTTTTCCGATACATACGCCCCTTGAATGCGCAGCGGGTTTTTATCCGAAGTGCTTTGGTAAAGCATATCGCCTTTACCCAATAAATCTTCCGCGCCGGTAGCGTCCAGAATGACTTTGGAGTCAATGGACGACGCAACCTGCAGTGCAATGCGCGAAGGCAGGTTGGCTTTAATCACGCCCGTAATTACCTTTACCGACGGCCGCTGGGTACATAAAATCAAGTGTATCCCCAGCGCGCGCCCCATTTGCGCCAGGCGTTGGACGGAATCTTCAATGGAGGCCTTGGTTTGCAGCATTAGGTCGGCCATTTCGTCAATGATAACAAAGATATAGAACATCTTTTCTTCGTTATTTTGGGCGGCCCATTGATTGTATCCTTCAATGTTTTTTACCTTGGCCAGCTGCATAATCTGCAGGCGTTTTTCCATTACTTTTACCAACATCTGCAGGGATTTGGCCGCTCCGTTGGCATCGGTAACAACATCTACATCATCACACGAGGTTTTGGGATCGTACAAATAAGGAATCCCCTCGTACAGCGTCAGTTCCACGCGTTTGGGGTCAATCATGAGGAATTTGACCTCGTCCGGGCGGTGCTTGTACAAAATAGACATAATAATCGTATGCAGACAAATGGATTTACCGCTGTTGGTAGCGCCGGCAATCAGAATATGCGGCCATTTTTCGGCTACGGAACCGGCGGGATTGCCGTCCGCATAGCGGCCAAGGGCTATGGGGATAACGGCCTTGGACGCCGCATACACCGGCGACTGCAGGATTTCTTTCATCGTTACCATAACCGGCCGTTCGTTTGGAATTTCAAACCCGACGGCGTTTTTGCCCGGAATCGGCGCCTGCACGCGGATTGCGCGCGCTTCCATACTGGCTTGAATGTCCTGGGTGCGGGCCGTAATAGAGGCGATGGTTACGCCCGGGTCGGGCTTGATTTCATAGCGGGTAACCACCGGTCCCGGCGATACGCCCGTTACGCTGGCGCGGATATCAAAGCTTTTTAAAGTACTTTCCAGCCGGCGGGTGGCCTGGGCGATTTCGTCGTCCGTCGGGCCGACGATGCCGTCCCCGGAGGGATCGTTCAATAAGTCCAGCGAGGGAAGCACGAAGGTTTTGGGATCAAATTTTTTGACTTCCCCGTTTTCCGTTTCGTTGGATTCATTAGTTTCCGCCGGCGTATGTTGGGCGGCGATTTCTTCCCGCCGCGGCAGGGTGATTTGTTCCGCCACCGGCCGGCGGATTTCGGGTTTAGAGCGGTGAATTTCCGGCAGTTCATGTAATTCTTCGGCTACGGGGCGTATAGTTTCCTTTTCGGCTTTTTCTTTCAGTTCGGCGCGTCCTTCGGCCAGTTTTTGTTTCAGTTCGGCCCTGGCGTCCAGCCAGCCGTTAAAATCGTTGCGGATAAACTCTATCGTTTTTTGCAAAATAACCGACCACGGTATCGCAAACAGCATATGCAGCCCCACCAGTGCCAGCGCCAGCGAAAATACCGCCGCGCCTGCGGTGCCGCTTACTCCTTTTAAGGCGTAAAAAAGCGTTTGTCCCGCCCGGCCGCCGCTGATGAGCGAATCGGTAAAAATAAGTTTTAAAAGCGTCAGCAAGCTGGAGAACGCCGCCAAAGTAACCGAGGTCCCGAGCAGAAAAAACAAGAAAGACGCGCTTTTGTTGCGTATGGTTTGCAGCAGCCAGTAAGCCAGAAACAGCGGAATTAAGCCCGCACCCTGCCCCAGCAGCTGAAACAGATAACTGGCCACTTCTTCTCCGGCCGGTCCTTTGGAAATATTAAACCAGAGAATACAAAATAACCACAGGCACAAAGCACCCGCCAGGATATACAAAGTAGTGCGAATCCAGGCGCGGGAAGAAGTTTTTTTGGTTTTCTTTTTAGATTTTTTTGCGGCGTAATAATACTTTGGCATATTCTTATTTTACATTTTTTTACGAAGTATTTGGATAATTCCGTTCAGTGGTGGGCAAGCCGTTTGGAGCGGCTTATACTTTGTTGGACGCCCGCCGGGAGATTGGTTCTGGCAAATCGTGGAAAAACCGGTCCGGGCCGCTAAAGAAGATGGCGGCCGGCTGGCAAAATAATAATCACAGCGGAAACCTTATCGTAAAATCCCCCGGCAGAACCGGGGGATTTGGTGATTACATATTTTCTTGAATGGGTGCCGGCGGAGGCATGGGGGTTTGCTGCTGCTGACCCCAAGTAATTATATAGTTTATTCCATCGGCTTCCAGGGAAATTTTCCCTTCGTTATATAGGCCGCCTAAGGCCAAGTATAATACCGAGCTGGACAAACGAAACATCACTTTCAGCTGCCAGGAAGAGGCGGTTTTATGTTCCGCCAGGTATTCGCTGATACGGGTAACGGCCGTTTGGATATTTTCCTGTAAAGGCGTCATAGTTATACCCGTTCAATGGCAAATAACGCATCGCCCTGTTTAACGGGCTTGCCGTTTTCCACCAATACTTTTTTAACAATGCACGGAAATTCGGCACGGATTTCGTTAAATACTTTCATCGCTTCAATCAGGCAAATTACATCGCCTTTGGCTACCTGGGCGCCTTCTTTCACAAACGGCGGGGCCGAAGGAGTGGACCCGCGGAAAAAGATGCCCATAAGGGACGATTTGATTACTTCTTTATATTGTTCCTGGGCAGGGGCCGCCGGATGAGCACCGGAAGCACCGGCCACGGCACCGCCTACGCTTACCGGTACCGGCACCACGGCGGGTTTGGCTTTTACCAAACGCAAATACAGCCCTTTTTGATCGTATTCAATGGTGTCCAGGTTGTTATCCTGCATGAAACCGTAAAGCTGTTTGACTTCTTTCAAAATCGGGGATTCCTTCACGGCCGGTTTTTTTGCCGCGGGGGCTTTTTTGGCCGGAGCCGCTTTTTTGGTTGCTGTTTTTTTCATAAAAGAAATAACCTCGTGTTTCTGATGATACCAAAACTGCTTTTATTTATTTTACATAATTTTGACCGTCTTGATACATATTGCCCGTATCACGGGGAGTGGACGGACGGGCGTGGATTTCTTCGCGGCGGAGTTTTTCTTCGTCTAGGGGTTGGTCTATCCCCAGGGTGCGTTTAATTTCAAAGGCCGAAATAGCAAAGTGTATGCCGTCGGCCAGAGTGGGTTTGTAACTTTGCGTGTTTACTCCGATTACTTGGCCGGTAGCGCGCAGTACCAACGGCCCGCCGCTGTTGCCTGCGTTGACGGCGGCATCGGTTTGAATGGTATCTACACCGTTGTCGTTTTTAAGGGTGCTGATGATGCCTTCGGTTACGCTGAAGTATTCCTCTTGAGGACTTCCCAGCACCAGGACGCTTGCCCCCGTTTGGTAATGGGAGCGGTCCGCGTCCAACTTAAAATAAGGAAACTTCCCCTCCGCTTTGAGCAAGGCCAAATCGCGTGCGTGGTTGATTTTCACGAGCCGCGCATACCGAAAGGGCGGCTCCGCGCGGCGGGGTTCAAACGGTAAATCTTCATACAGGTAATACCGCACATCGCGGTTTTTCCCCACCACATGGGCGTTGGTAATGAGGTAGCCGTCCGGGCTGATAAAAAAGCCGCTTCCGTGCCCCTGCGGGGTTTCTATATAGACGGTTTTTTCCAGCCATTTGCGGTAGCGGGAATCGTTGCGGTGCATGGCGGCCGAATAACCGGGCCGAAACAGGACGCGGTTTTCGTCCAGTTCTTTCATAATTTTGCGCAGGCAGAAACGCAAATCATCTTCCAGCGTTTTGCGGATACTTCCCCCCGCCGCCGAAGTATAAGCCGGCGCTATAACCGGAAAAAGCAGTGAAAAAGTGATTCGGTTCAGCCAATAAGCACCCATGGCCGTATTGCTGAACTTCAAATAGCTGGTGCGCGAAGCGGAAAGTTTAATTACGGGCAGCCGCGTTTGCGGGTCGCGCAGGGTGAGGGTTACAAAAGTATGAAATTTCGGAAAGCGGTAATTGCGCACCCACAAGAAACCTTCGTCGGCATATAGGCGGGATTCATAGTCGTTTTCTTCGGTTACTTTATAATCCAGCTCGGCGGTATAGTCGTATTGGGAGCGGAGCGCGTAGCTGTTTACTTCCACCCGGCTAAACAGCGTGCCCAGCGCATCGGCCGCCGCCACGGCGGCGCCGTCATCTACGCGAATGATGTAAGAATTAATCGGCGTGAGGTTATCGTCTTTAAAAGTAAAGGAATGCTGGATAAATTTGTCCGCCGCTACCATAACGGACGCTTCTATTTTGTCGTCAAAGGACGGGGTTTTGTAGAACCCGCGTTTTAACCGCCCGTGATAATTACACCCGACGATAAACAGCACACACACCAGCATTGCTCCGGATAAAATCCGGCGCAAACACTTCTTCAAGCAAACCATATATTTATTATATCAAACATCAAACTCAGCCGGCGGTTTTAGAAGAAAAATCCGGTTAACTGACAGCGTTTGCCAAAATCCCAGCCGGTCGGGCGAATTTAAAGGTTCCCCGTATCAGCGCAAAAAACTCCCCGCTCAGCTGAGCGGGGAGTTAGTATAAGATCTTTTATTTTTCGGACGCTTCAGAAGCCCGGTGATATTCTTCCCGCAGGGAGTTAAAGCGTTTAAGCAAATTGGCCTGCTTGGCAGTTAACTTTTTACCTTCCCGCTGGTCTTTGGCGGCCTGCTGAATGGTTTGGCCATAGCGTGAGGTAAAGCGTTCCAAATCCCGGCTTACTTTTTTAAACGAGCGGGTGCCCGGACGAACCGTAAGGGACTGTTCCGGCTGGGCCGGCACGCTGATTTTTCCCGCCGAAGCTTTCAGTTCCGCCGCCAGTTTCTGCTGGGCGGCCTGCCGTTCTTGGCGTTGGCGGTCAAAGCGGGCGCAGTCGGCTTCGGTAATATCCAGGTTTTTCATCAACTCGGCATTGGCGGAAACATAGCGGTATTCTTCAAAGCAATCCTGGTGGGCGTAATGTTTGCCCATGCTGTCTTTCCAGGTAGATACCGTGCCGCAGGCGACATTAATCGGTTTTCCGCAGATGGCGCAGGTGTGAACTTCGTATTTCTTATCCATATGAGATTCACAGCTGCGGCGTTTTTCGGCTTTTGCCGTGAAAGACAAATCCTGTTCCTGTTTCCACCCTTTATAAAATTCGCAGGCGGCCGGCGAATGTTTTTGAACATACCAGCTGCGGTCCGGCGTGATTTGATAACCGTCGGACTTCAAAATCTTCTCGCGGCTGATAATGCAGCGCGTGTAATTCTCTGCGGGTACCGGCGCTTGTTCGGATTTCTGCACCGAAACGGCGGGCGTCGCTTGATACAGCGCCGCTAAGGCGCGGGCTTCGTCCAGTTGTTTTACAAATTTCTGGTTAAATTCCTGCTGGTCAAAAGAAAGCGGCATTTTGGTATTCAGTACAAAGTTTTTCCCCAGCGGAATCGTTTTAGTACCTTGGGCGGCCGCACATACCGGCGCCAGCAGAACGGCTAACAGCGTCAAACGAAAAAGTTTCATGTAATTTCCTCCCTTAATATATACTCATAGTATCAGTTTAGTTTTTGACAGAGCAAGGGTCAAAGGGCCTACTGGCCTGTAGGACTGGGCCTATTTTATGGCCAATATCCGTTGGCTGACTGCTAATAAATCTTGGGCTATCGTTTGTACTTGGGCGGCAGGTACAGGGTGTATCGTGTAGAAAAGAATCCGCTTTTCATCGGGCGCGGTCAACGCTTGCTGCAACGGCTGTTTGCCGGCGATATAGCGGCCCGTACGAGCAAAATGCGCGGCTTGCAGCATAAAAAAGGCGCTCTTGCATAAAGATTGCATCAAAGCGGGGGTCAATTCTCCGTGAATCCAGGTGTGAACCAGGGCGTGATAGATATTGCCGGCGCCGGTTTTAGCGGCTAAGACGGCGTCTTGACGGGTGGGCTTAGGAAGCACTGTCTGCGGTGAGCCATACACCCACCGGGTATCCTGGATAAACTGGAACAATTCCGCCCGGGACCAATTTTTTAAATCATCAATTCCCCCAAAAAAACCGCACAGCGGGTGCGAAGAGGGCGGAAGTTGGGTTAAAATGGTCTTATAGGCGGCGATATCCGCCGGAGTGATTTGGTCTAAAAGGACCACGGCGTCAATATCGCTGGAGGGTGTTTCTTCTTTTCGGGCGAAACTGCCTTGCAGGCCGACTGCCTGCAGGCGTTTGCCAAATGCGGCCGTCAAACGGCGGATTAATTCTTCCAGCCAATTTTCTAGTTGAAAAGCCATTGGGTTTTCTCCTGTATGTTTACAACAAACTCGCGCCGTGATTCAATGCTAGGCGTTAAACTGCCGCAGAAAAATGAAAAAGAAAATCCCCGGAGAATATAAAATCTCCGGGGACTGAACAGCGTGTGAAACTATTTGAGCAAGGCCTTTCTGGAAAGCCGTACTTTTCCGTTATTGTCAATTTCCACGCATTTTACTTCCACAATGTCGCCGAGTTTTAACACATCTTCAACTTTGTTAATGCGGTGTTTTTCAATTTCGGAAATGTGCAGCAGTCCGTCCTTGCCGGGCAGAATTTCCACAAACGCGCCGAACGGTTGGATAGAAACCACTTTGCCTTTGTAAATTTTATTTACTTCGGGTTCAGCAGTCATCATATCAATTTCGGCTTTGGCCTGGTCCAAGCGGTCGCTGTTGGCGGCGGCGATGGTTACGGTGCCGTCTTCAGCGATATCAATCTTGGCTTCGGTGGATTCCGTGATGCGTTTGATGTTCTTGCCGCCGGGGCCGATTAAGGCACCGATTTTGTCCACGGGGATTCTCATTTTAAAGATAATCGGCGCGAAGCGGGAAATGTTTTCTTTCGGTGCGGCGATCGTCTTTTCCATGTGATCCATAATGAACATACGGCCTTGGGTGGCTTGGGAGATGGCTTGTCTTAACACATCCAGCGGAATGCCGGTTTTGAGTTTAACATCCATCTGGAAAGCCGTAATACCCTTGCGCGAACCGGTCAGTTTAAAGTCCATATCGCCCAAGTGGTCTTCCAACCCCATAATATCGGACAGCACTACAAATTTGCCTTCGCCGGAAATGGCGCCCATCGCGATTCCGGAGCAGGCCGATTTCATCGGCACGCCCGCATCAAACAGGGCCAAAGAACCGCCGCAGACGCTGGCCATAGAGGAAGAACCGTTGGATTCCATAATGTCGGAAACGACGCGAATCGTGTACGGGAATTCTTCTTCGCTGGGGATAAGCGGCATTAAAGCGCGGCGAGCCAATTCCCCGTGGCCGATTTCGCGGCGGCCCGGAGAGCGGTCCGGTTTGCATTCACCGGTGGCAAATCCCGGGAAATTGTAGTGCAGCATGAAGCGTTCGTAGGTGGTATCGTCCAGCCCTTCTACCATTTGTTGGTCGTCGGGGGTGCCCAAGGTGGCAACCGCCAGGGACTGGGTCTGCCCGCGGGTAAACAAGGCGGAACCGTGCGCACGGGGCAAGAGCCCGACCATAGAGCTTAAGGGTCTGATTTCGTCGGGTTTGCGGCCGTCCACGCGCACGCCTTCGTGCAGTACCAGGTTGCGGGATTCTTCATACATAATGTTTTCCAGCGCAATGCCGGCGTAAGTGGCGGCATTGTCGCCATAGTTGGCGGTCAGTTCTTCGGTAAACGAAGCTTTCAGCTGGGCTACCTGGGTATCGCGGGTCTGTTTGTCGGAAAATGCGTGCAGGATTTTTTTGGCTTCTTCGCGGAATTTGCCGTTGGCGAGGTCCGCCACTTCCTGCGGCAGTTTTTCTACGACATATTCAAATTTCGGTTTGCCGGCCATTTCGCGCAGTTTTAATTGCACGGCGCACATTTTGTCAATTTCCGGCTTGGCGACTTCCATCGCTTTGATGATGGCTTCTTCTTCCACTTCTTTGGCACCACCTTCCACCATTAACAGCCCTTGCGCGGAACCGGCGATGACCAGGTCCATATCGCAGAAATTCTGCTCTTCTTTGGTGGGGTTGACGATGTATTGCCCGTCTTTGCGGCCGACGCGTACAGCGGCAACCGGCTCGTTAAACGGAATGGAAGAAATAACCAGCGCGGCGGACGAAGCCAGTACGGATAACACATCGGCGTCGTGTTTGTCGTCGCTGGAGATAACCATCGCGGTTACATTGGTTTCGCAGGCGAAACCTTCCGGGAAAATCGGGCGGATGGTGCGGTCAATAATGCGGGAGGACAGCGTTTCTTTTTTGCTGGCGCGGCCTTCGCGTTTGAAAAAACCGCCGGGGATTTTGCCCGCGGCGTAGGTTCTTTCTTTATAATTGACGGTAAGCGGAGTAAAATCGGAGATACCCGGTTTTTGCTCCTTGGTGGAAACAGCCGTAGCCAATACCATGGTTTCCCCCATAGTAGCCACTACGGCGCCGTCGGACTGCTTGGCGATCAGGCCGGTTTCCAGCTTAATCGTTTGATTGCCAACGGTTACTTCCACATTGTGAATATCAAATTTGTGGTTGAAATTTTGCATTAGCGGTTATTTCCTTAATTTGAGTTCTTGGGTTACTTTTTGGTATTTTTCAAAGTCGGTTCTTTTAAGATAAGCGAGCAGGCGTCTTCTCTGGCCGACCAGTTTGTTAAGCCCTCTTTCGCCGGCAAAATCTTTCGGGTTGGCTTTGAGGTGGTTGGAAATATACTGAATGCGCTCCGTAATCAGCGCAATTTGTACGGCGGCGGAGCCGGTGTCGTTGGCGCTGGATTGGAATTTGCTGATGATGTCTTTTCTGTCTTGCATGGAAAGTACCATTGTTTTGTACACTTAGATTGTATTCTGCCGACCAAGCATTCCTTATCCCAAGGGATACCGAGCCGGAGGCCAATCTTCTCCTATTTTTAATTTTTATACTTACTTAAAGTACAAATTTATTATACCAAATAAAAAGGATAAAGAACATACGGCGGTTCTTTATCCTGGCTGTCTATATACAGTATAGCAAATTAGGCAGGGATTTTATGCAGGATTGTACGACACACAAGTTTTCGGGCCGTTAGCGGCCCGCGGACAGCGGCCGAATCTGCTAGCCAACGGGCTTGCAGGAAACTGGGTAAATCACAAGTACAAAAAGAACGCCCGCCGGAGATTTAGCGGGCGCAGGGTGTTTTCTTGTAGGAGGGTAGAAACACACTTTTTAAAAAATATATCCTAAGCAGAGTGTCGCGTAGCGTTCGGTATTATATAGGTCTAGGTCCGATAGGGTATGAAAATCCTTAAATTCCCGGCTGATCCACGCGAACTCACGGTCCAGGCGCTGCTTTTTAATCAGCTGGGCAGCTACGGTTTCTTGCAATGCAGTTTTCATACAGCGCCTCCTTGTTTTTAAGTTGTCCTGCTTGATATTAATAAGATAGCGTTTTCGTCGGGGAAATAACAGGGTCATTGGACCCAAAGGGCTAGGAAATTTGGGCCCATTCTTTTTTTACGCCGTGTCCCATTTTTCTTTTTCCCTAAGCCCTAGTGATTTTTAGGACTTTAGGCCCACCTTATAATTTGATATACTTCGTATTATGACGACCGATTCCCGTTCGCTTGAAGAGATTCTTTCCCGCCCGCCCCTTACCCGCGGGGAAATCGTGGAGCTTCTGTCCCTGCCGGATCCAGCTCCGCTTTTTCAAAAAGCAGATCAAGTAAGAAAGAAATTTGTGGGCGATGCTGTTTACCTGCGCGGGCTGATAGAATTTTCCAATTATTGCAAAAACGATTGTCTCTATTGCGGCATTCGCCGTTCCAACGCCAACGCGGTTCGTTACCGAATGACACCGGAAGAAATTTACCGCACAGCCCGCCAGGCGGTTCAAAACGGGTATAAGACGGTGGTTCTTCAGTCGGGAGAAGACTGGTGGTTTGATGCGGATAAAATAGCAAGCATTATTCGCCAAATCAAAGAATTAGGCGCTGCCGTTACGCTGAGCTTAGGCGAAAAAACACGCGAAGAATACGCCTGTTACCGCAAAGCCGGGGCGGATCGGTACCTTTTACGCATTGAAACTACGGATAAAGCCCTGTATGAAACATTAGACCCGCAAATGAGCTGGGATAACCGCGTGCGTTGTTTGGAAGATTTAAAAGAGTTGGGTTATGAAGTAGGATCCGGTTCGCTGGTGGGGCTTCCCGGCCAAACGGCAGAAAGTTTAGCCGAGGATTTGCTGTTTTTTAAATCGTTGCCAGTGGATATGGCCGGAATCGGGCCGTTTATCCCCCACCCCGACACGCCCCTGGCGCAGGAAAAAGCCGAAGGCCATTTTGAACTTGCTTTAAAGATGATGGCCATTATGCGGCTGATACTGCCGGACATCAATATCCCGGCTACAACTGCGATGGAAACCCTCCACCCGCAGGGCCGCTTGCTGGCGCTTCAATGCGGGGCCAATGTAATTATGCCCAATGTAACGGCGGAAACTTTCTGCCGCAATTACGCATTATACCCCGGCAAAGCTCACTCGGCACCGTCTGCCGCCGCTGCGTGGAACGAATCGCTGGCTGCTATCGGACGGACGGTATCGGACGGATACGGCTTTCACGGCGATTATCTGAAATCCCGCAACTAAACCGCTTTAAGACACTGTTTTTTGCCCGCCAGAAAAAATTTCCTTTTCTTTGGGAAATGTATTACAATATAGAGGACAAAACGGACGCTCCGTCCGTTGCGCTGTTATTTTTTATATGGAGAACGACCGTATATGGTAAAAAAGACCGTTAAAAAGGCGGCAAAAACTGCCGCGAAAAAGGCCGTAAAGAAAGCCGTAAAATATGTGTACTCGTTTGGAGCGGGTAAAGCCGAAGGAAACGGCAAAATGAAAGAGTTATTGGGCGGAAAAGGCGCCAACTTAGCCGAAATGTCCGGCCAGTTAAAACTCCCCGTCCCCCCCGGATTTACAATTACCACCGAAGTTTGCACCTACTACTGGAACAACAAACGCACCTACCCCAAAACCTTAAAAGCCGATGTAGAAGCCAATCTTAAAAAGATTGAACGCGAAACCAAAAAACAGTTTGGTTCGGAGAAAAACCCGCTGTTGGTGTCCGTTCGCTCCGGCGCGCGCGCTTCTATGCCGGGTATGATGGAAACCATTTTAAACATTGGGCTGACGGAAAAAACCATTCCCGGCATGATTGCCAAAACCGGCGATGCGCGCTTTGTGTATGACGCGTACCGCCGCTTGATTATGATGTATTCCGATGTGGTTATGGAAAAAGCCGCCGGCATTGAACCCAAAGACGGCGAAGGCATCCGCAAAATTTTGGACGGTATGCTGGGCGATTTGAAAACCAAATTGGGCGTTAGCGACGATACGCATATCCCGGCCGAGGAACTTCAAAAACTCTGCGTGGCGTTTAAAGCGACAGTCAAAAAAGTGCTCAAAAAAGATTTTCCGGACGATCCGATGGAACAGCTTTGGGGCGCTATTGGCGCGGTGTTTGCCTCCTGGAACGGCAAACGCGCCATCGCCTACCGCAACATTGAAAACATTCCGCACGACTGGGGTACCGCCGTCAATGTGCAGACGATGGTATTCGGCAATATGGGCGACACCAGCGCTACCGGTGTGGCGTTTACCCGCAACCCCGGAAACGGCGACAGTCATTTCTACGGAGAATACTTAATCAATGCTCAGGGCGAAGATGTGGTGGCCGGTATCCGCACCCCCTCCCCGATGAACAAATGGTCCGCGAACGCCCACTCCAAACACCTGCCTACCTTGGAAAAAGTAATGCCCAAAGTATATAAGGAATTGGACGCGATCCAGAAAAAGTTGGAAAAACACTTCCACGATATGCTGGATATTGAATTTACCATTGAAGACCAGAAACTGTGGATGCTGCAGTGCCGCGTAGGCAAGAGAAACGGCACCGCGGCCGTACAGATGGCGTTGGATATGGTCAAAGAACGCTTGATTTCTAAGGAAGAAGCCGTCCTGCGCGTAACCCCTGCCCAGTTGGGTGAACTGTTGCTGCCGGCTATTGACCCGAAAGCGGAAGCGGGCGTAAGCCCGATCGCCAAAGGGCTGCCTGCGGGCCCCGGTGGCGCGGCGGGTAAAATTGTATTTAACTCGTTAGACGCTATTAAACTGCAAGAAGCGGGCCAAAACGCCATTTTGGTACGCGAAGAAACCAACCCCGAAGACATTGAAGGTATGCGCGCGGCGGCGGGTATTTTGACCCAACGCGGCGGTATGACCTCGCACGCGGCTTTGGTGGCGCGCGGCTGGGGCAAATGCTGCATTGTGGGCTGCGGCGAATTGGAAATAAATCTGAACGCAAAAACCGTTAAAATGGGCGGCAAGACCTTTAAAGAAGGCGATGAGCTGACCTTGAACGGAACCAAAGGATTTGTTTATGAAGGCGCTTTAAAAATGTTAGGCGCTGGCGAAGGCAACAAAAACCTGGCGGCTTTCCTCGCTTTGTGCGACAAAGTGCGCACGATGAAAGTGCGCGCCAACGCCGATACGGAAGACGACGCCATTAAAGCCCGCAAATTCGGTGCCGAAGGCATTGGGCTGTTCCGCATTGAACATATGTTCTACGGCAAAAATTCCGACAAGCCCCTGTTCATTTTGCGCAAAATGATTCTTTCCGGCAGCGAAGAAGAACGCAAAGCCGCGGTGGAAGAACTGTTCCCGTATATGAAAAAGGAAATCAAAGCCACGATGAAAGCCATGGCCGGTTTTGGCGTAACCGTGCGCTTGATGGATCCGCCGCTGCACGAATTCGTGCCGACCTTGCCCGAAAAACAGGCCGAACTGGCCAAAGCGCTGGGTATTTCTATGGAAGTATTCAAAGAACGCGCGGCCGGATTGCACGAAGTCAACCCGATGATGGGGCACCGCGGTATCCGCTTGGGCGTAACCTATCCGGAAATTACGACGATGCAGTCCCGCGCCATTTTTGAATCTGCGGCCGAACTTATTAAAGAAGGCGTCAAAGCCCAGCCGGAAGTAATGATCCCGCTGACCTGCGATGTCAACGAAATTATCGCCCAGAAGAATCTCATCCGCGCCGCTTACGAAGAAGTCGTAGCCAAGAC
>CALUZQ010000009.1 GCA_944325225.1 uncultured Elusimicrobiales bacterium
TCTGCGGTAACGGCCCGAAAGCCGGCGGTGCTAAACTTGATATCTTCACTCATCGTGCTGGTATTATACTAAAAAACGGCTTTTTTTTCACGCTTGCGGAAAATGATATATAAATAAGGAAAGAGAAGCTGTCTTAAAATGATAAAATATATACAATCTATCATAAGGGAAGAAACATGAATTTTGAATTTGTAAAAAAATACATTAAAGAGGCCGGGCTGCCCAATTTTCGCATTGCCCAGGTGCAGGAGGCCGTTTTTAAAAAGGCCATCTCTTCGTGGGACGAAGCCACCAACTTGCCTGCCCAGCTGCGCGAACAATTAAAGAAAGACTGTCCTCTTTTAAGTTTTGAAGTAACCGAAATCACTTGTTCCAAGCGTGATAAGGTAGCCAAAGCCCTGTTGACCTTAAAGGACGGCTGGCGCATTGAAACCGTTTTGTTAAAACCGCAGGATACCTGGAGCGTGTGTGTGTCCAGCCAGGTGGGCTGTCCGCTGCGCTGTTCATTCTGCAGTACGGGAAAAATGGGCTTTAAGCGCGACTTGACCCAAGAAGAAATTACCGACCAAGTGCTGATGTGGGCCCAATATGTGCGCAAAGAAAAACTGGGCGAACGCATTTCCAGCGTGGTGTTTATGGGAATGGGGGAGCCGCTGTTGAATTATTTGAATGTGGTTAAAGCCGCTAAAGAACTGTCGGCGGCCGACTTTTTAAATATCGGGGCGCGGCATATTTCCATTTCCACTTCGGGCATTGCCGATAAATTGCATAAATTGGCAGTGGATTTGCCGCAGGCCAATTTGGCCCTTTCGTTGCATAATGCCGACAATGCCGAACGCAGCCAAATTATGCCCGTTAACCGTAAATTTGATTTAGACGATTTAAAAAAAGCGTTGGAAGAATATATCGCCATGACCGGACGGCAGGTATTTTTGGAATACTCCGTGATTGAAAATGTAAACAGCCGGCCGGAACATATCCGCAAACTGGCCGATTGGATTTACAGCATTAAAGACAATTACCTGCTGCATGTGAATTTAATTGCCTGCAACTTGGGCCGCGGCGAAAAAACCGACGACCGTGTAGTGAAAGATTTTGCCGCCGGACTCAAAGCCATGGGAATCGGCGTTACCATTCGCAAGAGCATGGGCAACGATATTTTGGCCGCTTGCGGGCAGTTGGCATCTCAAAAAAAATAGGAGGGGTTATGAAGAAATTGAAAATTTTAGCGGCGGCGGTTGTATTGCTGGCCGGCTGCGCCACGCTGGAACAGAGCAATTTGGACTGGATTCCCATCGGGCCGGATTTCCCGCCGACAAAAGCCAAAAAAGTGGAAATTTTAGGAAGCAAAGGAGAAATAACCCGCCCTTACGGGAACCTGGGGCTCCTGCGCATTAAGAATTTAAAGCCCGACCGCGATGTGCTGAAAATGGGGGTGGAAAAGGGCCGCCGCTTTGTGGCTTCCAAAGGGGCTGATGCAATGCTGATTGGCCAATACAACAGCGCGGAGGACGGCGCTACCGACCCGCGTGTAACGCTGATTATCTATGCCATTAAATATGTGGATAATCTGACGGAAGAAGACGAAAAAGCCATTGAAGATTTTAAAGTATTGGGGATTTTAAATGAACGTTCTGATAGCTAAAACCGTTGATGAATGCAAACAATGGACCGATGTGGCCGTAGTGGTAGATGTGCTGCGGGCGTCCACCACACTGTGCTCCTTGCTGGAGCGCGGCAAAAAAGAAGTGTTGGTTTTTGACCAAGCGGACCAGGCCGAATCTTTTGTGAAGGCCCATTCGGATTTTGAGGTTTATTCCGATATGGATTTATCTGTTTCACACGAGGATAATTCGCCGTATTTGGCGTCTAAATCCAATGCCCGCCGGCCTGCTTTGCTGGTTACCGCCGAGGGAACGCCGGCAATGCTGTGCGTGCGGGAAGCATCGCTGGTATTGCTGGGTGGGTTTTGCAATTTCTATGCGTTGGCGGAGACGCTGGCCAATCAAACCAAAGATGTCCTGCTGGTGCCCAGCTCGCTGTTTGGCGTGTCGGACGATGTAGAGGACGGGCTTTGTGTGTCTGCTTTAAAGGATTATATCCAAGGCATCGGAAGCCCACAGGAAGCGATCGTAGAATTTAACAACACCATGCGGTATGGGGAATTTATGAAACAAGGCCCCAAAACCGCCGATAAAGACGCTAAACTGGCTTTTAAGGTAAACGGAATCCCCGTCGTGCCCCAAATTAGTTTTTCGGCTGAGGGATACGGGGTCTGCTATATGTATGGCCAGCCCGCTCCCGCCCAATGGCTGGGCCAGAAAGCGGCGCCTGCCGTTCAACAGCCGGCGGACGACCCCGAACCGGCCGTCCGGCCTGATGCCGAAATCCCGGTGCCGGCTGCTGTTACACCCGCGGAAGAACTCCCGGCTGAGCCCACTGCTCCAATCCCGGTGCAAACCGCTGAGCAAGTGGCAGAGACGCCAGCCGAAAATACCGCGCCCCGTCCGGCCGCCGCTCCCGAAACGGCTCCGGCGCAAGAGCCGAATCCGCCCCAAGAGACAAGCACTGATTCCGCCGCCCAGGTAATGGCGCAAAAGGGCAAGCAGGCGGCTGAAGCTCTTCGGAAAGAGGCCGATGCTGTCAAAGAAAGTTTAGCGTCGGCTAAAGAGTCTGCTGGTAAAAAACTCAAAGGATTTTTCAGCGGCATTATACAAGCCGTAAAAGAAGAAAAAGCAGAATTAGAGCGGGAAATTGCCCCTCAGAAGCCGGCCCCGTTGAAATCGGAAATTCCCCAATCGGACGACTTGCTGGACGCTGTTTTGAAAAAGGCCGAAAAGACTTCGGCCCCGGAACCGGCGGCGCAAACGCCTGCCCAAACGCCTGCCCAAACGCCCGAAAATCCAACCGTCCGCCAGCCGGTTCGTCCCGACGCTTCGGCTGCTGTGCCCGCCGGGGAAGTAACTTTCGCCGGACAGGCCGCCGGATTTGGCCATAAAAAACGCAAAAAAGCCATTGTGCTGTTTTCCGGCGGATTGGATTCCACTACTTGTTTGTATTGGGCGATCGCCCACGGCTACGAATGCGAAGCGCTGACCGTTTCTTACGGGCAGCGCCATGACCGCGAAGTATTGGCCGCCCAGATGATTGCCCGTAATTTGGGCGTAAAACATCATTTAATTACGCTCAATCTGCCGTGGCTCTCCTGCTGTTCGCTGGTGGATAAAAAGCAGGAACTTCCCGATGTGGCCGTGGAGGATATCCCAAAAGAGGGAATTCCTTCCACCTATGTACCGGGGCGGAATCTGATGTTTTTAGCCATAGCGGGTTCGCTATTGGACTCCGTCGGCGCAGACGCTATCATCGCCGGCCCCAACGCGGTGGATTTTTCCGGCTATCCGGACTGTACCCCGGCGTTTTTTAAGGCCGCCGCCGATGCGCTTAACCGCGGTACAAAAACCGGCGTAAGCGAAGGAATAGAAGTACTGGCGCCGCTGATGCGGCTGTCCAAAGCGCAAATTGTCAAACTGGCGGCTAACTTGAAAGTACCGTTTGAGCTGACCTGGAGCTGTTATGCCGGGGGCCAAAAGCCGTGCGGGCATTGTGATTCCTGCAAGCTGCGCGCCAAGGGATTTGCGGAAGCCGGCGTACACGATACCTCGCTGGACTAAGCCGTATGTGGAAATACTATTTATTTTTAGCGGCGGCGATTGTCTGCGAAATTACAGGCACCAGTGCGTTAAAAGCGTCGCGCGGGTTTAGCGTGCCCGGCTGGGCGGTGCTGACGGCGGCGGCTTATGCAGGTTCTTTTTGGCTGTTGGGGCTGACGCTTAAAGGTATGGCGCTGGGCGTGGCTTACGCTATTTGGGCCGGCGTCGGAACGGTGTTGACGGTGCTGGCCGGAGTGGTTATTTTTAAAGAACGCCCGGATTTGCCCGCCTTGCTGGGCATGGGGTTGATTATTGCCGGGGTGGCGGTAATGAACTTGTTTTCCAAAACGATATCCCACTAAAGGAGAAATTATGAAAAAAATCATGCTGTCCTTGTTTGCGTTTTGTTTGTGTTCGGCTGGTTTTGCGGCTCAGCCAGCGGATACGGCGGCGTCCCAGCCGGTAAATCAAGAAGAAACTGCCGCCGCACCGGTTACACCTGCAGCTCCGCAAGCGAAGAAAGACAATTTAACGACTGCCGAACAGAAAAAGGCCTTTAAAGCCCGCCAAAAACGCATTAAAAAATTGGTAAAACAGTATCGCAAAGCGTCCGAAGCGGAAAAACCGGCCATCAAAGCCCAGTTGTCCGAAGTGGTTTCCCAAAGTGTAGATGCGGGTATGGCGTATGTAAAAGCCCGTATTGCTGCCGAACGCGCCAATTTGGATAATTGGGAAGCCAAACTGCAGGAGAACGAGCAAAATCTGGCGCAGATTAAAGCGCGCCGGGTGGAAGATTTGCTCTCCGGCGAAGCGGAACGGCGCCATAAAGCGGCCCAGAAAAAATGGAAAAAACAAATGAAAGAAGCCGAAAAAAAGATGGACTGACCGTTTATTTTAAAAAACTCCGGGATTATCCCGGGGTTTTTTGTATCTGTATAAACCTAAAACAGCACTTTGCTGCGTGGGAACAAAACCTTGTAGTTTGAAAAATTTATGAGAATAGAATAGGAAGAGTATCAAATTGGGCGCAACGCCGCAAAAACCCCACTTTTTTAGTGTGGGGCTCTGAGTCAAAAAGTTATTGGAATAATCCTGAGGATTCCAAGGCGTTAAGGGCTTTGGTAATATCGTTAACTACGATAATCCATCGGGTGTCCTGCCCGGTGCCGGCAGTTCCGTAAATGGTGGTAATATTAATGCCTCTCCCGGATAATACGCTTCCGATATCGCGTATGAGCCCCATACGGTTGGGCGCGTCCAGGCAGATGGCGTCGGTCTTAACGCTGGTAAAGCCGGCTTTGGTCAGCGCGTGGCTGATTTCTTGGTCGTACTTGACGGCCAAACGCACGACGGCCGCATCGTAGCGGACATCTTGCGAAATGGCGATAACATCCACATTTTCATGCACGAATAAATCGGCGAAATTTTTCAGCGCTCCCGGCTCGTTAATCAGGAATACGCTATATTGTTTAACCACACTGATAGCCATGCAAACCCCTTAGGGCTTCAACTGCCCTTATTTGCATTATATCAAACCTACGGCAAATTCGTACGAAAAAAACAGCCAGGAAAGCGGCTGTTTGGAAAAATCAATGCGTTGTTTGGGTTTTACGCAGGATATCCAGCATTTGCCGGTGTATTTTGCCGTTGCTGGCTAACAAAGTAGCCCCGTAGGAGGCGACGGTCTTGTAGGTTTTGCCGGTATAGTCGGTTACCTTTCCGCCTGCTTCCTGTAAAATCAGCACGCCGGCCCCCACATCCCAGGGGTTGAGGTTATCTTCCCAGTAGCCGTCGGTACGGCCCGCGGCAAGCCAGCATAAATCCAACGCGGCCGAGCCCGTGCGGCGCACATCGTGGCACGCGTTTAAAAAACCTTCAAACCGGGCCAGCAGTTCCGGCATGCGGGTAAAACGGTTGTAGGGAAATCCCGTTACCAACAGGGATTGTTCCAATTTTTTTGTTTTGGAAACATGAATTTTTTTGCCGTTTAAAGTAGCGCCTTTGCCTTTTTGAGCCAGGAAAGTTTCCCCGGTTATGGGATTGGTTACCCCGGCCAGAACGGGCTTTTCTTTATAAAAAAGGGCGATGGAAATCCCGCATTGGGGGAAAGTATGGGCAAAGTTGGTGGTTCCGTCAATAGGGTCAATGACCCAGAGATAATCCGAACCGGTATTTTGGGTGCCGTTTTCTTCGGCCAGGTAATCGTGGGTCGGAAAATTTTTGCGGATAATTTCCAAAATGGTTTTTTGGCTGGCTACATCGGCCTGGGTTACCAGGTTGGCTTTTCCCTTTAATTCATATCCCACTTTCCCAAAGCGTTTTTGCACGGCCCGGCTGGCCGCTTGCAGGCATTGTTTTAATACGGCCAATTCTTTTTTCATTCTTTAAACTCCAGCACTTCGGCCGTTTTTAGTTTTTCTTCCAGGTCCAGCATGGCTTTGCAGTCGTCCTCGTTATACATCAGTACCTTATTAAGCAGTTCGTTGTTGCCGGTTTTGAGCCAGCTGGTAAAATAGACCATACTGTCCATGGCTCCGCAGTCGTCCTGCCGCCAGTTGAATCCAAAGGCCGGGGCTGCTGCTTTTAAGGAAAAACTGGGGGCGGGCAGGTAAAATTGTTTGTTGACCGATACTTTTAAGTCGTAGCATAAATCGCACAGGGCTTTTAGTTTGTCGGCGTCCTGCGGGTTTTTGGCGGCCAGGTTTTTCATCTTTTTTACTTCGTATTCCGTCCAGTGATAGAGGGCGGTATCGGAAAAATCCTTGATGTAATCGTAGAATTGCTCAAAAATTTTAATTTCTTCTGCCGGCGTTTTGGCCACAAAGCTGACATATTTGTTTTCTTCTTTGTCCCAAATGCCGATTAAATAAACGAAGGAAACATTGTCTTTGGTAAAAGTTTCCGTGGCTTCAAAATCAAAATACAGGTTGTATTTCTTGACGGGCGGCGGGAAATGGCCCGCTTCGCGCAGAACCGGTTTGTTATGCAAGTAAGCCAGGGCGTTATAATAGGAATCGGTGGCGTGGGGCTCTTCCAGAATGCCGCGCAGTTTTTCCAGCCCGGCGCGGGCGACATCGTCGGTCGTATAGATTCCGTTGATTTTTAGGCATTGACGCATTTCGGTATTTAAGCCGGGCAGCATCAGCAAATCTTTGCTTTGCGCCACTATTTTGTTGGCGTAGATGCGCCAGGGTGCGCTGGCGGCTTTGGGCGGCTTATGAGCTTCCGGCCGGGCTTTTCCGTCCCGGATACTGCGCCAGAAAGCTAGCTCCCGTTCCAACCGTTCGCCGTGGTCCCGGTATTGGACATCTATCGTGCGGTCCTTTAAAAATACGCGGGTCTGGGCCGGCGTGCGCTGTTGGGTTTTGCCTAATATGCGGTTTAGCAGGCAAACCTGCAGAGCATAATGTTCTTTTAAATCATGCGCCCGTTTGAATTGGAAAATATGATAATGATACGGGCCAAAAACGCTGGGGGCTTCATCGGACCGGACCAGTAAATTTACGCTGCCATAAGTATTTTCGGGCAGGTCCCACAGCAGGGCGTTGGCGATGGCCTGTTCGCCGCGGGCCATCGCGGACAGGGTGTTTTTAAAACGGTCGGTTTCGTTTTCCCCGGATACGAATACTACGCCCGGAAATTCATTTTTAATCCATTGGTCGCGGGTGTTGCGGTCCGTGCGGATTTTTAGATTTTCATAACGGTTGGGTTCGGCGACGGCCTCTTCCTTAGGGGCGTGGAACGAGCACCAGATACTAAAAGGATCTTCCAATAAAGAGAACATCTTGGAAGCATTAAAATCCTGTTTGCCGGGGGTGCGGCCTGCGGAAAGTTCATCAAATAAAGCGTGTATTTCGTTGTCTGTCATTATAAGGTATTTTAGCTTTTTTAAAGGGAGAATAAAAGCCGTTTGGCTTCTTGCCAGTGCGGCGGGTTATTTGCTACCATAAAAACCTGAGCATATGTTATCAAATGAACAAAGTAAAATAAATCTGGGCGGTTTGATTAGCCCTGCCCGTGTGTTGTTAGCGGACAGTTGCCCGGATAAAAAAGAATTGATTCTAAAGCTTGTCCAAGCCGTTTGCCGGGACTATACCCAATTGGATCCGGCCGATGTAACGGCCCAGGTACTCAAACGCGAAGAAGGCATCAGCACCACCTTGGATACTGGGCTCTCCATTCCGCATGCGCGGCTGGAGGAATTGACGGATTTTGCCGCGGCGGTGGCTGTGCTGCGCCAACCGCTGGGGGATCCCTCCGGCAGCGATTTGCCCATTCGGGTTATGTTTTTGTTCCTTTCCCCGGCCAAACCGGTCTTTTTCCAGAAACATTTGCAAGTGCTCTCTGCACTGGCCGAAAAATTTAAACCCGGTTTTATTGAAGAATTGGCCGGGCTGAAAACGGTGCAAGAGATTGCCGCCCGGCTGGCAGATTAATTTATGGATCCCCATACTCCTGCAGAAACACCTTCCGGCTCGTCCCGCGTAAAAAAAGTGGTTGTGCTGACAACCGCCATGCTTACTTTTATCCCGTTTTGGAAAGCCGCCGCCGTGGTATTGTGCGATTTTGGTTCCAGCGCTTTTTACGCCGGCGGAATTGCCATGCGGGCGTTTGGGCCGGCCTTTCCGTGGTATATTTTGGCCGTGATGCTTTTTTCCGGCCTGTTGCTTATGCTGGAATTAGAGGCCTGTTCGCTGTTTGTGCGCGGCGGAGCGTACAAAATTGTGCGCGAGGGGTTGGGCGATACCGCGGCCAAGCTGGCGGCCTCGGCGTTAATTTTTGATTTTATTTTAACCGGACCCATCAGCGCAGTAACCGCCGGGCATTATTTATGCGGTTTATTAAATTCCTTTTTAGAATTGGCGGGGAGTGGCTTGCACTTGCCGGAAGCCGGTGTATCGGTGGGATTTGGGTTGTTGGTTACGGTTTATTTCTGGCGCCAAAATGTAAAAGGGATAGAAGAATCCAGTTCCAAAAGCGCTAAAATTATTGCGTTCTCGCTGGCGGTTTGTTTTTTATTGGCGATTTGGTCGTTTATTACCATGGCTTTAAAGGGCGCCCATCTGCCGCCGACAGCGTTGGAATTTTCCGCCGAATCTTTGGGCTGGGCCGGTTCTATTGACTGGATGCAAACCATTGGGCTGGTGGGTATGTTTATGGCGTTTGGGCACAGCGTGCTGGCGCTTTCCGGCATTGAAACACTTTCGCAGGTGTACCGCGAAATTGAATATCCCAAAGCCCTCAACTTAAAGAAAGCCGCGTGGCTGATTTTTGGATTTGCCTTGCTGTTTACCGGCGGTCTGACTTTTTTATCTGCCGTCATCATCCCGCCGGAACTGATTGCCACTAAATACAATGATAATTTGCTTTCCGGTTTGGCGATGAGTATGGCCGGGCCGAATATCTTAAAACTGCTGATGCAGGCCTTGATTGTGGTGTGCGGCGTGGCGATGTTGTCGGGCGCGGTGAATACTTCGCTCATCGGGTCTAATGCGCTGATGAACCGCATCGCCGAGGACGGCATTTTAACCGATTGGTTTCGCAAAATCCACCGCCGGTTTGGCACTTCCTATCACATTATTCACTTGATTGCCGGGGTGCAGCTGATTGTCATTTTATTATCGCGCGGAAATGTGTATTTGCTGGGTGAGGCGTATGCGTTTGGGGTTATGTGGTGTTTCGTGTTTGAGGTATCGGCCATCATCCGGCTGCGCTGGAAAAGGGCTGCCCAAAAACGCGATTTTATGTTCCCGCTGAATATCAAATACGAAAACTATTATATTCCTGTGGGGCTTATTTTGCTGTGCGGCGTGTTGGTAACGGTGGCGTGCGTGAATTTGTTTACGAAACAGATAGCCACAATCGCGGGATTGGGATTTACGGCCTTTTTGTTTGCGGTGTTTTCGCTGTCGGAACGGTTAAACGCCAAACGGGCCAATACAATGTTTGAAGAAGGATACCGCGAACGAATCAACGCCGAAACGGTGGAAGATTTAAAGGACGCATTTGCCGAGTTGGACCGGCCGCACCGGATTTTGGTCGCGGTAAAAAATCCGGATAACTTATATCATTTGGAAGAAGTGCTCAGCAAAGCCGATGCCGAAGATACTGATGTGATTGTATTGTACTGCAAACCGGTGGAGAATGTGCTGTATCGCCAGGATATGCGTTCGGCGGCGGTAGATGAACACGAAGTTTTTACCGCCGTTATTTTGCTGGCCGAAAAGTACGGGCTGCCGGTAACCCCGGTGCTGGTTCATTCCAACGATGCTTTCTACGCCATTGCCCAGGCGGCTGCCGTGGCCGACGCGGAAGAAGTGGTGATGGGCGTGTCCGGCCGGCACGGGGCCAACCCCCAAATTGAACGCGCCGTGATGACTTGGGGCGCGGTAAAAGACCGGGAACTTAAACATCCCGTTACGCTGCGTATTTTGTGGGAAGGACGGGAAGTGTCCTATCGGTTCACCCGCTAGCAGCCGGCCGGGTTTGAATATGCTAAAATAAACTTATGGCTATTCTGCGTGTTACAAAATACGGCGAAAATATCCTGCGCCAAAAATTAAAACCCGTTGATTTTAAGCAACTTGAGCCGCTTCTGCCCAAGTTGCTTAAAGATATGGAAGAAACCTGTCTGGCCGTGCGCGGGGTGGGGTTGGCGGCCAACCAAATCGGGCTGGAATACCGCATGGCGGTTATTTTGATTCCCGAATCTGCCGAAGAAAACGCACCGTTAAAACGCTATGTAATTATTAATCCGGAAATTATTTCCAAACGGGGGGAAAAGCTGGAAGAAGAAGGGTGTCTTTCCCTGCCCGGCTTATGGGCCGAAGTCAAACGCGCCACCGATGTAACCATTAAATATATAGACGAAAACGGGCAGGAACAAGTCAAACGCGCCCGCGGCCTGTTGGCCAAAGCGTTCCAGCACGAAGTGGACCATTTGGACGGGAAATTGTTTATTGATTTAGTGGACCCTGCCTTAAAACCGGAAGTAAAAAAAGCCATTAAAAAGTTGCGGAAAGATTGGAATTAAGTTTTAAAATCCCCGGGTCGGCCCGGGGATTTTAGTTTATGTTGTAATTTTAAACAGGGAGCCAGCCGGCGTGGAAAATTTTTCTTGCGCGCTGCGTAAAATTTTTCTACACTAAACATATGGCCACTATTTTATTCGTAAAGCGTGCAAGCAAACAGATCAAGAGCAAAAAAAGCTCTTGCGGTTTTGCTTACAATTTTGCGGATAATTAACAGCCCATTTAAATCACTTTGCAACCCCTCCGCTTAATTGTAAGCGGGGGGATTTTTTATGGGTCGTTGCAAACGAAGAGGAGAAAAATATGTGTTTTCATTATCAAGGCGGTGAACTTTTTGCGGAAGGGGTGGATTTAAAAAAGATTGCCCAACAAGTGGGTACTCCCTTTTATTGCTATTCCACCAGCAAGCTGACTCAAAATTTCAATGCCTACCGCACGACTCTGGCCGATTTAAACGGCACGGTATGCTATTCGGTCAAAGCCAATCCCAATTTAAGCGTGGTGGCCGCTATCGCCCGGCTGGGCGGCGGGGCGGATGTTGTTTCCGGGGGGGAATTATATGTGGCGTTAAAAGCGGGAATCCCGGCGGATAAAATTGTATTTTCCGGAGTGGGAAAAACGGTGGAAGAATTGTCGGAAGCGGTGCGGCTGGGTATTTTGCAGATTAATGCCGAATCGGCCGCCGAAGTGGAAATGATTAACCAAATAGCCGTTTCCCAGGGGAAAAAAGCCAATGTGGCGCTTCGTGTAAACCCTGATGTAGATGCGTTAACCCATGTTAAAATTACCACCGGCACCAAAGAAAATAAATTTGGCGTGCCGTGGCAGGAAGCGCACGAATTGTATTTGGCGGCTTCCAAAATGCCGGGTATTCGGATTGCCGGGATTGCGGTGCATATCGGGTCGCAGTTATTGGATTTGGAACCGTTCCGGCTGGCATTTACTAAAATAGCGTCCATGGTGCGCGCTTTAGAGGCCGACGGCATTGCCATTGAAAATGTGGATTTGGGCGGCGGTATGGGCATTAACTACAATGTAGAGCTCCCGCCCACTTGCGAGGCCTACGCCCTGGTGGTGCGCGAAACTTTGGGCGACCTGCACAAGCATATTATTGTAGAACCCGGCCGTTCGGTGGTGGGTAATGCAGGAATTCTGGTAACGGAAGTAATTTGTTCTAAATCCAACGGCGAGAAAAACTTTATTATTGTAGATGCCGGTATGAACGATTTGGTCCGCCCGGCTTTGTATGATGCGTGGCATACCATTTTGCCGGTCAGCAAACAGGGGGTAGCCCCGATTATTGCCGATATCGTCGGCCCGATTTGCGAATCCGGCGATGTTTTCGCCCATGAACGCATTATTGAACCTGTCCAGCCCGGGGGACTACTTGCTATAATGTGTGCTGGGGCGTATGGGGCGGCGATGTCGTCCATTTACAATTTCCGCCCGCTGGTGCCGGAGGTGATGGTCAGCGGGGGAGAGTTTGCCGTCGTGCGCAAACGCACTTCGTATGAAGAAATGCTCAGCGGGCATATGCTTGCCCCGTGGCTGTAAGGAGATCGTATGAGAAAAATTTGCATTATGAAATTTGGCGGCAACACGCTGGCTAATAAACAAAAACTTTTAATGGCCGCGGAGTTGATTAAATCCCGCTACGATGATAATTTTATTCCGGTGGTGGTGGCTTCCGCCAACGGGAATTTGACCGATGTCTTGCTGGACCATGCTTTTAGCATTACGCCTTCTCCTAACAAACGCGAGCTGGATATGCTGGTTACTACGGGGGAGCGCGTGAGCGTGGCGCTGTTGTCTATCGCGCTGCGTGCGATAGGGGTGCCGTCGGTATCGCTGACGGGCTCTCAAATCGGGCTGATTACCACCTGCACCCACACGGGGGCGGATATTTTGGAATTGAAGGGGAACCGACTGGTGCGGGAAATTCAAGACGGTCATGTGCCGATAGTGGCCGGCTTTCAGGGTATTGGCGAAAATAAGGAAATCACGACTTTAAAACGCGGGGGGAGCGATGTGTCCGCCGTGTTTTTGGCGGCCCAGCTGGGGGCCGACCATGTGGAAATGGTCAAAGATGTGGACGGCGTCTATTCCGCCGACCCCAATAAAGATTTAAAGGCCCAAAAATACGAAGTGCTGGATTTTGACGAAATGTACAAGCTGGCGCTGAACGGGGCCAATGTGCTCCACCCGGACGCCGTACGGCTGGCGAAAGAGAAAGGGGTGGAGATACGCATCGTCCATTATCAAACGGGGCAGACAGGCACTGTCATTAAATAAACGCTATGAAACCTGCATTTAAATTTAACGCTTTTGGCGTGATTTCGTTCCTGCTTTTGTGCGGACTTTTTTACTGGCTGTGTCCGTCCATTAGCCAACCGCTGTGGCGGTGGGTGGTGTATGGGGCGTTTGGGCTGGCTGCGTTTTGTGCGTGTTTTGTGGTAGTTAGCCGAAAATAATACCCGAACCCAATGGTGAATTAAAACCGGAAAGAGGAAATCTTTCCGGTTTTTGTATAGTCCCCCGGCGGGGGCGGAGGTATTGAACCGGTCAAGCGTCCGTTAAATCCCCGGGCCGGTTCCGCCCCAAAGCCGGCATTCCCGCAAGATCATTGACGAGCCGTGCGTAAAAAAGTACACTGTCAAACGGCAGTTTACCTTATTTGAATGGAGTTTGTATGAGATACAGCGGGGTCATTTCACGCGGAATTCGTATGCCTTTAATTAAAGAAGGAACAGATTTGGTGCCTGTTATTGCAAAAACCTTGGCCGAGGCCGCCAAAGAAGAAGGATTTTCCTTTAAAGAACGCGCGGTGGTGGGGGTAACCGAGTCGCTGGTGGCGCGGAGCCAAGGCAATTTTGTGAAACTTTCCGATATTTCCGCGTCGGTGGCGGAGTTGTTTCCGCAGGGAGATGTCGTTATTTTTTCTCCGATTTTAAGCCGCAACCGTTTTTTGCCGATGTTAAAAGGCATTGTGGGGGGAATCCGGGGAAAAGTGCGTATTGTGCTGACGCTCCCTTCCGACGAAGTCGGCAATCCGTCCTGCCGGGATCCGTACGGTTATGCCGAAGGAGTTTTTGGCGAGGACAGTGAATACTTTAATTTTACCCACCCTATCACAAAATCCAATTACTCCCAGCTCTATAAAGCGTTGGATCCGGAGCGCATTTCCATTTCCTATGTATGGGGCATTGATAATTTTATTAAAACGACTGCAGGCAACGGCGGACAGGTGTTGGTGTGCACGGTGCATAACCGCCAGGTATATGCCCAAAAGTTATCCCGGGCGGGTTTCAAAGTGCATACTTTGGCCGATATTTGCGCCAAGCCCATGCGGGAAGGGGCCGGGTTTAATGCCGAGTACGGGTTGTTGGGGTCCAATTATTCCAACGAGGACCGCGTGAAACTTTTTCCGCGCGATTGCCAGCCGTTTGTGGAACGGCTGCAACAGGAGCTGACCACTTTGACCGGCGTAAAGCCCGAAGTGATGATTTACGGCGACGGCGCTTATAAAGATCCCGCCACCGGTATTTGGGAACTGGCAGATCCGATTGTTTGCCCCGCCGCGACGGACGGGCTGGGCGGTATGCCGCATGAAACAAAGCTGAAATCTTTAATAGATTCGGGCAAAGATGTAGCCAAAGAGGTGCTTTCCAATGCCGGGGGGCAGGCCTTGGGCACCACGCCGCGCCGGCTGACCGATTTGCTGGGGTCGCTGTGCGATTTGACCAGCGGATCGGGTGATAAAGGAACCCCTGTCATCTATATTACCGGATATTTTGATAATTACTACACAAAATAATCCGATTATGAATTGAAAATTGATTGCGCCGGATTTTAAAATCCGGCGCATTTTTGATGTAATGGCTTGGCGAAATTTTCTTTTCAAAATTTACGGTATTTTAAATGGGTTCTATCTCTCATGGAGAGGTGGTGCACGGGCTTGTAGAAAGAATGTGGCCCAACCGAGTCGCGCTAACGGGTAATAAGTGGGGTGGCCAATCTTTGGCCTCGCGGGCTGGAAGAGGCCGTTGAGACAGAGCGCAACAGTGCGTAAATGGTGTGGCTTAAACAAGTTGCGCTAACGGGCATAGAGTAGGGAGGGGCCGCTCGCTGGTTGTTTTGTAAGAGTGCAACCTTGCATTAACAGTGTGGCTTAACCCAGTCGCATGAACGGGCCTGGAGTGGGGCTGGGCGGCTCGCCCCTTGATTTGTTTTTTTTTTTTGATACAGTGGGGATTGAACCGAGGATAATCCCCGTCGTGTGGCCGTTTCAAAACTGCTTCTAACAGGGGATTAGCCCCGTCTATTTCCCTTTTAAAGGAGCATGCTATGAAGCGGTTTTTTATTTATGCCGTATTAGTCCTTATTCCAGCCAGTATCCAGGCGGAAGATTTGCAGTTTGTAACCACACTCTCCTCTCCGGTGGGTACTTTTGCCCAATTGGAAACGGCCGACCCAACCAGCGCGGCCGTATCGCCTGTTGTGAATTTTTGCAATACGCGCACGAGTACGGGTCGGATAGAATTGCGCGGGGCGAATGCGTATTTGCAGAATTTAACTTTAAAGAATGGGACAACGCTGGGGGGAAGCGTACAGGAGTACCGGCTGAGCAGCAGCTTGAATGTGAACAGCGGGGGAAGTGTGAAAGGGAAGCGGCTGTTGGCGAACAATATGAGTTTATCGGGGGCGAGCAGTGTAAACAGTCAGGTAAACAATACTTTGTATGTAAGCAGTATGGGGGTAAAAGGAGCGAAAACGGGGAGTTTAACAATTCCTTCCAAAGTACAGACGAGTAATACGGGGAATAATGATGAAATGGAATGGAGCAATATCTACTCGCGGGATTATACATCTGGCGGGAGCGCTACGGGGAGCAGTTATAGTTCTTATTTATTGAAGTCCAAGCGTTGTGAACCTCCTGCCGGAGAACCGACGAGCCAGTCGTGCCCTTCTGGCTATATCGGCACGCAGACACGGACTTGGAATTATAATACCTGCAGCTGGAATGCGTGGCAGGGAACCTGTACCTGCAATCCGCCGGCCGGGGAACCGACAACGCAGGCGTGTCCGTCCGGCTATACGGGTACAAAAACCCGCACTTGGAATTACAGCACTTGCAGCTGGAATGCGTGGAATAGCAGCGGCTGCGAGAAAGAAGAATGTGATGATGCGGATGCAGACTTGTGCGTATCCTGCGGGGGAACTTGGTCTTCCATAACTTGTAGTTGTGATTGTGGTTTCTATGCTGGGAACTCTTGTGTTTTTACGAGTCGTGGCTGTCGGTGTGGGAGTCTATATAAGGCGTGTCGTTAATTATATCTACAGCAGAAATGGGGAATCCGACGGGTTCCCCATTTTTGTATAAAATAACCAGCCCGTACAGTATGGGTGTGTCGTGTAAATAAATTGTTGCATGGGAAAGCAAATTGCCCCACGGAAACATATCCTTTTGAAAAGAAAATATGATATGATATGGACTATGGAACAGATTGTCATTTTACAGCTGATCGGTTTTACCGTTTGCTTTATTTTATTATTCGTTTTTACGGCCAAATACCGTGCCGCGCTGGCGCATGAAACGGACTTTGGGCCCACAGTGGAAGATTTAACGGTGGTTACCGTAGCACAGCCGCCGGCTTTTAAGTCGCGTGCTTCTATTTTGCATTCGCTGCAAGGGGCTTCCTCCTTGGAAGTCGCTGATTTAAAGGAAAAGGTCAAGGATTTGCACTACCGGCTGGAAGAATTGAAAGTATCGCATGATAAATCCAATGCCGAAATTTCCAAACAGCTTTCCCGCTTGGAACAACGCTTGGGAACCTTTGAACAAGAATATGTAACCAAATTGCAGCCCACTTTGCTTAGTTTAATTGAAGAATTGGAAAATATGAAAGTGGCTGAAGCTAAACCGGAAAAATAATTTGTTTTAAGGGCTCGCAAAACCGCCGCTGAATTTGCGGCGGTTTTTTGTTTGTTCCTTTTTATAATCCTATTTTAAGGGTTGTTTTGATACTTCTATACATCTGTATAATAAAAACAAGTCTTTTCTCTTTCTTTTTAAAATGCAAAAAGGGGAATAAATTTGCAGAAAAACACCTAGCGAGCCGATCTCCTTTCAGACGGAGAAAAGAACGGCGTTTTAAAAAACAGCCAAAAATCTGACAAAACAAATGAGGTTTTGTCAACACCTGGAACCAAAAAACAGCGTGCGGATTTGTTTTGCTTCTGTAAAATTTCATAAAATATATCTATATAGCTGTTCCAAGGAAAGAGGATTTTACATTAGGAGACAAAATGAAAAATAAAAACCTTGAACCTATCGCCATCGTTGGTATTGGGGCGATTATGCCCGGAGCGTTAAATAAAGACGAGTTCTGGAGCAACATTAAAGAAGGCAAATACTGCATTACTGAAATTCCTGCATCATACTGGGACTATAAACTTTTCTACAGTCCCGATCATAAAGCCGAAGATAAGCTGTACTCCAAAATCGGCGGTTTTATTCCCCAGTCCTTTAAATTCAATTCCTTAAAATACCGCATTCCTCCGCAAATTGCCAAGCAAATGGACACTGTTCAGCACCTGGCTATTGAAACCACGCGCATGGCGCTGGAAGATTCCGGTTATGATAAAAAAGAGTTTGACCATAACCGCACTGCGGTCATTATCGGCAACTCTATGGGCGGTATGAAAAACGAAATGTCCAACACCCGGTTGAACCGTCCGTTTATTTACGAGATTCTTAAAAATACCCCTTCCTTTAAATCGCTGGCTCCGGCCGATGCACAGAAAATGCTGGACGAAATGGACGCCGGCGTGCGGGAAAAATTTACCCCGATTACCGAAGATTCCATGCCGGGCGAACTGGCCAATGTAATCCCCGGCCGCGTAGCCAATGTGTTTGACCTGCACGGCACCAACTTCGCGGTGGACGCGGCCTGTGCCACCTCGCTGGCTGCCATTGACCAGGCCGTCAACGGGCTGCGCATGGGTAACTTTGACATGGCCATTGCAGGCGGTGTAGATCAGATGATGTCTCCCTCTGCCTATATCAAATTCTGCAAAATTGGGGCTTTGTCCGACACGGGTTCCTATCCGTTTGATGCCCGTGCTAACGGCTTTGTAATGGCCGAAGGCGCTGGTATGGTTATTTTGAAACGCTTGTCCGACGCCGTTAAAGACGGCGACCGCGTTTATGCCGTTATTCGCGCTGTGGGTGCTTCTTCCGACGGAAAAGGAAAAGGCATTACCGCGCCTAACCCCAAAGGCCAAAAGCTGGCGGTGGAAAAAGCGTTTGAACAATTGGACTATACGCCCGAAGCCGTTGGGCTGTTGGAAGCACACGGCACCGGTACCCGTGTGGGCGATGCGGTGGAACTGGAAGCGCTGACTGAACTTTTTGGTCCGTATGTCAAACCCGGCAGCATTGGGTTGGGCAGTGTAAAGAGCCAAATCGGCCACGCCAAAGCAGCGGCTGGGATTGCTTCGTTAATTAAAACTTCGCTGGCCTTATATAATAAGGTGTTGCCGCCCTCTGTTAATTTTGAAACGCCCAACCCGATTGTGGATTGGGCTACCTGCCCGTTCCGCGTGATTACCAAAGCGGAAGAATGGAAAGGCGATAAAATCCGCCGCGCCAATGTATCCGCCTTCGGTTTCGGCGGGACGAACTTCCATGTGGCGATGGAAGAAATGAATGACGGACTTTTGAAAAAATCCGAAGAAGCCAAACAACAAGCAACCGTTTCACCCATACAGGAGAATGTTTCTATGAACAGCCGTAATGCTTATACCCTGCATGTTCCCGGAGAAAAAATCCAAAGCGATGTGCTGACTTTTTCCGCCGCGACCAAACAGGACCTTTTTAATGTGTTGGATAAAGCGCTTGTCGCTATTGAATACGATCCCACTTACCTGCCGAGCATTTCCTATAAAAACCATATGGAAAACCCGGCCAAATTTGCGGTAACGATTAATGTGGAATCGCCGGAAAAACTCAAAGAAAAAATTGCTTTTTTCAAGAAAACGGCTTCTTCGCAAGATGTGTGGGAACAGGAATCGCTGTACCTGCGCATGAAAGGCATTTATCCGTTTGTTCCGTCGGAAATTAAACCCAAAGTTTGCTTTATGTTCCCGGGCCAGGGTTCGCAGTATGTGGATATGATGAAGGACCTGGCTTCCAAATATAAAGTAGTGCAGGATACCTTTGACGAGGCCGACCGCCTGCTGATGAACATCATCGGCCAGAACTTAACCGATACCTTGTGGAGCAAACCCGGCGAAACGAAAGAACAAATCGCCGTGCGCGAAGCCGCCATTAAGAAAACCGAAATGACTCAGCCCGCGGTGCTGACGGCGGATATCGCCATGATGCGGCTGTTGTCCTCGTTCGGTATTAAACCCGATGTGGTGATGGGCCATAGCTTGGGCGAATATGCGGCTGCCGTGGCTGCCGGTATTTTTGATTTTGAAAACGGGCTGAAAGCCGTTTGCACGCGCGGGAAAGTGATGTCCGAAATTAAAGTGGAGGACAACGGCAAAATGGCCTCTATCGCGGCCCCGGTGGAACGCGTGGAGCCCGAATTGGTGCGCATCAGCGGTTATGTGGCGGTAGCCAACAAGAACTGCCCGACGCAAACCGTTATTGCCGGCGCTAGCAAATCCATTGATGACGCAATTAAAATGTTTACCGATATGGGTATCCAGGCCGTACAGATTCCCGTGTCGCATGCTTTCCATTCGGCCATTGTCCGCCCAGCCATGCCGCAGTACCGCGCTTTCTTGGATACGCTGACCTTTAACGCCCCCAAGATGCCCATTACTACCAATGTAACGGCGGAATTCTATCCGAACGATCCGGAAAAAATCAAAGATTTAATGGTTACGCAGATTTCCCATTCCGTAGAATGGATCAAACAGCTGCAAACCACCTATGATTCCGGTGTACGGTTGTTTGTGGAATGCGGCCCCAAACGCGTACTTTCGGCGTTGGCTTCCAACACCTTGTCTGATAAAAAGGATATCAAAGTGTTGGCTTCCAACCACCCCAAAAAAGGCGGCATTGTGGAATTTAACGATTTGTTTGCCAACTTGATTTCTTCCGGCATTCACCTGGATTGGAAAGGGACCGATATGTACGGCGACAATTCCACCTTCAACCCGGCGTTTGTAAATTGGGTAACCGGCAACGCTACCCCGACGGAAAAAGCCGTCGGCACCGTGCAAGAAAATAAAGTTTGTGCGTGCAAAGCGGCTCCGTGCGTTTCCAACGATAACGGCGGTAAGAAAACCGTGGTTATCAGCGGTATTGCCGCGGGCGGCCCGGGCAGCTGGGATAAGATTTTCCGCGAAGGCGTGTTGGACGAAATTCTCTCCGGGCGCAATATGATTGAACCCGTGAGCTCTGAAGTTCAGCAAAAACAAATTGATAAACATGTAGAATTTGTTATCAAATCCAAAGACGGCAACCACCGCATTGAACGCTTAACCTCGCCGATGCAGGCCATTAAACTGGCGGCCAAAGGCGGCGCGTTTGATTTGGAAAAAGAATTCGGTCTGCCGGCCAAATGGGTCCGCTCTATGGACCGCAGCTTCCAGCTGGCGATTGCCGCCGGTATTTTGGCCTTAAAAGACGCGGGTATTCCGCTGGTGCTTTACTATAAACCCACCTCTACGGGCGGCTACTTGCCGGATCGCTGGGGCCTGCCGGCTGATATGATTGACGAAACGGGCGTGATTTTCACTTCCGCTTTCCCGGTAGCCAACAGCATGATGGGGGATTTGACCAAACGCGTAACGGGGCTTCTTAATAATAAGACCGCCAAAGAAGTGCGTGCGTTCTGCGATAAATTTATTTCCCAAATTTCCGACCCGGCTTTGAAAGCGGAAATTGAAGCGTGGTATCAGGCCAACTTTAAAGACAAAGAAGTGGAGCCGGCCGCGTTTACTTCGGAATTTATTTTAAAGACGATTATCATCGCCCACTCGCACTTCTGCCAATGGATTCGCGCGCGCGGCCCGGCGACTGCGATGAGCGCCGCCTGTGCTTCTACCGCGCAGGCCGTAGCCGTGGCGCAGGACTGGATTAAACTGGGCCGCTGCAAACGCGTCATTGTCATCAGCGCCGACGATCCGACCAATGACAATATCTCCGAATGGATTTTAACGGCTTTCCTGGCCTCCGGTGCCGCTACAACGGAAGCCGATGTAACCAAGGCCGCCCTGCCCTTTGACCGCCGCAGAAACGGTATGATTGTAGGCATGGGTGCGGTATCTTTGATTGTGGAAGATGAAGCCGAAGTAGCCAAACGCGGTATGAAACCGCTTGCCAAGCTGTTATCTACAGAGATTGCCAACAGCGGTTTCCATGTAACTCGCTTGGATGTGGCGCATGTGGCGCAAGTGATGAACCGCCTGGTAGCCACCGCCGAAAAGGAATATGGTTTGAACCGCTCTGATATTGCCAAGCAGTTGGTGTTTATCTCGCATGAAACTTATACGCCGGCGCGCGGCGGATCTGCCAGTGCGGAAGCGTATGCGTTAAAATCCACCTTTGGCAAGGATGTCAGCAGTGTAATCGTCAGCAATACCAAAGGGTTCACCGGCCACTCCATGGGCGCCGGGTTGGAAGACGCAATCGCCGTGCGCTGCCTGAACACCGGGCTCGTGCCGCCGATTGCCAACTTCAAAGAAGCCGATCCCGAACTGGAAGGCATTACGCTTAGCAAAGGCGGGCACTACAACTTTAAATATGCCTTGCGCTTGGCGGCGGGATTTGGTTCCCAATTAGGTATGACTTTACTGGAAAAAATGTGGCAGGAAGGCGAACCTCGCATCGCCGATGAAGCCAAACACCAAGCTTGGCTGAAGGAAATCTCCGGTCAGCAAGCCCCGGTGTTGGAAGTGGTGCAGAATACGCTTCGCATTAAAGACAACTATCAGCATGGGGTAAAACCCGCGTTGGTGATGGAAGGGTCCCAGGCGTTTGTGGATAAAGTAAACGCCGCCCATATGCACGCGGTTCAGCCCGCGTCGGCCCCCGCGGTACAAGCGGCTCCGGCGGCAGTAGCCCCGGCTGTGCAACCTGCGCCTGCTCCCAAAGCCGTGGCGTTGGACGAAGCGGCAGTAACCAAAGAAGTGGTTAAAATGGTGGGCGAAAAAACCGGCTATCCGGAAGATATGCTGGATATTGACTTGGATATGGAAGCCGACCTGGGTATTGATACCGTCAAACAAGCGGAACTGTTTGCCAGCTTGCGCGAACATTACGGGATTGCCCAGCAGGACGGAATCCAACTCAAAGATTATCCGACGATCCGCCACTGCATTAAATTTGTGTTAGCCAATGCCGGCAAACCGGCGGCGGCCCAAGCGGCGGTAGCCCCGGCTCCTGCGGCAGCAGTCCCGGCTGTGCAACCTGCGCCTGCTCCCAAAGCCGTGGCGTTGGACGAAGCGGCAGTAACCAAAGAAGTGGTGGGTATGGTCGCCGAAAAAACGGGGTACCCCGAAGATATGTTGGATATTGACCTGGATATGGAAGCCGACCTGGGTATTGATACCGTCAAACAAGCGGAACTCTTTGCCAGCTTGCGTGAACATTACGGGATTGCCCAGCAGGACGGAATCCAACTTAAAGATTATCCGACAATCCGCCACTGCATTAAATTTGTGTTAGCCAATGCCGGCAAACCGGCGGCGGCTGTCCAAGCGGCCCCGGCCGTGCAATCTGCTCCGGCGCCTGTGGCTCAGCCCGCTCCAGTAGCTGTGTCCCCAGTTGTGGCTCCGGCTCCTGCGGCCCAAGCGGCGGTTTCGTTGAATGAAGAATCCGTAACCAAAGAAGTGGTGGGTATGGTCGCCGAAAAGACGGGCTATCCGGAAGATATGCTGGAACTGGACCTGGATATGGAAGCCGACTTGGGTATTGATACGGTCAAGCAAGCGGAACTGTTTGCTGCGATGCGCGAGCATTACGGGATTGCCCAGCAGGAAGGAATCCAGCTCAAAGATTATCCGACGATCCGCCACTGCATTAAATTTGTGTTAGCCAATGCCGGCAAACCGGCGGCGGCTGTCCAACCGGCTCCGGCCGTGCAACCTGCCCCGGCGGCAGTAACGCCTGCCCCGGCTCCTGCGGCTCAGCCCGCTCCTGCGCCGGTGGTCCAAGCGGCTCCGGCAGCGCAACCTGCGCCCGCTCTCAAAGCCGTGGCGTTGGACGAAGCTACCGTTACCAAAGAAATCGTAGCCATGGTGGCCGAAAAAACGGGTTATCCGGAAGATATGTTGGAACTGGACCTGGATATGGAAGCCGACCTGGGTATTGATACGGTCAAGCAAGCCGAACTGTTTGCTGCGATGCGCGAGCATTACGGGATTGCCCAGCAGGAAGGAATCCAGCTCAAAGATTATCCGACGATCCGCCACTGCATTAAATTTGTGTTAGCCAATGCCGGCAAACCGGCGGCGGCTGTCCAACCGGCTCCGGCCGTGCAACCTGCCCCGGCGGCAGTAACGCCTGCCCCGGCTCCTGCGGCTCAGCCCGCTCCTGCGCCGGTGGTCCAAGCGGCTCCGGCAGCGCAACCTGCGCCCGCTCTCAAAGCCGTGGCGTTGGACGAAGCTACCGTTACCAAAGAAATCGTAGCCATGGTGGCCGAAAAAACGGGTTATCCGGAAGATATGTTGGAACTGGACCTGGATATGGAAGCCGACCTGGGTATTGATACGGTCAAGCAAGCCGAACTGTTTGCTGCGATGCGCGAGCATTACGGGATTGCCCAGCAGGAAGGAATCCAGCTCAAAGATTATCCGACGATCCGCCACTGCATCAACTTTGCCTTAGCCAATGCGGGCGGTCAAGCCGCTCCTGTGGCTCCTGCGGCGGCAGTGGTAACGCCTGCTCCGGCCCCGGCGGCTCAGCCCGCTCCTGAGGCCCCGGCTGTGCAAGCTGCCCCGGCTCCGGTCGTTAGCGCCCCGGCGGCTCCGGCTCCGAAATTAGCCAAGAAGCCGGAACATGTGGTGGCTGAACATATCGGCGCGCCGCAAGCAGATGCGTTGATTACGAATCCGACGGCTCCGGTTGAAAAACATTTTTCCTTGGCGGAACGCCCCGAACGGGAAGGATACCAAGGCGAACATTGCCACGAGAAAAAGCTGCGCTATGTAACCACCGTGGCCGATGCGCCGCTGACTGAACGCGAAAACAGACGCTTGTCCAAAGACCGCACCATCCTGCTGTTTGCGGACAATTCGCAGCTCATCAAAGCGTATCAGGAAGAATTTAAAGAACTGGGTGTAAAATACCATGTATTTACCACGCTCAAAACCCGCAGCAAAAATACGACCATCGTGAATTGGGAATCGTATGAAGAAACCGAAGCGGCGTTGAAAGACTACGCTGCCGAAGATCCGAATATCCAGGGTATCGTATATCTGCTGGGTGCGTCCATTAAGAAATTTGACAAGAAAGCCAGCCCGCATGCCGAGCTGACCAAATATGTCATGCCGCTGTTTATTGCCTTGCGCGTATTTGAAAAAGGGCTTGCTAACCGCCAGGACGCCGATACCTTCTTTGCGGTCAACACCAAGATTGACGGTAACTTCGGTTATACCACCAAAGACGAGTTCAACCCCATCGTGGGCGCGCTCACTGGCGGTACGACCTGCTACCGCAAAGATGTGTATGAACGCACGGGTGCAATTTCCAAACTGATGGACTTTGAACCGACGGCCACGCCCGATGAAATGGCCCAAAAGACCATGGACGAAGTGCTCCACGGCGATATGCGCTTGATGATTGGTACGCGCGACAATGTCCGCTCCACCATTCTCTCGCTGCCAACCCGCCTGGACAGAAGCGTCAAACACTTTGACCTGGCCGGCAAAACCATTATCTTTACCGGTTCCGGCCGTGGTATTGGAGCCATGCTCTCGCAGAAAATCGCCGCTCAGTACCACAGCAAAATCATCGTGCTGGACATCATTGAAATCCAGGAGAAAACGCCGCTGTGGGCTTCTATGAACGAAGCCGAATTGGCCGCGCTTAAAAAACAGATCTGGGAAGACCTCAAGGCCGATAAGACTCAAAAGGCCACCCCGGTCCTGTTGGAACGCGCTTTCGGCCGCGTGAAAGATTCCATTACGCTCTACAACAACCTGCAGAAACTGCGCGACTTGGGCAGCGAAGTGGAATACTACCACTGCGATGTAATGAACTCCTCTATGATGAAAGAAGTCTGCACGAAAATCAAAGCCAAAAACGGCCGTGTGGACGGACTGATTCACTTCGCCGGGCTGGAACGCTCCAAGCTGATTTACGATAAAGATCCGGCGGAATACTACCGCATCTTTGATGTCAAAGCCACCAGCTTTGCCACCTTCCTGGCCAATAACATTGTGCGCGATGACGGCTTCTTCGCTTTTGCCTCCTCCATTGCCGGCAAATACGGCAACTTGGGCCAGAGCGACTATGCCAGCGCCAACGATTATTTGGCCAAGTCGGCCTTGTCTTTGTCCAACCAGGGATACCGCGCTATCAGTATCGCCATGAGCGCCTACAAAAATGTAGGTATGGGCGTGCGCGCCGGCGTGGAAACTTTCCTGCGCTCCAACGGAGTGGACTTTGTGGACCCCGAAGACGGTATGCAGATTTTCCTGGACGAAATCGTCTATGGACGCGTGCCGGAAATCGTGCTGACGGGTTCGCTGGGCCGCTTGGATTGGGACCATCAGCTGAAATTTGAATGGGAAGAAATCGGAGCCGATGAAGATACCGGCTCCGACGACGCCCCCAAAGGCGGTTCTGCCGCGCCCGCTGCGCCGGCCGCTCCTAAAGCTGCCGCGGCGGTGGACGCCTCCAAAGCCACCCACTTTTTGGGGAATGTAACTTCGCTCCAAAAAGGTTCGGAAATTCATCTGGAAAAAGAATTTAACTTAAATTCCGATCCGTATCTGGCCGACCACGCCATTGAAGGAACCCCCTATGTGCCGGGTGTGATGGGCATTGAAACCTTTATGGAAACGGCTACGGCTTTAACGGGGAATGTGCCGCAGGGTCTTAAAGATGTGCATTTCTACCTGCCGATTAAACTGTTAAGAAACCGCCCGCAAGCCGTACGCGTAATCGGAAAAGCTTCCGGCAACGAAGCGTCTATGGAAATTGAATCCGACTTCATCAACAGCAAAGGCGTAAAAATGGGCAACACCCGCCGACATTTTACCGCCAAAACGCTGGACGGATTTACTTCCAACTGGGCGTCCGTCAAGGCCGAAGCGATGACCGGGCTGACCGCTCCGATGAGCGTAAGCAAAGAAGAAATTTATCAAAAATACTTCCATGGCCCGTCTTTCCAGGTTCTTGCGGGAATTGTGCGTGTGGATAAACACGCCTCGCTGGCGGTGTACAACACCACTCCGCGTCCGCAGTGGAACGACGGCCCGCGCACCTTGCTGGCCAACCCGATGTTGATTGAAGCCGCTTTCCAATGCTGCGGTTTCCAGGATATGAGCGTGGAACACAAAATGACGCTGCCCGACGGTATCGCCGAAGTAGCGGTGCTTAAAAACCAAGTGCCGCCGGATCAGCTGTACTTGTATGGCGTCAGCCGCGGCAATACAGCCGACGGGAAAACCCTGCACGACGCGTATGTGTTTGACGCACAGGGCGAAGTGTGGGTGGAAATCCACGGTTACCAGGCCATCGGCCAGTAACCGGCTGGGGCGAAATGTCCTGCCAAATTAAAGAAGTTGATTTAAACCGTCTGCCTCCGGCCGACGAAATCCTGAGCGAACGGGAACAAGCGTTTTTTCAAACGCTTCGTTTTCCCAAGCGCAGGGTGGAGTGGCTCGGGGGCAGATTTGCGTTAAAAGAACTGGTGCGCGGACTAACAGGCGCCGAATACAAGGGAATTGAAGTACTGCCGCAGCCAACCAGCGGAAAACCCCTGTTAACCGTGGGGGGGACAAACAGCCCGCTGGCCTTTAGCATTACCCACAGCCGCGGCTGGGCGGCAGCCGCCGTCAGCACGGAAGAACCGTTTCTGGGGATTGATTTGGAAAAAATAGAAATCCGTACGGACGCCTGGGCCCGTGATTTTTTTCATCCGTCCGAACTTACCGCAGCGGGGGACGCTTTTTTAACCGCTCTCTGGACGCAAAAAGAGGCGTTGGTAAAACTCCTAGGCACGGGGCTCTCTCTCAACAGTTACGAAGTGCGCTGTATAGACGGAAAACCGCTTTTTTCCGGGCGGGCCCGGCAAGTGTATGAACAACTGGGTTCTCCGGCCATTACCCTGCAGACTGCCGAGCGAATACCCGGGTTTATGTTTACGCTGGCCTGCGGGCACTGAACCTTATTATTTAGTAAAATATAAGGTATATAGGTTTCGGAGGGACTATGATTGAACTCTTTGAAGATCCCAGACAGGACAAGCCGTCGGACCAGCCGGCTCCGGCCAGCTTGGTAAAATTTCGGCAAGTTTCCCAGGACGCCTTAAAAGGCGCCGGCGAGCAGCGCATCAAAGCCCAAAAAGACAAAGGCAAGATGACCGCCCGGGAACGCATTTCCTATCTGTTGGATAAAGACAGCTTTCTGGAAATCAAAAGTTTAATGGAAAGCTCTTGCAGCGATTTCGGTATTAAAGACAAACATATTAAAGGCGACGGCGTAATCACTGGGTTTGGCCGCATCAACGGCCGCGAAGTGGCGCTGTTTGCCCAGGATTTTACGCAGTTGGGCGGTTCGCTCGGTTTGGCGCACGCTAAAAAAATTGCCGCACTGATGGACCGGGCGTTGGAAGCCAAAATTCCGGTCATCGGATTGTATGATTCGGGCGGGGCGCGTATCCAGGAAGGGGTGGACAGCTTAAACGGATACGGCGAAATTTTCTACCGCAATGTAAAGGCCTCCGGCGTAATCCCGCAGATTTCCGTTATTTTAGGCCCCTGCGCGGGTGGTGCGGCGTATTCCCCGGCGCTGACGGATTTTATTTTTATGGTGGAAGGCATCAGCCATATGTTCATTACCGGCCCCGGTGCCGTAAAGGCCGCCACCGGCGAGGAAGTGGATTTTGACACCTTGGGAGGTTCCCGTCCGCACAGCGAAAAAAGCGGCGTGTGCCAGTTTGTAGCTAAGTCCGAGCAGGACTGCTTCCGCCAAGTGCGCGAGCTGCTTTCTTTCCTGCCGCAAAATTGTGAAGAAAGACCGCCGCTAGATACCACCAGCGATTTAGTCGGCCGCAGCGTGCCGGTGCTGGAACGCGTGTGCGAGATGGACCCGAAAAAGGCCTTCCGCATTCATCATGTTATTTGGCGCTTGGCCGATGATTACGGATTCTTTGAAATTCACCAAAATTTTGCCAAAAATGTGGTTACGGGTTTTATCCGTTTGGGCGGGCAGGTGGTCGGCGTAGTAGCCAATAACCCGGCTTGCCTGGGCGGCGCCTTGGACAGCGACGCCAGCGATAAAGCCGCCCGTTTTATCCGCTTTTTAAACGCCTTTAATATCCCGTTATTGACCCTGGTAGATACCGGCGGTTATTTGCCCGGCGTACAGCAGGAACACGGCGGTATTATCCGCCACGGAGCCAAACTGCTTTATGCTTATTCCGAGGCATCTATCCCCAAAGTAACGCTGGTGCTTCGCAAAGCGTACGGCGGTGCGTATATTGCGATGGGTTCCAAATACCTGCGCGGGGATTTCAATTTTGCGTTCCCCAGTGCGGAAATTGCCGTTATGGGCCCGCGCGGTGCGGTGGAAATTCTGTATTCGCGCGATTTAAAAGCCGAAACCGATGAAACCAAAAAGGAAGCGCTCAAACAGAAAATGACGCAGGAATATTCCGATAAGTTTGCTTCCCCTTATCAGGCGGCAACCAACGGATCTATTGACGAAATTATTGAGCCCGCCGAAGCGCGTACGAAAATTATCCGCGCTTTTGAGGTGCTTAAAAACAAGCGTGATCCGCGCAAGAACCCGCGCAAAGGCAATATTCCGCTGTAAGAGGCGGTTCTATTTAAAAACCCCGCGGTGAAAACCGCGGGGTTTTGTGTTTGGGGCCGGAAATATGGCGCGGGCTTGGGGCATAGCTCTTTCCCGGCGGATAAATTTTTAGCCCGCGCCGCGGCGGGAAGTAATTCTTTGCTAGCCGGTATCCGCCAAAAAGCGGGTGTTTATCACGCAACCGCTTGGCAGAATCGGCCGGCTGCCTGGGGAAATTTTGCGAAAAGCCAAAAGGGGCTGAGATTGCCGCATCTGCTGAAAAGGACTTGAAAACCCCCGCTTGAAAGCGGGGGGATAAAAACACCAGGCGCCGGCTGGCGTAGGCAGGTCGCGGATTTACCGGTTGGCGTTTTGAATCATTTGCCGCACCTTTTGGTTGAAAGAGTGCTCGGTCAGCAGCTGTTCCAGCGAAAGAGGCATCCGGTAGCGCCAGTAGTGGTGCGGATTGGCGGGGATATTGATGCGTTCCTCGGCGGGATTGGCAGCCCGCAGCGATTCGTCCATAGCCGACCAATCCTGCCAGGAAATCAACGCCAGCATGGACGGGCTTTCCAGGTGCAGCTGCAGTATTTGGGCGCAGGTTTCCGGGTCGGCCTCGGCGGGGGCTTGGCCCGGTTTTTGCAGCACTTCATTCCAAAACCGTTGGGTCAGCGCCGGCGCTTCTTGCCACCAGCCGCGCAGGACGGACATATCATGCGTGGACGGCGTTGCCACCGAAAGATAAGGATATTTTTTCGTATCGGCAAAGGTTTCGCCCAGCCGTTTAGGCATGCGCTGTATTTCTAAGGAAAGCATTTGCAGGGCTTCCAGTACGCCGGGTACGCAGGCCGGAATCATACCCAAATCCTCGGCGCACGGGAGCATGCGGGTAGCTTGCGTGAGTGCGGGGAGTTTTTTAAGGGCTTCTTCCTGCCAGAATTGGTTATGGCGGCGGTAGAAGTATTCGTTATAAAGCCGCGTGAACGCTTCTTTTTCCGGTGCGTTTAAACTGCGGAAGGCCGAATCCGCCAGCGCGCCGATGCGCGGGTGATAGCGAGCGGGATTTTGATGATCCGGCACGAATAATACATTGGCCGCCAGGGCATAGAGCCCCTCTTTTAAACGGAGCGATTTTTCGTCGGTTTTCCCGGCGAAGGCGGCTTCTATTTTGCGCTGGGTGTCATACTCCGGCTGTAAATCATATAGACCTCCGGCCGCGGGGACAAGGTATTTTTTCTTGGCGGTTTCCGCCAAATCGCCCAGTTTTTCAAATAATACCTGGTCGGAAATGTACGGACGCAAAAATTCCGTATTAAATGGGAAACCGAAATTCTCTATTTCCTCGGCAGACAAAGGTAATCCCGGCGAAAATTGCCCCAAAATGCCTTGTACGCTGTGCAGCGGAATTTCCCAAATGCGAAAGAATCCCAGCACATGGTCAATGCGGTAACTGTCAAAGTATTGCGCCAGGTGTGTAAAGCGCCGTTCCCACCAGCGGTAACCGTCTAATACCATAGTGTCCCAGTTATAAGTGGGGAATCCCCAGTTTTGCCCGGTTGGGGAAAAATCGTCCGGCGGGGCGCCGGCTTGGGCGCTTAAGTGAAACAGGTTCCGCTCGGCCCATGCGTCGGCGCTGTGGGGGGAAACCCCAATGGGGATATCCCCTTTCAAAATAATTCCTTGTTGCCGGGCATATTGGGCGGCCTGCAGCAGCTGGGTGTGCAGCAGGTATTGGACATAATACCAAAAGCAAACTTCGTCATAATCGCGGTTGGCGGGCGAACAGAAGTGTTCCATATCGGTCCGCGTGTAAAAAGAAAATTGCGGCCACCTATTAAAATCGGCGGTGTGGTACCGGTCCCGCAGTACGCAGAACATAGCATAGGGCTCCAGCCAGGATTTGTTGGCTTCATAAAAATTCATAAATGCGGCCGATTCCAACACTTTTTTGCCTTCCTGACGAAATGCGTCTTTCAACCGTTCAGTTTTAAGCTGCAGCACGGCTTCGTAATCCAGCTGAGGCAATGCATTTAATTCCTGGCGGCGTTTTTCCAGGCGTTTGGCGGTGTTTTTATCGGCGGGTTCCGGCAGGGAGCGCAAATCAGCATAGAGCGGGTGCAGGGCAAAGACGGACACCTCATTATAGGGATAGGAATCCTGCCAGGTACGGGTAAGGGTCGTGTCGTTAACCGGCAGCAGCTGCAACACGCGCTGGCCGGTTTGTACTGCCCAGTCGGTTAGGGTTTTGAGGTCGCCGAAATCGCCTACGCCCCAGTCCTCTTGCGAGCGGAGCGCAAAAACCGGGAGCACCGTTCCGGCGGCGCGCAAAAAATCCTCTTTGCCAAATACTGGCCGCAGGTCGTTTTCGGCCCATACTTGGTTTTTTTGGATATCAGGGGCGTAAAGAAGGCGGTTGGGGCCTGTTTCCCACAGTACGGTTTGCGGCGTTTTTACAATAAACTTATATTCCAGCGGGAAGGTCAATTCGTCGGCATTAAGCGAGAGCTGCCATTCGTTAAATTCACCCTCCGTCATCGGCAGGGCCTGCTCGGGATTCCAGCCGCCCAGCTGCGGGTCGGAACCGCATACAAACAGTTGGTTGGTGCCGGGCTGCGGCGTTTGAGCGCGCAGCAGCAAGGTGCGCGGAAATAATTTTATCGGCTGGGAAGGATTATTTTGGCGGGGCAGCAGTACATCGGTCGCGGCGGAAGAGTACAGCCAGCTGGCGGCAGGCAGGTCGCGCCATAAATCGTGGAGCCGATATTCCTCCGCCGCCGGATCGGTATATATATGCCGCGCAACGCTGTGCCATTCCCGGCGGATTACCCGGGATCCGTTTCGTACCTCGTAATGATAGCACATTTCCGCCGGCTGTTTGAGAAGGAGCTGGATTTCTCCGGTCCAATTTTCGCCGTCTTTCGTAGAAAGCGGAATGTTGATTTTCCGCTCGTTCGCCGCTGCATGAGCCCGGTACAACAGCACATGGAGAGTTTCTTCGCTGGTCGTTTTATAGGGCAGGTGGAAAATCAGTTTCATACATGACCTCCGTGCAATTTTTGGTCCTTTACCCGGCAGGTAAAAGCCGCGGCCAGGAATAAGCTAATCCCTCCTACCCCAACGGCGGCTATGGCGCTTCCGCCCAGCAGATATTTCATAAACGGGCCAAAGAACAGGTTGACGCAAATTTGCGGAATGACAATGAAGAAATTAAACACCCCCATATAAAAGCCCATCTTCTCCGCCGGAAGGGCATTGGATAATAACGCATAAGGCATAGACAAAATACTGCTCCAGGCAATGCCTACGCACACCATGGGGAAAATTAAGCCCATTTTGGTAAATTCTACGCCCAGCAGCGTCAGCCCCAGCGAACCCAAACCCAGGGCGCCTACCGTTAAGCACACGATATGAATGGCCTTGGCGGAAAATTTAGTGCTCAGCCACAATAAAGCAAAGGAAAACACAAACGCCACCCCGTTGTAGATGCCAAAGCAGGAACTGCCCCAGTTGGCGGCGGCTTCGTATTGGGGGGTACCCGGTACGGCGTGAAAAACACCTGAGGCAATCCCCGGTGTAAAATAGACCCACATCACCATAAATGCCGCCCAGGTAAAAAATTGTACCACGGCCAGCCGGCGCATAGTGGAAGGCATGTTGAGTATGGCGTGGAACATTTCCGAGAGTGTTTTTCTGATGCTGAGCGTCTGCTTTTGTAAATTTTTAAACGCTTCCATATCGGCCGGAGGATATTCGGGCGTGGTTTTGACGGTGGCTAAAATAGCCGCCAGCAGAACGCCGGCGCCAATGTAAAAAGAATATTTAACCGTGTTGGGAATATGCCCCAAAGGCGCTTCGGTGCTGACTCCCAGCGAAGTTAAAATCTGCGGCAAAAACGAAGCAATCACCGCGCCGGCGCCAATCATCACGCTTTGCATGGCATAGCCGGTTTTGCGTTGTTCTTCCGGCAATAAATCGCCCACAAATGCGCGGAAAGGTTCCATGCTTACATTGACCGAAGTATCCAGCACCCACAGCGCAATAACCGCCATCCATACCGCCGAACTTTGCGGCATTAAAATAAGGGCTATGACGGAAAAAATCGCACCGCCCAAAAAATAAGGCCGTCTGCGGCCCAGCCGGCACCAGGTGCGGTCGCTGAAATAACCCACCAGCGGCTGTACTAATAATCCCGTTACCGGCGCAGCCAGCCATAACAGCGGGATTTGGTCCTCCTGCGCTCCCAACCGGGAATAAATGGCGCTCATATTGCCCATTTGCAGGGCCCAGCCAAACTGGATGCCAAAGAATCCCAGGCACATATACATAATTTGCAGAAAAGTTTTTTGTGGCTGCTGCGTGTTCATATCGCCTCCGTAAATTGAGTAAACTACTTCCCATTATAACACTATTTAGCTAAATCCGCGCGGGGGAAATTTTACGATAAAACGGGCTGGAGCAGAAACGAAAAGTTTGATATTATGTTATATATGGAAAACGATTCCTTAGACAGTGTAAACGAATATTTTAAACACCTGGGCAAAATCACACAGGAAATTGACCGGGAAGAAATGTCCCGCTTGTGGAAGTTGGCCAAAAAAGGGGATAAAGACGCTAAAAATAAAATTATGGAAATGAACCTGCGTCTGGTAATCCCGACGGCTAAACGCTTCCAGCGGCCGGGTATGGAACTGATGGACCTGATTGAAGAAGGCAACCTGGGGCTCCTGCAGGCCATTGAAAAATTTGAGCCCGAAAAAGGATACCGTTTTTCCACTTATGCCGTTTACTGGATAGAACAATATATCCGTAAATATATAGAAGAACAATCCGGCTCTATTAAAATTCCGTCCCATGCGTGGGGCAATTTAAAACGCTGGTTCCGCGCGTGGAATGAACTCAAAGAAGCCAACGGCAGAGATCCTTCGTTAAACGAAATGGCCGCCGAACTGAACTTGACCGCCCGGCAGGTAAAGTCCATCATGGATACTTTAAGCGCCGCCAAAGGAGTGGATTCGCTTACCTCGCTGGTTCATGAAGAAGAAGAAACCACGCTGGAAGATTTAATCAGCGATGACGGAAAAGGCAATCCTCACGATGTCTTTTTGCAAAATGAAAACCAAAAAAGCATCAAAAAAAGCATGGAAGATTTAAATGACCGCGACCGCCAGATTATTATCATGCGTTATGGGCTGGCAGATAACGAACCCAAAACGCTGGGGGAAGTGGCCGAATTTTTGGGGCTCTCGCGCGAACGCGTGCGCCAAATTGAAGAACGGGCGGTGAATACCCTTCGCAAAGAGGCGCTGAAAGCCGGTATTTTGGAACCCTCTGTTTTGGATTTGCGTACCCGTAAATTGCACAGCGCCATGCGTCCCCGCTTAAAAACCAATATACTGGGAGAAACCGTGGATAACAGCCCGCTGGCGCGGCTGCTTAAAAAGCGCGCGGCTTTGGTGGCCGAACAGAAGAAAAAAGCGGCTCTAAAAGCCGGTAAAAAACCTGCCGCGGTTGGTGTTAAAAAAGGGACTGTTTCTAAAAAGAAGGGGCCGGCGCCCAAAAAGCCGTTTCTTAAAAAGACGCCCAAAACCGCGCCGGCTAAAAAAGCCACCCGCCAAGCCGTCTCTAAAAAAAATTCAAAAGCCGTTAAAAAAACGGCCCGGAAAACAGGCCGCACCCAAAAATAAATTCGCTTTATTGCCCCCGTAGCTCAAATGGATAGAGCGGCTCCGTCCTAAGGAGAAGGTTGCGAGTTCAACTCCCGCCGGGGGTAGATTTTCTCGCCGGTATGCCGACAAATTTGCTGACAATTTATTTCCTTGTCAGCAATTTTTATGGCTGTATTTCCGTTCCCGCGAGAATCTCTGCCGCATTCGTTGGGTGAGTAAAATAATCCAAAAAATTTTTGATTTTTATTTTCCAACTTTTTATCTTATAAAGAAAAAGGAGAAATGGTATGTCCGATACGCTTTGTTTTTTGCAAGCCCTAAAAGAGCGGCGTTCTTATTACGCCTTGAGTGATAAAAGCCCGGCGGAACAAGCAGAGATTATCCAGCTAATAAAAGAAGCCGTAAAATATGCGCCCAGCGCCTTTAATTGCCAGGGTACGCGGGCTGTTGTTTTGTTCGGAGAGAGACATCTAAAAGTATGGCAAATCGTGTGTGAAACGCTGCAGGCGCGGGTTCCGGCGGATAAATTTGCTCCTACGGCTCAGAAAATCGCTTCCTTTTCCGCCGCTTACGGAACCGTTTTATTCTGGGAGGACTGGACGGCGGTGGAGGAACTGCAACATAAATTTCCGCTTTATAAAGAGAATTTCCCCATATGGGCTTATCAAGCCAATGCCATGGCGGAATTGGCCGTTTGGAGCGGATTGGAAACTTTGGGATTGGGCGCTAGTTTGCAGCATTATAATCCGTTAATTGATGAAGCTGTCAGACGGGAATTTGGGTTGCCGGCGTCTTGGGAATTAATCGCCCAAATGCCTTTTGGTCAGCCGACGCAAGCCCCGTTGCCAAAGAGTTTTTCCCCGATAGAAGAACGAGTAAAAGTACTGGGATAACTTGCCCCGGCGAGTTGTTGGATCGCATGGAAAAATGGGGGAAAAATAACCTGTATGCGCCGCTTTCCAAAAGGGGAAGCAAAGAATGTCCCCATAACGCTGCCGGCCAAAAACAAAGGAATTTTTTAGACCCGCTTGTTTTTATTTGATTGATCGGGTGATTTTTAGACGAAAAAAGAGGGCCTTTGCAGGCCCTCTATATGGTTTCCGGACTAGGACTCGAACCTAGAATGACTGGACCAAAACCAGTAGTGATACCATTTCACCATCCGGAAGTAAATTGTTTCATCACAGCTAAAGCAAGATGAAAAACGGAAAATCTGTGCTGAACCCTTATTGTGCGTCTTGGCCGCTTTCGGCAGCGGCGTTGGAGTTATAGTCGGAATTGCTGGCCTTTTCCCCGGCAGCCAAAGGATTCTTTTTTAATTCTTCCTCGTAGGCCTTTAAAACATTTTCTTCCAAGTACTCCCTAAATTCCTGATTAATGGGGTGTACCATATCTTTATGGGTCCCATCGGGTAATTTTCGGGAAGGCATACAGAGAAATACGCCCTTCGTTCCTTCTACAACTTTCATATTACGAACTACAAAAGAATCGTCAAAGGTTACGCTTGCAAACGCTTTCAGGCGATCCTCTCCCATAAGATGTATTCGTATTTCCGTTATTTTCATCCTTTAAGCTCCTATGAAATGTCGTAAAGAAAACTATCCGTTCCTTGTTTTGTAATTTACTTACCAAATTTTTTGCATCCTTTTCAGTTTCAACTAAAGCAAAAACCGTGGAGCCGGAACCGGACATTAAAACTGCATCTGTATTTGTTTTTCTCAAATCGAGCAGCACATTTCGTACAGAGTTTGTAAAAGGAACAACGCACTCCTCCAGCCGGTTGAACAGCAACTGCTTCCAGCTGGCTAAAGGACTGCCACATCTTAGGTATGTTATTAATTTATCTAAATTAGAGCTATTTGTCAAGACGGCTTTTGTAGGCGGCAACTTCAGCCGGGCAAATACTCCTTTGGTCGGGACCGCCGTGTTGGGATATACCAGCACCAGCCAGGGCAGCGGTCCGGGGGCGGGAACGGGGGTTAGTTTCTCGCCGATGCCTTCTCCTTTTAAAAAAGTATCTTCATATAAGAACAGCGGAACATCTGCGCCCAGTTTCGCTGCGGCGGGCAGCAGCTCCGTCAGGTCTTTTTGGAACAACTGGCATAACGCCCGCAGCACGCCGGCCGCATCGGAAGAACCTCCGCCTAATCCGGCGCCGGTGGGGGTATGTTTTTCCAGCGTCATCTCAATACGGGCCGTTAGGTGAAAATGCTCCAGAAATACCCGGGCCGCCCGGCAGGCCAAGTTATCCGGGCCGGCGCTAAGCAACGGCGCCACCGGGCCGGTGAGCGTTAAGGATATATCCGTTTGCGAAGCGGGAACTGCTTCCAAAGTGAGGGTATCCCCCAGGTTAATTTTGGCAAACAAGGTTGCTAGTTCGTGATAGCCGTCCGGGCGTTTGCCGGTTACCTCTAAAAAGAGATTTACTTTGGCGGGACAAAAAAGCGTTGTTTTCATTTCAATTTCCGGTCCGTATTATGCACTAAAGAACCCCAATGGTATTCTTCGGTAGTCAGCAGTTCTCCGTTTTCGGCATAGATATTGCGTTTACCTTCCAGTACGCCTTCGGCATAAAATTCTTCCAGCCGTACTTTGCCGCTGGCAAAGTATCCCAGCCGTTCTCCGTCCAATCGGCCGTTGTTGTAATGTTCCCGAAACCAGATTTCTCCCGACGGAAAATACAAAAGCCGTTCCCCATGACATTTCCCGTCCAGATAATTTTCTTCGCTTTCCAGTTTTCCATTCGGATAAAAAGATTCTCGTTTTCCGTGCAGCCGGCCGTGCTTATAATACTCTTTTTGCCGCAGGGTGCCGTCTTTTTGGGTAACGGTGCGTTCCCCGTCCAAAAAAGAATTTTTATAGGTACAGCGGGCGTAGAGCATATCGTTTTTAAAAGGGGTAAAGTATTCAGCCGGCCCCTGTAAGATGCCTTCGGCGTATTCTTCCCGCGAAAGCAATGTGCCGGTTTCGGAATAGCGAAGCAGGGGGCCGTGTAATTTATTGTTTTTATAATGGGCTTCTGTTTTAATTTGTCCGTTATCGCTGAATTCTTTTACTTCACCGTCTGGAATCGTGCCTAAAATTTCTAAAGTGGCACCGTTGGAGGAAAGGGTTTCTTCGGCGATTTCTTTTCCGTCTATATAAAAGGAATTGGTGTTTTTATTGCTTTTTAGAACCGTGCCCGGATAGGAGCGTACAGATTTTTCTTCCTTGGTTATAGCGGGGCTGCTTTTTTCTGGGTTTTGTTCCGTAATGCTGACCAGCCGTCCATTTTCGTATTGTTCAGAGTAAGTAACGGTATTGTCCAATAAATTGATAACTTCTACTTTTCCGTTTAACTTTCCACCGGAAAAGTTTTTAACCGTAGCGGAAGAAACGGTCAATTCCGTAACTTCGCCGTCGGGCAATTCGCCGGTGGTGTTAACGATGTTTTGTTCTTTATCTAAAAATTCTTTTGCCAGCGGAATCGCCCGGTAATAGGTTCGGCCGGAGGGAGTGGCAATACAAATTAATTTTTCTTTCATAGCGACGCTCCTGTATGTGAAGTCATTGTACAATACTTTTTAAACTTTTGTATATGGCAGGATTTTGGAAAAGAGGGGAATTCGTGCCCCCCTTGACTTGTTCTGTTTTTTATATAGAATAATAAAGACGGCAGAAAATACTCTTTCAGTAGAGTCGTTATCTGCCCGAAAATCTCTATTTTGGTGTGTAGGAGGAGGAAAATGAGATTTTATACCAAAAAGAAAGCGTTTACACTGACTGAACTGTTGGTGGTGGTCATTGTGATAGGGGTTCTCTCCGCGGTGGCGTTGCCTAAGTTTAGCAAAGTGATAGAAACGCGTAAAACAACAGAAGCCGAAGAAATGATGGCGGCTGTTCGCACGGAACAGGAAAAACGCTGTACGCTGGATAAGAAATATATAACGGATATTGCAGAAATAGCGTCCACTGTTCCCTCTAAAGAAAGCAAAAACTTCAGCTACAGCTTAACGACTACCGGCATGCAGGCGCAGAGCAAAGGCAAATATGGCTATACGCTTAAAATGCCGTCGTATGCCGACGGGCGGTTGTGCTGTGAAAGCGAAGAAGAATGCGCTAAATTAAATAAAGATTATCCGCTGTGCAGCGATTTAATTGCCCGGGCGGATTATCAAAGCGGCGCCGAGTGTGAAGGGGAACCGATTGTTATAGAATGTGTAGGTTCTGCCACGCAGTCCTGCGGCTGCCAAAATAAAGGGACGCAAACGCGTGTTTGTGATACGACAACCGGTACCTGGGGCGCCTGGGGCAGCTGCAGTATAGCAGACGACTGTGAATGTACGGGTACTAAACCGGATACTTCCCGCTCATGCAACGGCTGCGGAACCCAAACTCGTTCTGTAACTTGTAATACCAGCACCGGATCTTGGACTACCGGCTCCTGGGGATCGTGCAGTAAAACAGCAGACGAATGTTCTTCCAGCAGCGGTGGCAGCAGCGGCAGCGGCAAGGATGAAATTTGTAATGTGGATTTCAGTACTTCCGCTTATATGAACCGGTGGGATTATTGCTGTGCCAACGAGTCCACTTCTAATACGAAGTGTTACCGAACCTGCTCTTCGTCTTCTTCTTCTCCCAACTTTGACGGCAGCAGCGGGGGATATGCGTGGGGCTCTACAGGTTCGTCTTGTTCCAGCGGCGGCAGCGGGTTTGCCAATGCTATCTCTTGTACAGGTATGACCTGTTCTTCCAGCACCGTGGGGCAGACTTGCTGTAATAATGGCAAATTGCAAAAATGTGTAGAGAACGGAGGATCGGGTGGAAGTTCAACCACGACTACTACCACTTATTATTGTGCCAAATATGCTTCGTGCTCTACTTCCTGTACCGGGTATAAAAAAGGCACCTCTTCTACCAGCAGCGGATCTTCCAGCAGCGGATCTTCCAGCAGCGGATCTTCCAGCAGCGGATCTTCCAGCAGCGGATCTTCCAGCAGCGGGTCGTCCGGTAGTCCGGGCGGAAGCTGGTCTTCCGGCGGCGGTACAGTTTCGCGGCCTTCCAAACCTGGGGGGACAGGCGGTGGTATCATTTCCATTAAACCTCCGTCTGGCGGCGGTTTTGGGGGCCCCAGAAGATCTCGTTGGTAAGCTTTTACAGGGGGCAAGAAATTGCTCCCTGTTTTTTGTATTTCTGGGGCAGTGTGAAATATGAATTGGTTTATTGTGAAAAAGTCTAGTCCGGAGGAAAGAAGCCACCGGGTCGTTGTGAAAACGGCTTGACAAGGGGCTTTTTGTCTGGTAGTCTTACAATATAGGGGTATTTCTATTTTATATAGTATATGAGGAATTAAAATGAGCGAAGTAATTTTGAACGATCACAATTTTGAAGCGGAAGTATTGAATTATAAAGGTCCGGTAATGGTGGATTTTTGGGCGTCGTGGTGCGGGCCGTGCCGTATGTTGGGACCGGTAGTGGAAGAAATTGCCAAAGAATATGCCGGCAAAGTAAAAGTATGCAAATTGAATGTGGACGAAGGCCCCGACACAAGTTCCAAATACCGCATTACCTCCATTCCCACCATTCTGTTTTTTAAAGACGGGCAAATGGCCGGCCAGACGGTGGGATTGCAATCCAAGGCGGCTTTGCAGGAAAAATTAAACGCCTTGCTGTAAGAAAAAAGGTGTTCGTATGAAAAAAATATTATTTTTTGCGTTTGTTTTGTTGGCGGTGTTTGCCGGAGTGCAGGAGGTCCGCGCCGGACAGCCGGCCCCTGTATTGCCTACACTGACCAGTGAAGCATATGCAACGATGCAAAAAGATGAAGTATATGTGGTTATGTTTTCCGCAGTTTACTGCGGCCCTTGCCGCGTGGCCAAACAGGAGCTTTTCCCGGAGTTGATGAAGAAATACCAAGCCGATAAGAATGTGCATTTCTTTGTGTTGGATGTGGATCAAGATGTGCCGGCTCCGAACGGAACTTATTTGAAAGATGTGTGGAGCGCCGACGGGCTGCCGACTTTTGTGGTGGTTTATAACGACGCTGTGATGTATTCCAAAAAAGGGTATTCAAGCAAAATAAAAGACGACTTGAAAAAAGCCCTAGAAGCTAAAATCAATGCTTTGAAATAGCCGTCATCCCGCTCCCTGTGTGTTAGGGAGCGGGTTATTTTTCCAGTGTCCCGCCTTTGAGTATGAAAAATTTTTCTCCCCAATTTTTTCTGATTGATGCCCACGGTTTCTTACACCGCAATTACCATGCGCTGCCCAAATTATCTACTTCTTTTGGGCAGGAAGTGGGGGCGCTGTATGGTTTTTTAAGATGGTTGATCAAAATGCTGCGGGAACAAAACCCGGCTTATGTAGCGGTGTGTTTTGATTCGCCCGGCGGCTGTGCGCGGCGCAAAACGCTGCTCCCTTCCTATAAAGCCAACCGCAAAAAACCAGACGATGCGTTAATCAGTCAACTGGATTTAGCACGGGAATTGGTGGAAACTTTGGGATTGCGCGTTGTGGCGCAGCAGGGCATAGAGGCCGACGATTTAATGGCTTTTTTGGCGCTCAATGCGGCCAAACAGCAGGTGCCCAGCGTATTGGTTACTTCGGACAAAGATGTTTATCAATTTTTAAATGAGTATATTCATATCTGGCCTTCGGGGGGGAAAGACGGTTTTAAAGGGCCGGAGGCCGCCAAGGAAAAATTTGGGGTAGAAGTTCCTTTCCTGCCGGATTATTTTGCGATTGTAGGAGACGCGGCGGACAATATCCCGGGCATTAAAGGGGTGGGCCCCAAAAGCGCCGTAGATTTAATCCAGAAATTCGGCCATTTGGAAGACATTATCCGCGCCGCCCAAAACGATAATCCGGATTTAAAGCCGGCTTTGGCTCAAAAGATTTTGACCCATGAAGGCGAGGCCCTGCTCTCCAAACAGCTGGTGGTGCTGGATCCTGATTTAAAAATGGCGTTTTCGTTAGATGATTACCGGGTCCACTCGCCGGATAAAGAAAAGCTTTCGGCGTTATTTGCCCATTATGAATTTAAAAATTTGTTGGATTTTCTCCAAGCGCCCCGGCCGGTTGCGCCGGTCGCAGCGCCGGCGGCTCAGGCGGATTTAAAAATAAGCGAAGTGTTGGACCGGGCCCAACGGCAAGGCCGCTTGTTTGTGCATACGCAGGAAGAATTGTTGGCGCTGGGGGTAAGCGAACGCGAAGCAGCTATCGCTCCTTTGTCCGAAGTACAGCCGTGGGAATTGGAATCCCTTAAAAAATTGATACAAAATGATGCGGTAGAAAAAATCGGCTATGATTTAAAGCTGACTTTGCGTGAACTGGATATCAATGTACAGGGGCAGTTTATTACTTGTTTTGACGCCCGTTTGGCCCGTTATTTGCTTAATCCGTCGGGCGATTTGAGTTTTTCGGGCGCGTGTTTGGAGTATTTTTCAGCCACCGTCAGTGAAGAGGATCCCCTGCTGTTAATGCAGGAATATAACCGATTTATCTGGCGTTTGAAGGAAATCCTGACGCAAAAACTGCAGGAAAGCGGCCAGTATGAACTGTATCAAACGCTGGAACTGCCGCTGATGATGGTGCTTTCGGATATGGAATTTGCCGGTTTCCGGGTGGACCCGGGCTGGCTGGAAAGTTTTAAAGCCCTGTTGGAACAGGAAATCAACCAATTACAAAAAGATATTGACGCCCGCGCGGGATATCCCGTGAATATTAATTCCACCAAACAGCTGGGAACTTTATTGTTTGAAGAAATGAAAATTCCGCCGGTCAAAAAAACGAAAACGGGTTATTCCACGGACGAAGAAGTGTTGGAACAAATTGCCCAAACCTATCCCGTTGCCCGTGCTATTTTGGAGTATCGCGCCAGCAATAAATTAAAAGCGACTTATGTGGATAACCTGCTTTTAATGGCCGATGAAAACGATAAAGTGCATTCCTACCTGGACCAGACGGGCACCGTTACGGGCCGGCTTTCCAGTTCCAGCCCCAATTTGCAAAATATCCCCGTCCGCACCGAAAAAGGGCGGCTCTTGCGCAAAGCGTTTTGCGCCGCGCCGGGAAAAGTGCTTTTGAGTGTGGACTATTCCCAAATTGACCTGCGCGTGCTGGCCCACGAAAGCCAGGATCCGGTGCTTATGCAGTCGTTTTGGGACGGGGGAGACATTCACACCCAAACCGCCGCCCAAATTTTTGGGGTAATGCCGCTGATGGTTACCGATCAGATGCGCTCTAGTGCAAAAGCAATTAATTTTGGTATCATTTATGGACAGGGCCCCATGGGGCTTTCCCAATCGCTTGGCATATCGTTGCGTGAAGCAAAAGAATACATAGACAATTATTTTAAGAATTACCGTGTGGTGCGTGAATGGATTGATAAAAATATCGCGTCCGCCCGCCAGAACGGATATGTCAAAACCATGTTGGGCCATGTGCGTTATCTGCCGGAGTTTAATATGGGAGTCGGCTCCATGGCATCTTTTGCCCAGCGGGCTGCTATTAATACCATTGTGCAGGGCGGCTCGGCCGACATTATCAAAAAAGCGATGATAGATGTATTTACCGCGTATCGCGGTACGCCTGTACAAATGACGATGCAGGTGCATGATGAACTGATTTTTGAAATTCCGCAGGACCGCGTGGGCGAAACCGCCGCCCGCATTAAAGAGTTAATGCAAAATGCGGTGCGGCTGCGGGTGCCTCTTTTGGCCAGCGCAAAAGCCGGTAAAAATTGGTATGAGCTGGAAAAACTGCCTTTATGAATCTACGCGCTAAAGAGAAGCTGGTAGTTGGACTCACCGGAAGTATATTAAGCGGCAAGAGTACGGCGTTGTCGTACTTTGCCCGGAGCGGGGCCGAAGTGATCTCGGCCGACGAGCTTGTGCATGGCTTGTACCAAACGCCGGCTGTGCAGCAACAACTGGCAAAATGGTTCGGTTCGTGGGAACCGGCCGCGGTGGCGCGGTGCGTATTTGCACACCCGGCGCAGCGGCAGAAGCTGGAACAATACCTTCATCCCAAAGTGCTCAAACTGGCCGCCGAACGGATTAAACATACGGATAAGCAATTGGTAGTTTTTGAAGTACCTCTTTTGTTTGAAGCGGGCTGGGATCGGTTAACCGATTTAAATATCGTGGTGTTGGGGGACGAAGATTCCCTGCCGGCTCGTTTAAAACAGCGGGGGCTGACTTTGGCCGAATACAAACGCCGTTTGGCCGGGCAGTTGTCGGAGCATGAAAAAGTGCGCCGGGCAGATATTGTGCTGGCCAACCGGGGCAGCAAAACCGATTTAGGATTAAAAATCCAACGCCTTTGTAAGGGCTTAGAGTATATTTATGGAGTAAAGTAAGGAGTTACAATGCAAGAAAATATCCCGCAGGAAAAAATTGCAAAACCTGCCAAAGAAACCAAACCGTCCAGACCGGCCGCGGCGGACGAAACCAAGATCCAACGCCCGGCACGCCCGATGCGCTGTGCCCCCAAACCGGCGGGTGCCGCTGCCGTAGCGCCGCGCCAGCCGAACGGCGCCAAACCGATGGACGCCCGGGCACTTAATAAACTGAGCATGCCGGAGCTGACTAAATTGGCCGTCAATTATAATTTGGAAGATATTTCCGGGCTGAGAAAACAGGAACTCATCGGCCGCATTATTGCCGTACAGGCCAAACAGAACGGTTCCGTTTACGGCGGCGGCGTGTTGGAGATTCTGCCCGACGGATTTGGTTTTTTGCGCTCGGAAGAAAATAATTACCTGGCCGGTGCGGAAGATATTTATGTTTCTCCTTCCCAAATTAAACGCTTTGGGCTGCGCAAAGGCGACACGATTGAAGGGTTGATTCGTCCGCCGAAAGACAATGAACGCTTTTTTGCGATGCTCCAGGTGCAGAAAGTAAACGGGCTGGATTCGGATAAAGTATATAACCGCCCGCTGTTTGAAAACTTAACCCCGCTGCACCCCAACGAACGCTTTACGCTGGAAATAGACAAATCTTCCCTTACTCAGCGCGTGATTGACTTGATTGCGCCTATCGGCAAAGGGCAGCGCGCCCTTATCGTGGCGCCGCCCAAAAGCGGTAAAACGATGATTTTGCAGGCCATCGCCCACTCTATTGCGGAAAATCATAAGGACGCCGTCTTAATGGTGCTTTTAATTGACGAACGCCCCGAAGAAGTAACGGATATGAGCCGCAGCGTAAAGGGCGAAGTGGTGGCTTCTACCTTTGACGAACCCGCCGACCGCCATGTGCAAGTGGCCGAAATGGTGCTGGAAAAAGCCAAACGCCTGGCCGAACAAGGCAAAGATGTGGTCATTTTGTTGGACTCTATCACCCGTTTGGCCCGTGCTTACAACACGGTGGCGCCGTCCTCCGGCCGTGTGCTGACCGGCGGGCTGGAAGCTACTTCTTTGCAAAAACCCAAACGCTTTTTGGGGGCGGCCCGCAACATTGAAGAAGGCGGCTCGCTGACGATTATCGCCACGGCGATGATTGAAACCGGCAGCCGTATGGACGAGGTAATCTTTGAAGAATTCAAAGGAACCGGCAACAGCGAATTGTGCCTGGACCGCAAACTCTCCGAGCGGCGCATCTTCCCGGCGGTGGACATCAACCGCAGTTCCACCCGCAAAGAAAACTTGCTGCTCAGCGAGGACGAACTGAACAAAGTCTGGATTATGCGTAAAGTGCTGGCGCCGTTGAGCTCGGTGGACGCCATGACGCTTTTGCTGGAAAAATTATCTTCCACCAAGTCCAATAAAGACTTTTTTAAACAAATGGAAGTCAACGCCTTTTAGCTGGGCGGCGGGAAAGAATTTGCTTTCCCAAAGCCCGCAAGATATGGTAAAATAAACTATAAGATTTTTAAAGGAAGACTAAAATGAAAGAGAAAATACACCCTACTTACGAATTCGTAGAAGCCGTCTGCGCGTGCGGGAATAAATTTATGACCCGCTCTACGGCCAAAACTTTAAAGCTGGATATCTGCTCTGCCTGCCACCCCTTCTTTACCGGCAAACAAAAATTACTGGACACCGAAGGTATGGTGGAAAAATTCAATAAACGCTTTGCGAAAACCGAAGGCAAAACTTTGGTCCGCAAACCGAAAACTGAAGTAAAAGCCAAAGCCAAGCTGGCTAAAAAACCGGCTGTTGCCAAAAAAGCCGCCGCTAAAAAGCCGGCCGCTAAAAAAGCAGCTGCCAAAAAAGCCGAAGCCGAAGCTAAATAGCAGCCGTTTTATTAAAGAGCAGACTGTCCGCAAGGGGGTCTGCTCTTTTTCTTTGTAGTCCGCCGAATTTTTTGCAGTAAGGATTGTTATGGATACCACCAAATATGTAACCGAATTTAAACAGTTGGAAGAGGAACTTTCTTCCGGGAATCTTTCCAGCCAGGAATTGGCCGTTAAAGCCAAACGCCATGCTTTTTTAAAACCCATCATTGAGAAAGAACAAGAAATTAACGCTACTGAAAAAGCCATCGCCGACGACCGCGCCATGATTGAAGCCGGCGAAGACAAAGAACTCGTCAAAATGGCGGCGGAAGAATTGGCCGAGCTGGAAGCCAAACTGCCTCAGCTGCAAAAAGAACTGCGTATTTTAGTTATTCCGCCCGATCCAAACGATTCCAAGAACATTTATTTGGAAATTCGTCCCGGGGCCGGGGGGGACGAATCGGCTCTGTTCGCCGCGGAACTTTTGCGCGTGTATCAGCATTTTGCTCAAACGAAGGGCTGGACCACGGAAATTTTGGAATATACCCCTACCGGTTTAAAAGGGTGCAAATATGTGAGTATGTTTATTAAAGGGGACGGCGCCTACTCCTGGCTTCGCAACGAAGCAGGCACCCACCGGGTACAGCGCGTGCCGGATACCGAAACGGCCGGCCGCGTACATACTTCTACGGTTACCGTAGCCATTATGCCGGAGGCCGAAGAAATTGATATTGAAATCCGCCCGGAAGATTTGGAAATGGAAACCTGCCGTTCCGGCGGGGCGGGCGGCCAGAATGTCAATAAGGTGGAAACGGCCGTACGCATTATCCATAAACCCACGGGCATTGTGGTTTCCTGCCGGGAGGAACGGCATCAAGGCAAAAACCGCGAAAAAGCCATGGCCATGCTGCGCGCCAAACTCTATCAGATTGAAGAAGAAAAACGCAACAAAGAAATTTACGACGAACGCAAAGCCCAGGTAGGCACGGGGGACCGGTCGGAAAAAATCCGCACCTATAACTTTCCGCAAAGCCGCGTAACGGATCACCGTACCGACAAATCCTACCATAACCTGCTGGAAATTATGGAAGGAGCCATTGAGCCCATTTTGGAAGATTTGCGGGCGTACCGTGTGGAACAGAAATTAAAAAATCTGCAAATTTAACGGATTGTTCCCACATTCTGCCGGACGGTGGTTTTGCCGTCCGGCTTTTTTACAAGGACGCGCGATGTCTATTTTTCAACTTTTACAAGAAGCCGAACAACGCCTTACTGCCGCCGGATCTGATGAACCACAGGCCAACGCCCAGTGGCTTTTGGCTTATGCGTTGGGCGTCAGCCGCACTTGGGTATTGGCAAATGCCCAGGCGGCTGTTTCGCCGGAAGCACGGGAAACATTTTTGCGTATGTTGGCCCGCAAAGAAAAAGGCGAGCCGCTTTCGCATATTATAGGCGTGCAGTCATTTTGCGGGTTGGATATCCGCGTTACGCCCGATGTGCTGACGCCCCGCCCGGAAACCGAAGAATTGGTGGAGTTGTGCGCCGCCCGTTTTGACCGCCGGAAGCGATATGAATTTTTGGATATGTGCACCGGCAGCGGCTGTATTGCGGTGGCTTTGGCGAATCAGTTTCCGCAGGCGGTGGTGCTGGCGGTGGATATTTCGCCCGCCGCTTTACAAGTTGCGCAGGAAAACGCCCGGCTGCACCGGGTGGAACACCGCATTCAGTTCCTGCAGAGCGACTTGTGGGAACAGGTAATGGGAACTTTTGATTTAATTGTTTCCAATCCGCCGTATATTCCAACGGCGGATTTGGCGGGGCTTACCCGCGAAGTCAAGCACGAGCCGCGGCTGGCGTTGGACGGCGGTGCGGACGGATATGCAATTACGCGCCCGTTATGTGAAGCGGCCGACGGCTATTTGAAGCCCGGCGGGTTATTGGCACTGGAGCTTTGTAAAGGCCAACCCGCGGCCCTGGCCAGGGGGCTGGCGGAAATCGGGTGGAAGCCCGAAGTAAAAAAAGATATATTTAACATAGAGCGGTTTGTATTGGCCCGCAAAATTTAATCTTTCAGCTTAGGAGAACTTATGGACCGATTTATGATTCACGGCGGCAGAAAATTAAAAGGAACCGTTCATATCAGCGGCAGCAAAAACGCGGCGCTTCCCATTTTGGTAGCCACCTTGCTGACCGATGAACCGTGCGTATTGCACCGCGTGCCCAACTTGCGCGATGTGCGTACAACGCTTAAAATTTTGGAATATCTGGGCAAAAAAGTGGAATACAGCAATAATACCGTTACGATTACGGCCGACGGTACCCTCAAAAATACCCTGCCTTACGAATTGGTTAAACAAATGCGCGCCAGTTTCTGGGTGGCCGGCCCCTTATTAGCCCGGTTTAAAACGGCCGAAATCCCGCTGCCCGGCGGCTGTGCTATTGGCGTGCGTCCGGTGGATATTCATTTGAAAGGATTTGAAAAATTGGGCGCCGTTTGCGAAACCAAAGCCGGAAATGTGATTCTTCACGCCAACGAATTGGTGCCGGCTAAAATTGTGCTTCGTTTCCCCAGTGTGGGGGCTACGCAGAATTTACTGATGTGCGCGTGTTTAATTCCTGGGGAGACCGTTTTGGAAAATGTGGCCAAAGAGCCGGAAGTAGATGATGTGATTGCTTTCTTAACTAAAATGGGGGCGGATATCCGCGTGGGGGAGAAAGGCCAAATTGCGGTGCACGGAAAAACGGCCCTGCACGGGGCGGAACATACCGTAGTGGCCGACCGGATAGAAACGGGTTCTTATGTGCTGGCGGCCTGTGCGACCCGCGGCGAAGTAACCGTGGCGGGGTGCGTGCCGGAGCATAACTCCATTTTGTGGGAGGACCTGCAGGAAGCCGGCTTCCCGCTGGAAATTACCGAAGATGCCGTCCGGGTGCGGGCTTATGAAGGGCCCATTCAGCCGGTGCGTATTCGCACGGCGCCGTATCCGGGTTTTGCCACCGATTTGCAGGCCCCGTGGATGACGCTGATGACTTTGTGCGAAGGAACGGCGGAAGTAGATGAAGATATTTTTGAAAACCGTTTTATGCACGCGCCGGAATTGGTGCGCATGGGGGCGCAGATTGTAACCGAAAAGAGCGTCGCGCGCATAACGGGCGTAAAAGAACTGTCGGCTGCGCATGTGCAGGCGTCCGACCTGCGCGGCGGAATGGCTTTGGTCATCGCCGGATTATGCGCCAAAGGCGAAACGGAAGTGGAGCGCGTTTATCACATTGACCGCGGCTATGAAAATTTAGAACAAAAATTAACCGCTTTGGGAGCGGATATAAGACGGTTCAACCCGGATAAAAATGAGTTTTGATATCGTATTTAATTACATTCTCAAGCGTTCCGGTATTGGCTGCGGGGCCGGATTGGACGGTTTTGGCGAGTTGCTGGAACGGTTGGGAAATCCGCAGCAGCAATACAAAATAATCCATGTGGCCGGTACGAACGGGAAAGGATCTGTCAGTGCCATGCTGGCCCGCACGCTGGAATGCGCCGGCTACAAAACGGGGCTTTTTGTTTCCCCTCATTTAGTTTCCCCGACCGAAAGAATCCAAATCAACAGCAAAGCCATCTCCAAACCGCGTTTTTCACAAGCGGTGCTGGAAGTGTTCCAAGAAGAAGAGGAGGAACTAAATTTTTTTGAAATTTTAACAGCCGCCGCTTTGTGGTATTTTGCCAAACAGCAAGTACAATATGTCGTTTTGGAAACGGGCTTAGGCGGCCGCAAAGATCCAACCAATGTGTGCCGTCCTGTTTTAAGCGTAATTACTTCCATCGGGTTGGACCATATGCAGTATCTGGGTTCCAGTTTGGCGCAGATTGCCCGCGAAAAGGCCGGTATTATCAAACCGGGAGTGCCGGTAATAAGCGGCACGGTCAACCCGGCCGCGCGTGACGAAATCCGCCGGACCGCTAAAGAAAAAAACGCCCCGCTGTATTTTGTGAGCGAAGGTGAACCCTTTTATGAATACGCGTATGACTTTGTGAACAACCAAACCGTTTTGCATACCCGGGATCATCAGGAATGGATTTTGCACGCTCTTGGCCGGCGCCAAACAATCAATGCGTGTGTAACCTATCAGGCCGCCAAACGGCTTTCGCTGTCTGAGGAGGCCGTGCGGCGCGGTTTAGAAAGTGTATGTTTGCCCGGCCGGTTTGAAGTAATCCGAACCAGGGATAATACCCTGGTGCTGGACGGCGCCCATAACCCCCAGGCCGTGGAACTGCTGATGGATTTTTGGCAAAAGACGCCTTTTACGCACGATACCACCCTCTTATGCGGATTTATGAAAGATAAAGATTACAAAAAAATGCTTGCTCTTTTATGTCCGCATTTTGAGCGGATTATTTTAACGGTTCCGCCGTCTGCACGAGCGGCCAACCAGGCGGATCTTTTTGCGGCGCTTCCCAAAAAAGCGAAGATTTTGTTTGAACCGGATTGGAAAAAGGCATGGGCGCTAGCTAAAAAATCGCCGCGGGTGCTGTGCACCGGTTCTTTTTACCTGGTAGGCGCGGTGCGCGGAAAACTGCGTTTGTAATGTGCGGATACATAGGTGGTTTTCCGTCAGAAACGGGGTTGACAGTAGCGGGGCGTTTGTGGTTAAATTTAATGTAAGTATTTTTAGGACGGGGAATCATCATGGCCTTAGACAACAACCAATTTGACGGACACGGGGATATCGCCCAGTTTTTAGAAAAATTTAAAGAACAAAGCTTTCCGGGAGTGAATATTCCCGAGTCCCACTATACTCCCCGCGAGAGTTCCGTCCCGGCTAAACCCGCCCAATACGAACGGTCCTTTGAAAAATTGGAAAAGAAAATTCTGGAGCTGGAAGAACGCTTTGAAGCGTCCGCCGCGCAAAACCAGATGATTCTTTCCGAGCTGGCCCGCACCCGGGAAGCCATGGAACGCCAAAAAGATAAAGATGCGTTTTTGGAGCACCTGTCCCGTACGATTGCCAATTTAAAAGCCAGTGTAGAAAATCTCTCCCGCGCCCAGCAGGACCGAATGGCTTATCGGGAGCCCGCTATACAGCGCAGTTTTGACCCGGTTCCTCCGGCTTTTAAAGCTGGCGATGCCGACCATACCGCTATTTACCATTACCAGGCCGACGGCCACACCGCTGGGCAAACAAATACCGAGCGGGAAGAAAAAGAGCGCATTATTTCCAGCTTGCGGCAAAAGGCCTCTCAGCTTAAAGCCGTCAACAGTGCGTTGGACCGCGAAATTAAAAAAGTCCAGCAGGAAAAGCTGGAAGCGCTTAAAAAATCGGCGGAGCAGGCCAAAGAAATCCTCTCCCTGCGCGACCAGCTGACCGCCGCCGAAGAACGCTTTAAATCCTTTGATTTTGAAGGGCGCATCATTTCTATTAAGCAAGAATACCAACAAAAAGTTTCCAGTTTGGAAAATCAGTTGCAGCAAATTTCCGATACCTGTATGAAACAGGTGGAAGAAATTGAATCGCTGAAAGCGGAAAATCTAAAACTGCATAAAGCCGCCGCCGAGAAAGAAGAGGCGCTTTCCCGCCTAGAGGCCAAAGAACGGGAATTGCTGGCACTGAAAGCGGAGATGGCCTCGCTGCAGGAAAACAATTCCAAAAGGGCTCAGAAACAGCTGGCAGTGTTCTCCGAACGGCTGCGCGCCCTGGAGGATCAGCGCGACGGGTTGGCTGCGCAGTTGGAGCAGGCGCAGGCGTCGCTGGAAGCGGTGCGGCAGGAAAAAGAACTGCTGGAAAAGAATTTCCAAGAACTGCTGGAAAAAATTAATAGCAACGACGCCGTTATTGAGCAGCTGAAGCATAAAATTGAAGTGCTGGGCCAGCAGAATGAAGAATTAACGCATCATAACGAAGAGCTTTCCCAGCAGAATGCGTCGTTGCAGAACGCCAATGAAACGCTTTCCCGCGAGAAAGAACAAATGTATATGCGTGCCGAAGAATTGGCACAGGAGAAAGAAGGGCTGGTTTCTCAAGCGGCCCAGTGGGGAGCCCAAAACGAAGCTTTATCTGCCGAGCGGGAAAATTTAGCGCGTCAGAATGAAACATTGACCGCTCAGGCCGAACAGTTGGCGCGTGAAAAAGAGGAACTGAGCGGCCGGGCTGAGTTTTTATCGCGTGAAAAGAGCGAGCTGTCTGCCGAGCGGGAAAATTTAGCGCGCCAAAACGAAGCATTGACCGCTCAGGCCGAACAGTTGGCGCGTGAAAAAGAAGAACTGAGCGGCCGTGCCGAGTTTTTATCGCGTGAAAAAAGCGAGTTGTCCGCCGAGCGGGAAAATTTGACGCGCCAGAATGAAGAATTGGCCGCTCGGGCCGGCCATCTGGAGCAGGAAAAAGCCGCCCTGGAAGCCCGAACGGAAAATCTTACCCGCGAAAAGGAAGGGTTGGCTTCTCAAGCGGCCGAACTGAATGCCCAAAAGCAAGCGCTTTCGGCCCAAACAGAAAATTTGACGCGGGAAAAAGAATCCTTGCGTTTCCAGACGGAAAGTTTATCCCGGGAAAAAGAAGGTCTTGCTTCCCGGGTGGCGTATTTGGCCAAAGAGAAAGATTCTTTGGATATCCGCGCCCGTCAGTTGGATTCGGAAAAAGAAGCTTTATCCCAAAATATCCATGATTTAAACCAGCAAAAGGCCGCCTTGGAACGCGAAAAGGCGGAATTATCACTGGCTGGGCAAGAACTTAAAAAACGCACCGAAAAATTAGAAACCGAAACAAAGGAATTGGCCAAAGAAAACCAACAGCTGCGCAATCAAAGCGCGGCGTTGCTGGCCGCCCGGTTGGTACAGGAAAAAGAACGCGCGACGAAAGAAGAGGTCCTTCGCAAGGCCGCTCCCAAACCGCCGCAGAAACCGGCGATGGCGGCTGAAGAAACAGCGGCCAGCCCTGCTGCATCGGTTGTTCCGGCGGTGAAAGAATCTCTTGAGCAAGAACCCTTGCCCAAGCAGCCGCTGGCGGATCCGGCCGTTGCGCCGGCTGACGCTAAGCCGCAAAACGACTCTCGGGTGCCTCTGTCGGAAAAACCTGTTGAAATAAAGGAAACGGCTCAGCCCAAAGTAATGACCGAAGCCGATTTGCCCGAAATCAAAGTGGCCGACCCCGTTCCTCAGCCGCAGCCGCTTTTTGACGGGGAAGACTTTTTGGAGAAAACAGACAGCTTTATCGGACGAATGAAATGGTCTATTTTTCGGGAAGATAGATAGAATTCGGCCTGGTGAATTTCATCAGGCCTTTTATGAAGGAATCTTAAAATGGCATTGTTAAAAGTAGTTGTTTTATATGGCGGCAAGTCCACCGAGCATGAAGTATCCATTCACAGCGCGCAGACCGTTTGCCGTATGTTGGCCGCCCAAAAGGACAAATATCAAATTTATCCCGTTTTTATCAGCAGGCAAGGGTATTGGTTTTTACAGAAAACCTGCGGCCCCCAAACCGCGCAGGATAAACCCATTACGCCGGTTTTACAGCCGGAGTTTCACTTGGCGTCATCGGACGGTTCTTTCTCCTTAAAGGCCGATGTGTTTTTCCCGGTTTTGCACGGAACCAACTGTGAGGACGGCACCATGCAGGGATTTTTGGAAACTTTACAGGTGGCGTATGTCGGCTGTGGGGTGCTGGCCTCGGCGATGGGTATGGATAAAGAAATTTCTAAGCTAATGGCCCGCGAAGCCGGCGCACCGGTATTGCCGTATCGGGTGGTATCCAAATTTAAATCCTATGACCGCGGGGACTTAGAAAAATGGGTGTTGGAAACGGGACTGCCGGTGTTTGTAAAACCCGTTCGGCTGGGGTCATCGGTTGGGGTTCGGAAAGTGAAAGACCTAAGCCAGCTGTACGAGGCCGTGCAGTTTGCACTGCAGTTTGATACCGATGTGATGATTGAAAAAGGCGTAGATCACGCGCGGGAAATTTTCTGTGCGATTTACGGAGATGACACGGAACTGAAAGTATCTTCCTGCGGGGAATTGCGGAGCTTGGCCGGCGAATTTTTTGATTACAATGCCAAATATATTGTAGCCGGCGGCTGTGAAACCAAAGTACCGGCGGATATCCCGGCAACGATTGCTCAAAAAATGCAGCAGGACAGCGCGCATATCTTTCGTGCCTTGCGCGGCAGCGGGTTGGCGCGGGTAGATTTTTTGATGGATAAAGACGGCTCGTACTATTTTTCTGAAATTAACACTTTGCCCGGTATGAGCGAAACAAGTCTTTTCCCGCAGTTGTTTGAGGCCAGCGGCGAGGATTACGGGCAAATCCTAGACCGGCTGATTGAGCTGGCGCGCAAGCGGTATGCGCAAAAAGAGGCATTGGCCCTTTCCCGGTGAGTTATGCTAGGATTATTAAAACGCTATTTTTCGCTGAATATATGGGTGAAGATTATTTTCTTCTTCTGCCTGTTTGGCGCGCTTATCAATTTATTTTTAGTGTTTAGGGATCTATCGTCCAACGGGATATTGCTGCGGCTGCATGGGGGATTTTTGGTGTTGTATGCTTCCCAGGTGATATTTATTTTATTGAACGAGCGGTATGTGGCGGTATTGGCCGCTTTGCAAGGCATGCTGGCTCTGCTGACGAATGCCGATTTTACCTTTGTGCCGTTGTTGCGAATTGTCGGCCAGTTTTACTATTTAGTAGATCCGGCGCCTTCGGTAGAAACTTTAAAAGTATATAAATATGTGTTTATTTCTGCCGCATTTACTTTGCAGATGTTAAGCGCCTATGCGCTTTTTTCGCTGTTGCCGAAGTACGACCCCAAAAAGAAAGAGCCGGCGCCCGCGCAGGAATTTTAATCTCAGAATGCAAAAACCCCGGAACCAAGGTTCCGGGGTTTTTGTATAGGGTAAATCCGGCGGCTATTTGAAGTTTTGGTAGCTGCGGATAACTTCATCTTTAAATTCCAGGAAAGAACCGTTTTTGATTGCTTCCCGGGCCCGCTCCATCAGCCGGATTAGGAAGCGGATATTGTGGATACTCATCAGCCGATGGCTGGTAAGTTCCGCCGAGCGGTACAAGTGGCATAAATACGCGCGGGAATAGCGGCGGCAAGTATAGCAGTCGCATTCGGGGTCCAGCGGGATATCCTGGGTGCGGTATTCGGCGTTTTTGATATTTACCCGCCCGGTGCTGGTCATGGCCATTCCGTTGCGCGCCACCCGCGTAGGCCAGACGCAGTCAAACATATCTACGCCCCGTTCTATGGAATTTAAAATTTCTACCGGTGTTCCCAGTCCCATAAAATAGCGGGGTTTATTTTCCGGCAGGTTATCGGTAACGGCCAAAACGGATTGGTTCATCTGCTCCAATGTTTCTCCCAGCGAAAGCCCGCCAATGCAGTAACCGTGGGTCGGCAAAGAAGCCATATGCTGCGCGGCTTCTTTACGCAAATCCGGGAAAATAGCCCCTTGAATAATACCGAATAAAAGTGAATTTCCTACTTGAAAAGAACCGTCCGGCTGGGGAATAATTTGTTGTTGCGGGACTGTTTTTTCATAAGCTTTAGCCGCGCGTTCGGCCCAGCGTTTGGTGATATTTAGCGCTTCGCGGGCATCGTGTTTAGAGGGATCTTTGGCATGGATACAGACATCCAGCATGGTCCAGATATCCGAACCGATTTCGCTTTCAAATTCAATGACATTTTCCGGCGTGAACAGGTGTTTGCTTCCGTCGTGGTGGGACTGGAAAGTTACGCCTTCTTCCTTAATTTTTCGGAATTTGGATAAGCTATATACTTGAAATCCGCCCGAGTCGGTCAGCACGCTTCCGTCCCAGTGCATAAATTTGTGAATGCCGCCCATTTGCTGCAGAATTTTAGTGGTAGGGCGCAGGTATAAGTGATAGGTGTTAGAAAGCAGACACTCGGCTCCGGCGTTTTTTAAATCTTCATCGGTCAGCGCTTTTACGCAGGCCTGCGTGGCTACCGGCATAAAAACCGGTGTATGCACCGCGCCGTGTTTGGTGTACAAAATACCGGTGCGGGCTTTGGAACGGGAATCTTTAGACAGAATTTGAAAGGGGGAAATCATATATATATTTTATCATATCTGGGGGAAGGCCCCGGTTCGGGGTTGTTTTGATAGGGTGCGGTATGGCGGAAACAGTGTGGCCCAACCGAGTCGCGCGAACGGGCATAGAACAGGGCGGGGCGGCTCTCTTTTGCAGTAACATTCCTAACCTATTATTCCCGTATTGCGTAAGCACCGTAATTAGCGAAACCCTGTTCAAGGCAGAGTCCCGCTGGCTGGAAGGCCCAAACGGGCTGCCCCGGCTCGCTGGTTGTTTTGTAAGAGAGCAACCTTGCACCCGCAGTGTGGCTTAACCCAGTCGCATGAACGGGTAACAAGTTGGGAGCCCAGCCCCTGGGCTTGATTTGTTTTTTTTTTTTGATACAGTGGGGATTGAACCGAGGATAATCCCCGTCGT